>JARIAQ010000051.1 GCA_029257775.1 Blautia sp. | reverse complement strand
AGACAAGGTTTCAAAGGGTGGTAAATCTTTTTTCACAATCTATTTTTCTTCTGAAAACATTCCCTCAGCCAATGTTTCTACACCATCCTGTGTGCGTACACCGCTAGCAAAGATTTCATTTAACATTACTGGAATTACTTTCTTATTCTTCACCGCTTCCATTTCAGCAAATACGTCGTCCTCTAAAAATAAATCCGCTTTTTCCTCTTTTATCAATTCTTGATCATCATCTAAATAGGGGGTATATGTAATAAAAAGAACATCTGGATTTGCCTGAACAACCTCCTCTGCTGTCAACACTCCGCTTTCCTGCTTCGCAAGAATTCCACCAATCTGCCTTACCATATCTCCAGCAAGACTATCTTCCCCATAATTAATGAAACCATCCATTCCTTTTTCCAAAATCAAAACAGATGGTGCTTTCTCCAGCGTCTCTGCTTTTTCCTTTATCTCTTTCACCCTATTTTTCATGTTTTTCACAAGTTTATCTGCTTTTTCCTCTACCTGAAAAATCTTCCCTATGTTCTTAATATCTGTATACTCATTTTCCAGTGTATCTTTTTCAGATGCTGTATTGGAATTAATATAAACATTAATATTTTGATCCAGCCATTCCTGAGGTTCTCCCAATGTATTTTCTTGGAAATACGATGCCCAAGAAAAAATCATATCTGGCTCTTCTGCTATAATAGTTTCTTTAGAAGGTGTAAACTCTTCCAGATTCTTTAACTTTCCAAAAGCCTCCTGATATTCCTCTGGAACTTCTTGTTCTAAACCAGCCACAGCTGCAATTTTATCTTCTAATCCAAGAGCTAACATGGTTTCTACATTTCCTTGATAAACAGCCACCACTTTTTCTGGCTGTTTTTCATATACGGTTTCGTATTCTCTTCCATCTGGACCCATAGTTTTTATAGTCAAAGGATAATAAGCATTTTCATTCTTTTGTGATTTTTTTGCTTCTTTTTCCTCCTGTTTTTTTTCGTCTTCTTTAACAATTTCTTTCTTTTCTCTATTACTATTACTATCTGAAGTATTACTATAATACGTTCCTACTCCCAGAGCCACTGCCACAGTAAGCGCACCAGCTACAAGCCACTTCTTTGTCTTCCGTTCCATTCTAATCTCCTCTATAAAATCTCAATTCCTGCTTTCTTACAGGCAGTCAGAGTTTCTTCATCCCAGATAGAAGCCTGAACTTCACCTACATGAACTTTTCCCAGAAACAGCATACAAACTCTGGATTGACCAATACCACCGCCAATGGTAAGGGGAAGTTGTCCATTTAAAAGCATTTGATGAAAAGGAAGCTTTCTTCGTTCTTCACACCCTGCTTTCTTTAGCTGTTCATCTAAAGATTTTTCATCTACACGAATACCCATGGAAGAAATCTCCAAAGCGCATTGCAAAGGCTCATGCCAAAATAAAATATCACAATTCAATTTCCAGTCATCATAATCTGGCGCTCTACCATCATGCTTTTCCCCTGAAGCCAAAACATCTCCGATTTGCATAATGCACACGGTTTTATGTTCCTTGGTATATGCTTGCTCTCTCTCTTTTGGTGTCAACGATGGATATAAATCTTCTAATTCTTGAGAGGTTATAAATGCTACATCACGGCAAAGTTCTGTCTCCAAATGCTCATACTGATATTTAATTTCGTCTAATGCATTACAAATTGTTCCAACAATACGTTGTACCGTACTTTTCAAATAATCTAATGTACGTTCTTCTCTTGTAATAATTTTTTCCCAGTCCCATTGATCTACATAAATAGAATGAAGATTATCTAATTCCTCATCTCTTCGAATAGCATTCATGTCGGTTAAGAGACCTTTTCCCACATGAAAATCGTAATGATAAAGAGCCATACGTTTCCATTTTGCCAGAGAATGTACCACTTGTGCGGTAGTTCCTGCATCAGGAATATCAAAATTCACAGGACGTTCCACTCCATTTAGATCATCGTTTAATCCCATAGCCGGATCTACAAACAAAGGAGCCGTTACTCTTTTTAATTTTAGTGCCATACATAATTTTTTCTGCATAAGATTTTTAATTGTTCCTATAGCTTCCTGTGTTTCATATCTGGATAAGCATGAATGATAGCCTTTTGGTATGATTACTGTTCCCATTTATTTTCCTCCGTCCAATATTATGTGTCTTATTCTAGTACAAAATATCAGGAATGTAAACCTAAATAACGATTCGCTTCTTATTCATTTGAACTTCTTCTGAAAATATGATATTCTAATATTAATACATTTTGAAGGAAGGAGTCGTTGCATGAAAATACAGGAATCTGCTGAAAACTATTTAGAAACCATTCTCGTTATCAGTAAGCGGAAACCTCAGGTTCGCTCGATTGATATCGCCAATGAATTGTCTTTTTCCAAACCCAGTGTCAGCGTTGCCATGAAAAATCTTCGACTAAACGGATACATTAATGTTAATCAGGAAGGCTATATCACCCTTACTGAATCCGGACTTGCCATTGCAAAGAAAATTTATGAGCGTCACGAACTCTTAAGTACATGGCTAGTAAAACTTGGAGTAGATCCTGAAACAGCTTCTGAAGATGCTTGTCGTATGGAACATGTTATTAGTACAGAAAGCTTTCTTGCAATTAAACAGCATACTCAAAACATGGCAGAGGATAATAAAAAATAGGCGGCAAATTGCCACCTATTTTTTATTTTTTTCCAATTTCTCTGCCACTTTTTTCTTAATTCCATTCATTTGTTGATAAGTTTCTGCAAGACTCTGTTGCGTTTTATTAATAATATTTACATATTCTGCAATTTTGTACTGTACTTCTGAAACAGCATCTCGTACGCCTTCATAATCTGCCTCTGAACCAATATTTCGCTGCGCCTCTTGTAATTTCTCTTTCAATTCTTGATTTTCTGCACGAAGTCTCAAAACCTCTCTCCCCAGTTTTTCTTTCAAAACTCGCTTTTCTGCTTCCAATCTTACCACATCAGAATGAACAGCCTTATACTGACCTTCCAGCTTATCTAAATCCTCTTTTAGCGTTACATTTTCAGCCTCATATGCCTCAAGTTTCGCCCCTTTTTCTTCTATAAGCGCAACTTCATTTGTCTCTTCTTGCTTTAAAAGATCTTCCAAATCTTTAATCTTAGATTTATAAGCAGAAATCTCCTCTTCATGTTCCTTTTTCATTACAAAAATCTGCTCATTCATACTTTCTACATACTCAATAACTTCATCACGTCTATAACCTCCTACTGAGGTTCTGAATGTAATTTCATTCTCCATACTTTTTCCCCTTTTATTATGAATATTCTAATAATCCCCTGTACGTTTCATCTCTTCGTACTCCTTTTCATATTTTATCACGTATTTTCTAATACTACCACCTCATTTCTTACAATTTTATTATTTTTTATAAACCAGAAATAAAAAAATTTTTTTTGAAAATACTAAATTATAAAATTTATAAATTTTGTAGCATTTTAAAAAACTTCATGCTATAATCATTCTATACTATTTTAGTCAAGTAAGGAGGTTTTATTATAATGAAAGGTTTTGCAATGAAAAAAATTGGGGAAATTGGTTGGATTGAAAAAGAAATTCCTACATTAGGTGCTAAAGATGCCTTAATTCGCCCCACGGCAATTTCTCCTTGTACATCGGATATTCATACTGTTTGGGCTGGTGCCATCGGCGATCGAAAAGATATGATTTTAGGTCATGAGGCAGTAGGAATTGTGGAAGCCGTAGGCAGTGAGGTAAAGGATTTCAAAAAAGGTGATCGTGTAGTAGTTCCTGCTATTACTCCAGATTGGAATTCATTAGAAGCGCAGGCCGGCTATTCTATGCACTCCGGTGGTATGCTTTCCGGATGGAAATTTTCCAATTTTAAAGATGGTGTATTTGCAGAATATTTCCACGTAAACGATGCCGATGGAAATATGGCACATTTACCTGATGATATTGACGATGCCACTGGTGTCATGCTCTGCGATATGATGCCTACTGGTTTCCATGGCGTTGAATTGGCAGATATTCAATTTGGAGATACTGTACTCGTTATCGGAATTGGTCCTGTTGGTCTTATGGCTGTTGCTGCTGCTGCTATTCGCGGTGCATCTGAAATTTATGCAGTTGGAAGCAGACCAAACTGCGTCGAAATTGCAAAAGAATATGGCGCAACTCACATTATCAATTATAAAAATGGTTCTATTGAAGATCAGGTCAATGAACTTACTCATGGTAAAGGTGTAGACAGAGTCGTTATCGCCGGAGGAGACGTAGATACTTTTGCTACTGCAATTCATGTTTTAAAACCAGGTGGAAAAATCGGTAACGTTAACTACCTTGGTGAAGGTGATTTTGTTAAAATACCTCGTGCAGAATGGGGCTGCGGAATGGGGCACAAACAAATTGCAGGTGGATTAATGCCTGGAGGACGACTTAGAATGGAAAAATTAATTTCCCTTATTGAAACAAAACGTATCGATCCTTCTAAATTAATTACCCATCGCTTCGAAGGTTTTGATAAAATAGAAGAAGCTCTTCTCTTAATGAAAGATAAACCAAAAGATTTAATTAAGCCTGTTGTAATCTTAAATAAGTAACAAAAGAAAACAAAACAGCTGTTATACAAAGAAGAAAAATCCTTCGTATAACAGCTGTTTTATTTTTAAAAATTTTTTTTAAAAAAGTGTTGACATTTTAAACATTATACCCTATAATAAGTTTTGTTGCTGAGGCAATCAGCTAACAAATGTGCGTTTAGCTCAGCTGGATAGAGCGTTTGGCTACGGACCAAAAGGTCGGGGGTTCGAATCCTCTAACGCACGTAAAACCCTTATATCTTCGGATATAAGGGTTTTTTGTTATACAAAATAAAATTTTCTCAAAATTCCAACAGTAAAGGAGATTATTATGTTCACTTCACAGCAGTTAAGAGAGCAGCTTTCTTCCATCCACAGGAAAAGCTATCCCGCTTATAAATCTTTAAAAGGTGCGTATGATTTCAAGAATTTTATACTTTCTATTGATCATGTACAAGGAGATCCTTTTGCATCGCCTTCACATCTAACCATTCAAGTTCCAGCAAAAATAGCAGGTTTTCCTGACTTTTGCTTTTCTTCAAAGTCTGTACAAATTGCCGTACAGGATTATCTTTTGCGAAAATTTAGCCAACAATTATCCATTTATAATTTTAAAGCAAAAGGTTCTGGAAAAAGTGGTTTAATCTCTACTACAAATTGTGGACAGGAAATTCTGGAAAGAACCGCTTGTGAGATCAACCAAAACTTCTTAATTCTACGTTTCACTGTAGGATTTCCTGCAAATGGAAGAACTATTAATTCCTTAGAATTAGAAAAAATCCTATTTGATTTTCTGCCTTCCTGTGTTCAAAAAGCTCTTTTTTATAAAAATCTCTCTGGCAAAGAAATTGAAAGTGTCGTTTTTTTAGCTGAAGATCAGGAGTTTATACGAAAAGAACTGAAAAAGCGACAGTTAGTTGCCTTTGTAGCAAACGGCTCTATTCTGCCAAGAGAAAGTGGTATTTCACAAAAACCTTTAAAAAATGCTATTCCTTTTCACTCCCCTGACTCTCTATCTGTGGAAATGAACCTACCTCACAAAGGTGTTATCAAAGGAATGGGCATTTCACGTGGCATCACTTTAATTGCCGGAGGGGGGTATCATGGAAAATCCACTTTATTAACTGCTCTTGAAACAGGTGTTTATAATCATATTGCTAAAGATGGGCGGGAATTTGTTATTACAGATGCTTCTGCAATCAAACTTCGTGCCGAAGATGGGCGCTTTATTAAAGATGTGGATATTTCCCTATTTATCAATGACTTACCAAACAAAAAAGATACCCATTGCTTTTCCACTTTAGATGCCAGTGGCAGTACTTCTCAGGCTGCCGGTATTATAGAGGGTATGGAATCTGGAAGCACTCTATTTCTATTAGATGAGGATACTTCCGCTACAAACTTCATGGTTCGTGATGCCTTTATGCAAGAAGTAATCTGCCGTGAAAAAGAACCGATTACCCCTTTTCTAGAACGTGCACCACAATTGTTTTCAAAAGCGGGAATTTCCACCATACTAGTAGCTGGAAGCTCTGGATCTTTCTTTCATATTGCTGATACCATTATCCAATTGGATTGCTATCAGGTACTGGATATTACAAAAAAAGTAAAACAGTTATGTTCCAACTATCCTTTACCTCCCTCTTCCATACCAGCTTTTTGCACCCCTTCTTTTCAACGAGTTATGAGCTGCAACAAAAAACCATCTTATAAAGATCGAAAATTAAAATGTCAGGGAAAAGAAACTTTTTCTATTGGAAAAGATACCATTGATTTAAGATATATAGAGCAGATTATCGACTACGAACAGACTGCTGGGCTTGGAGAACTTTTAAGATATGCACAAGAGCATCTTATAGATGGCAAACGAACCATTTCTGAAATTGTAAATCTTTTACAAAAAGATTTAGAAAACCATGGATTTAAGAGAATTTGCAGTAATTCTTATATTTCTTGTGGTATGGCAGTACCACGGATACAAGAAATTTTTTCTTGCTTCAACCGATACCGACGTCCTTAGCTTTAAGGTAAAGCCAGTGAAAAAGGAGGGTATGTATATCCATCTAACATCCCTCCTTTTTTACTTAAATTTCACATTTTTTCAAAATCCCAAGACCCATAGGATAAGGTCCTGTATGTACCCCAATTGTAGCCCCAATTTGCATGGTATCCCATGCTTCAATGTTATATCCCTTCTTTTTTATAGCCGTCTTTAAATCTTCTTGAAATGTTTCAAATTCAGGCACCATCAATCCAACACCTGTAATCAGAGTATATTGGCTTAAATCTATCTGTTCTTTCTCCACATAGTCTAAAAATTTTTCAATAATTTTATGAAGAGATTTTTTTCTTCCTCTGCAAAGTTCTGTAGAACCCAACTCCGCATTGTAAAAGTGGAGAATCGGTTTAATATTTAACATACTCCCTGCAAGACAGGCTGCTTTTCCAATTCTGCCACCATGTTCCAAATATTTCAAATCCTTTGTAGTAAAAAAGATTTGTCCTGTATTCCTAATTTTCTTCAAAGCTTTCACAGCTGTTTCTAAATCCACATCTTGATTTCTCAGTTTTACTGCCTCTTTCACAAAAAGTCCCTGCAATCCTGTAACAAGCTGAGAATCCACAACCTCTATCTTCGCCAGTGGAAATTCTTCTTCAACTTCCTCTTTTGCACTAACTGCTGCCTGCATAGAACCGCTGAAATGCTTAGTAAGACAAATACAAAGAACTGGTAAATCTTTTTTTACCAGCGGACGAAATGCGTCTATATAATCCTGTACAGATGGCATAGATGTTTTCGGATAACAATCAGGATTATCTGCCATCTTCTGATAAAACTCTGTAATTCCTGCTTCTTTACCTTCTCTCAAATAATTCTCTCCATCAAAAGATACATAAAAAGATACTACGGAAACATTTTCTCGTGCTGTATAACTCTCCGGCAAATCACAGGAGCTGTCTGTAACAATTCCAAATCTCATTTTCTTTCAGCCTTTCTTGCTTTTCCTATTTTATTTTGATATGATTTCACTAAATGTTACAATTGTAACATTTAGCGTTCTTTAAAACAATATCTAAAAAAACAACTGTGACAAAAAGGGGGTTTTTGTTTCATGAAAACAACTCAAAAATCAGTAAATACAAAAGAATTTACTAAAAACTGTATAATGGAAGCACTCCTACAACTTATGCATACTAAAAATTATAACGATATCACCATCACCGATATTACAAATCGCGCTGGTGTTTCCCGTATGTCATACTATCGCAATTACAAATCAAAGGATGATATTTTATTAGATTATATGTATCGTATTTTAAAAGAATATGTAGAAGACCTAAAAGATCCTGCTTTTTCTTCAAATTTTCAAACTTATGACCATATTCTTAATAGCATAAAATATCTCCAGAAATATAAAGATTATGTACAATGCATTACGCAGGCAAACCGATCACAAATTCTTCTCTATGGACTGGACTTATATATGATAGAAGTTACACAAACACAAAATGCTTCCTCCTTGGAAAAATACGAACTTTATTATTATTCTGGTGCACTTTATAATATCTTTATGCATTGGTTACAAGAAGATATGAAAGAAGATGCTGAAGTCATTGCCTCTCTAATTTACAGCCACATTAAAAGTCATCGTTTTTGTGAAATTCATAAAAAATAGAAAAAACAAGAATTTATTCAAAAAAATACTTGCATTTTTTTTAAGTTATGCTATAATCATATTTAGTCAAAAATGACATGGGCGATTTCCCGAGTGGCCAAAGGGGACAGACTGTAAATCTGCTGGCAACGCCTTCGGTGGTTCGAATCCACCATCGCCCATCATAAAAGACTTGCCGCAGTGGCGGAACAGGCAGACGCACAGGACTTAAAATCCTGCGGGACTTATACTCCCGTACCGGTTCGATTCCGGTCTGCGGCATTAACTTAAAAGCTCAAAACTCTTATCAATTAAGGGTTTAGAGCTTTTTTTATTACTTTCCAAAGTTGTACAATTTTGTACAACGTAAAAAACTCCCATGCACTTAAAATACATGGAAGTTTTTTCTTCTGTTTAACACATATCCTTCTATACTCTTATTCTAAAACCGCTCGTACAACAATTGCTCCATGAGATGGCACTTCCAAATGCAAAACCCCACCTTTGCATTCATGAATTTTCTTTACCAAGCTATATCCAAAATCACCGGTTACCATTAACTGTTTAAATTTCTGCACTTTAATTCTGGAAATTCCCAGTTCCCATACAGAAATTTCCATATTTTTTGTTTCATTACTATTATTGATAGCAACCACAATTTTCTCTTTCTCTATAAATCTTCCATAGATAAGCTGTTGATAATCATTGGCAATAAATTTCAAAGAACCTTTTAGTAAAGACTGATTTTCTTTGTGAATTTTTATCATATCTTTATGAAATTGAATCAACTCCTGATCCTCTCTCCCCCATGGATAGGTACGTCTATTGTCCGGATCCGTAAAACCGCAAACACCGGCCTCATCTCCATAATAAATTGTTGGAGCGCCCGGCCATGTCATCTGCATTACAACCGCTTCCCGAAAAACTGCTTTATTTATATTTTGTTCTGCCGCTTCACTGCCTAAATCTCTTACACGTCCTACAACATGATTCGTTCTTGTCAAAAACCGAGAATGATCATGATTAGAAAGTTCATTCATGGCTGTATATAAAGAAGGGGCATAAAAGCTAGCTCCATGATAATTCATGGCTCCAATAAAACTGTCGCTGTTTCCCAGCATGCCTTCTCGATATTCATCACTATGTTTTTCCATGCCTGTAAGAAACCATGTTACAGGTTCCATAAAAGCATCATAATTCATGATCGTATCCCATTGATCTCCAGCAAGCCATGATCTGGCATCTCCATAATGTTCCGCCAAAATAATGGCATCAGGATTTGCCTCCTTAACATTTCTCCTGAAATCCCTCCAAAACTGGTGATTATATTCTTCGCTGTGACCCAAATCTGCCGCTACATCAAGACGCCATCCATCCACATTATAGGGCGGTGATACCCACTTTCTTGCCACATGCATAACGTATTCATATAACTTAGAAGATTCCTCATAATTTAACTTTGGCAGTGTATTATGTCCCCACCAGCCGTCATACTCATTGCTCTGGGCATCATGAAATCGGAAAAATTTTCGATAAGGACTATCGGTTGACACATACGCTCCCTTTTCATATCCGCTTTGATTCTCATATATTCTCTCTCTGTCCAGCCACTTATTAAAAGAGCCACAGTGATTGAACACACCGTCTAGAATAACACGCATACCTCTTTTATGAATTTCCTCTACCAATCTGGCAAAAAAAGCATTACTAGCTTCCAAATTTTCCTTTGCCGTGACACGCTGAATATACTTAGATGCATGAGCATTTTCTTTATCCCAGTCTTGTAAAGGCTCTCCGCCATCATTTACAATTTTTCCATAATGGGGATCAATATAATCATAATCTTGAATATCATATTTGTGATTAGATGGCGAAACAAAAATTGGATTAAAATATATGACATCAATCCCTAAGTTCTGCAAATAATCCAATTTATCCATAACTCCCTGCAAATCCCCACCATAAAAATCTCTCACATCCATAGCTCTTGGAGGACAATTCCAATCATCAACTTTCTGTACCTTTTCATCAATATAACAATACTCATTATTTACCACATCGTTGGACGAATCCCCATTGCAAAAGCGATCCACAAAAATCTGATACATTACTGCCCCTTTTGCCCAACTAGGTGTATGAAAGCCTGGCACAATCCCAAAAGAATAATGTTCATCAATCTCTTTTGTTATACCAATTTTATTATAATAGCACTGAATTTTACCTGAAATAATTTCAAAAAAATAGCGAATAGATTGGGCCCCCAATTTAATATCTGTCCCATAATAATCAAACCCATCCTTTGTATATAATAACTTCATCCTTTGACGAAGATTAGCGGTTACCAAATATACAAAGTCTACATTATCACTTTTCGTTCGAATTCTAATATTCACTACCTCACCAGGTTCTGGTTCTGCCGGTGTTCTATAATTCTCTGTTTCATCACTAAATACTGCACGTTTATTAAAAGCAGGCCGCATATTGGTCACATACTCCTGAACTCTTCTTGTATCTGCCAAATGTTCGTAATCCATACTGCCATCCTCTCTATCTATTAATATCGGCTTATTTTCACCGAAAAATCATCTATTCATATTTTATCTTACCCCATAGATATGCACAACTATTTTTTGTTTATTTTGGAATAGTAAAAACGCCAATCTTTCGATTGGCGTTTTTGGAGAAGGTATTTCTTCTTATGGGGTGTAGCAAAAACTATATAATGTATTGGGGGGTTTTTACAGTTATTATAATACCATGTGGTGTTCGAAAAGTGTGCACAATCTTCTTTTTTTTTTGCATACTTTTTTGACCATTTTTAACATGATACTTTTCTTTCTTCCCGAAAATCATTCAGTATTCTGCATAATTCCTTGTAAAAACAATGCCTCAAACTCGTTTTGATTGATTTTCTCCTTTTCAATCAAAAGTTCCGCACACTTATGAAGTACATTTTCATGTTCTAAAAGAAGTGCTTTTGCTTTCACATAAGCCTCATCTATAATGCGCTTTACCTCATTGTCAATCAATGCCGCTGTCTGTTCTGCATAATTTCTTGTATGTGCTAAATCTCTACCAATAAAAACCTCATCATCGTCACTTCCATAGTTAATCATACCCACTTTATCCGACATACCATACTCTGTTACCATGGCTCTTGCCGTCTGTGTAGCTTGCTTAATATCCTGAGATGCACCTGTTGTCACATCACCAAAAATCAATTCTTCTGCCACTCTTCCCCCTAAAGAAACCACAATATGTTCCAGCATTTTATTTTTACTATTAAACATTTCATCTTTTCCCGGAAGTGGCATGGTATAGCCTGCAGCTCCCATTCCTGTAGGAATAATGGAAATAGTATGGACCGGTTCCATTTCTGGCAAAACATGGAATAAAATAGCATGCCCTGCTTCATGATAAGCAGTAATCTTCTTTTCCTTATCCGAAATTACACGACTCCTTTTTTCTGTACCAATACCTGTCTTGATAAAGGCCTGACGTACATCCTTTTGATTAATAAAAAATCTGCCGTCTTTTGCCGTAAGAATTGCAGCTTCATTCATTAAATTCTCTAAATCTGCACCTGTATAACCTGCAGTAGTTCTTGCAATTTCCTCTAAGTTTACATCTTCTCCCAAAGGTTTTTTTGCTGCATGAACTTTAAGAATTTCTTCCCTGCCCTTCACATCAGGTCTGCCCACTCCAACCTTTCTGTCAAATCGTCCTGGACGTAAAATGGCCGGATCTAAGATATCCACTCTATTGGTTGCAGACATTACAATAATTCCTTCATTAACACCAAATCCATCCATTTCTACCAACAGCTGATTCAATGTCTGTTCTCTTTCGTCATGGCCACCACCCATTCCGGTTCCTCTACGTCTTGCCACAGCATCGATTTCGTCAATGAAAATAATACATGGCGCATTTTTCTTAGCTTCTTCAAATAAATCTCTTACACGAGAAGCACCCACTCCTACAAACATCTCTACAAAATCTGAACCTGAAATAGAAAAGAAAGGAACACCTGCTTCTCCAGCTACTGCCTTTGCAAGAAGAGTTTTACCTGTTCCCGGTGGTCCCACAAGAAGCACACCCTTGGGAATTCTTGCTCCTACTTTTACATATTTCTGAGGATCTTTTAAGAAATCTACAATTTCCTCCAACTCCTCTTTTTCTTCCTGTAAACCTGCTACATTCTTGAAAGTCACCTTTTTATCCGTATCTGTAGACATTTTAGCTCTGCTTTTTCCAAAATTCATCATCTTGGCATTATTGCCGCCTGACATTTGGCGGTTCATCATGCTAATTACAAAAAACAGCATAAATCCTGTTAGAACTAAAGGAATCAGGGATGACATCCATGTATTATCTCTTGGCACCTGTCCTACTCTCACATTATGGACTCCGCCTTCCATAAGAGCATCCTGTACTTCCTCCAAATTAAGCGCATAAAAGTGCTCTTCCTTACCATCTTTTAAACGTATGGTTACCTCTCCGGTGGGAACTTCTCCATTTGGCTGAATAAAAGCCTCAGTAATCTGCTTCTCCTCCACTGCTCGCTGAAATTCATCCATTGTATAACTGGAATTTTGCGTTGTCTGACGAATAATTACGCTTCCTACGCCCAGCACTAACAGCAGGAGTAACAGTGGTGTTATCCAGTTTCTCGCCTGCTTATTCACGTTGTCGCTTCTCCTTTCTGGTTATGAAAGCTCAACCACACCAATATATGGAAGATTTCTATATTTCTGTGCGTAATCCAATCCGTATCCTACTACAAATTCATCTGGAATATTAAAGCATACATAATCGACCTTTACATCTTTAACTCTTCGTTCCGGTTTATCCAACAGTGTACAAAGACGAAGACTATTAGGATTTCTCTGTTTTAAGATTTCCAGCAGATGACTTAAAGTTCTTCCTGAGTCAATAATATCTTCTACAATTAAAACATCTTTTCCTTCTAAGCTTTCATCTAAATCCTTTACAATACGAACTACTCCACTTGAACTTGTTTCATCTCCATAACTTGAAACAGACATGAAATCCATAGTAACAGGGACTGTAATTCTCTTTGCAAGTTCGCAGGTAAAAAATACGCCGCCTTTTAATACACAGATTAAATGAACTGTTTTTCCTTCATAATCTTTACTAATTTGTTCCCCTATTTCACGAATTTTTTTACATACCTCTTCTTCGTTTAATAATACACGAATTTTTTCACTCATTTTCCTCTACTCCTTTTACCTGTACTTTTAATATTTTCTTTGTCTGACTGGTAACTTTATAACTTTCACTAATACGATATCCCACAACCCACAAAATATGGGAACCATCTGCTAAGAGAGTCAGTTTATCCCTCTCTTGTCTTGGGATTTTACAGTCAATCAGATAGTCTTTTAATTTTTTTCGTCCTCCTTTTTCATTTACTACAAGGTAATCTCCTTGTAAACGATGACGAATGCTGAGACTACTTTTTATTTTATCATAATCAAACCATTTCGTATATGTTTTTTCTGGAATTTGCTGTTTTTCATAAGGGATTATCTCCCACTGAAAAGTGTATGTTTCATTTTCTTCCTCTATTTTGCTTTGAATATGAACATCTCCATACACCTGGCTGGCAATCAGTCCCCGCGCAAGAGATATGGAGGCTCCGGTACGACCTTTCGAAAGTCTTTTCACAGCCTCTATATGTGTTGCAGTAATATTTTTTTTCCCTTTTGACGCTTTCTCCAAAACACGCATAATCAAATACGACTGCATAATATCCTTTTCCAAAAAGCTTTCTTTTGCAATAGAAAAAGCATTTCCTATTTCCTTTACATACTTTTCATAAAGTATATCCGTTTGTTCCTGAAGATATTCTTCTATTTGCCACATTTTCTCTGCTGCTCTCCCAATACAAGAAACAGCCTGCGTATTAATTTCTTCCATCAATGGAATAATCTGATGGCGAATTTTATTTCTTGTATATTCCGTTTCTGCATTGGTGCTATCTGTGATCCAACAAATACCCTGCTCCTTTAAATAATCCTCAATCTCACTTCTCTTAACAAACAGCAGCGGACGAATATATTCCCTGTTCTCCCCTGACACAGGACGTATCCCACCAAGCCCCGCTGCTCCGCTCCCCCTCATAAGATTATGCAAGACGGTTTCCGCATTATCATTCTCATGATGAGCCAAGGCAATCTTTTTTTCTCCAGGCATTTTTATCTTACTTATGGCTTCTTTAAAAGCCTCCCTGCGCACATTTCTGCCTGCTTCCTCTAAAGATAGCTTTCTTTCTCTGGAAATTTGCGGAACATCATAGGAATACGCTGTAAAAGGAACTTCCAGCCTTTGACATACTTCTTTTGAAAATTCTTCATCACGAACTGCCTCTGCTCCTCTAATTTGATGATTTACATGTACTGCATAAAGCTGAAAGTCCTGCTGTTTTCTATATTCTTTGAGAAGTTTTAGCAAACATACAGAATCTGCTCCTCCAGAAACTCCTACAATTATATGGCTGTTTTTTGGTATCATCTGATATTTTTCTATACAGGAAAACACTTTTTCTTCTGTTCTCATAACTGTTTTTTAATTCCTCCATAATCCCGCTGCCAGCACAGTCATGTCATCTGTTGCACAATAGCCGCTGTATGTAAGCACTCTTTCCAAAATTCCCCGACCCAACTCCTGTGCCGCACTGGCATTGGTCTGTAAAATAATCTCTTTCATAATTTCTTCCGCCTGTCCATCTGGCAATGCATCTAACACTCCATCTGTAACCATAATCAGAAAATCCCCTTCATAAAGCTTTTTCGTGGAAGATTCAAAATCTGCCTGCTGTACCAACCCCAAGGCAAGACTGGTGGATGAAATAGCTTCCACCCAGTGATCTCTTTTAATAAACGTAGTAGATGCTCCTGCTTTTAAAAAATGACACATTCCTGAATACAAATCTACCATAGAAATATCTACCGTAGAAAAACGTCCATTTTTTGTTTTTAGATTCAAAACAGAATTCACCAGTCTGGCAGCTGTTTCTCCAGAAAATCCAGCTTCTACCAGTTGTTCCACAGTATCTACAATTCCCTCACTTTCCTGACATGCTTCAAGCCCTGATCCCATGCCATCTGAAAGGCACATAAAAAACTGTCCGTTCTCCTCAGTCGTACATGTATAATTATCTCCCGAAATCGTTTCCCTATCTTTGGTTATTTTTACAGCTCCATAAAGCATTTTAAAATTCATTTCTTCCGCAAACCCCAAAACAGAAAAATCTCTGTTAATCAATGTTTTTCCTGATTCTTTTGGTATCATACGTGTTTGGCAAATCTTTGAAAGAACTGCCGCCGCCTCCCCTGCCGGCACACAGCCTCTCCCTTTTGTTCGAAGTTCTGCATAGTACCGAATCTTTCCATCCGGTTGTTCTAGATACCATACATTTCGAACCTGTATGTGATGTTTTTTTAACCGCCTAGCAAATTCCTCTCGAAACTGGACATCTACCTCAACCATGTCAAATAAGTCTCGTGATAACACTTTCATAAGCTCCGCCATCTCGCCTAACTGTTCTGCCACTGCTACCCGGTTTTCCAAAAGTTTATTGTTCCATATTAAATTCTGTCGTTCTCTGTCCATCATCCTTTGTAATTCCTGCACTAGCTTTCCCTGACTTATGCAAACCCCTGTCAAATCAGCTTTTGCCTTTCTGAATTTTTCCTCGTCATCTTCTTCCATGATGCGCAGAAGGCTGTAAATTCTCTGATAGGACTGAACGGAATCCTGTTTCCAGCATTGTTCATTAAGATAACACCTTTTGCACAGCCCTTCCTGTACTTCCTGTATCATCTCATCAATTTCTGTGCTGGAAAGATAATCCTTCCTGTAAGGCATTCCATAAAAACTGTTGGCCAGTTTCTGAAAGGATTCTGCATAGCGCTGCATTTTTTCTTTTTGTGGGTGCTGTTCATAAGCCAAAGTTGCCGCACTTTTTTTCATCTCTGAAAAAATAGTTTTTGCCATGTCACGTAATATAAGCAGTACGCTGATTACGAGCATGGCAATCATCCATTCCTGCATCTTCTTCCCTCCCTGAATAAGCAACCGCTATCAAAAGAGTATTATAGATGCTTTTTTCTTTAAACTTTGTCAAAAACAGTACCTAAAAACAAAAAACTTTCAGACAAATTTTGCAGTTTACTCCTGTTCCTTAAATACAATCTCATTGTCCTTTACTAGGCCCAGCTTATCTCTTGCAACTTCTTCTGCATATTCATCTGTTTCCATATATTTTTTCATATCATCAATTTCTTTTGTACGTTCTGTTTCCTCAGTCATTTTATTATCCAGCTCCTGCATATCTTGCTGATATTGGGAAAGCTGTTTCTCGACGGAAATACTTTTCGTCATCATTGTAATAAATAAAATTGCTACCACAAAGGTAATACTAATCATCGCAATCCTATTTTGAAGATTTCTTTTTTTTCTCCTCTTCATTTTTACGCTCTCTAACATCCTTTACGTTTTTCTGTTTACATACAAAAAGTTTAACTCTATTCCATTGAAATTTCAACCATTTTCTCCACTTTCTTATAGGGTATAAGATTTTTTCTGCTATTCCTACCGTTAAATTCAGTATTAACTTACTGGGACCTACATAATAAAGGAAAGCCCCCGTTCCCATTGCAAGAAGTGCATAGCTTCGAATCACTCCATCATTTTCTATATATATAATCAAAAACAGAAAAATACCCGTAAAACACCAATACAAAATATCTTCCATTCCCATCCAAAAAGAGGTATGTACGATTATTCTTCTAATGATACGAAGTATATCATAACATATAGCCAAAAACACACCAGCCAGAAAGGTGCGGCAAAAAAAGACAAGTTCCCGATACATGTATTCACTCATAAATTACTGGAACAACCTCTTTAGGACACCTTCTCCTCCCTTTGCTTTTGTAGTTCCCTGGCTATAAGTCAAACTATCCAACTTCCCTCCTATATCAATTTCCTGTTTTTCTAGATCAAGCCTAGTTACATGAAGTTCTTCTCCCTTCACTAATAAATTTCCTGTTTCTGTCACAAGAATTATTTCTTTTTCATCAAAGGACTGAACATCTTTTACACCTGTAATACTTCCTTCTTTACGGTCTGTAAAGTAAATTTTATGAACTGTCTTATGCTGCTTTTCTTCCAAAATGACAATCCTCCCACATATCTTCTTTATGAAAGATTATATGGGAGGATAAAAATAATTATTCCTTTTGCTTTGTTCCTTTGCATCTTTACAAATATTTAAAGAGTTCACTGGCTGCCTCTTTTTTCACTGTTTCCTGCACATCCAGTATCTCTACACGAACATTTTTACTTCCAAACTGAATTTCCAAAATATCTCCGGCTTTTACCTGAGCAGAAGCTTTTGCTGGTTTATCATTAATTAAAACTCTCCCCGCATCACATGCCTCATTGGCTACCGTTCTTCTTTTAATCAGTCTGGAGACTTTTAAATATTTATCTAATCTCATAATTTTCTCCTATAGCAGAAAAGGAGACACCCAAAGGCATCTCCTTTTCTATGCTCTTATGCATTTACTAAATCTTTTAAAGCCTTTCCTGCTTTGAATTTTGGAGATTTAGATGCTGCGATTGTCATTGTTTCACCTGTCTGTGGGTTTCTACCTTCTCTTGCTGCTCTTTCAGAAACTTCAAAAGTACCAAATCCTACTAACTGAACTTTTTCACCTTTCTGCATTTCTTCGGATACAACATCAATAAAAGCCTTTAAAGCTAAATCTGCATCTTTTTTAGATAACTGTGTTTTTTCTGCCATAGCAGCAACTAATTCTGTTCTGTTCATGAGTATTTCCTCCTAAATAAATTTAGCACTACAAAAAAGCTTAATTTAAGCATTCTCTGCATTTTATACGCACACCGCCGTTTGCGGTCTACTGATATTTATACCTTTTTTCCATAGGTTTGTCAAGCATATTACCCTCTTATTTTCAGAGGTTTTACATCATTGTATCAATCAGTTTTTTCACTGCTACACCAAGAGCTGCTGACTTCTCATCTGCATCTTCTAAAGAGTTCCCTTTGATACCATAATAAATCTTAATTTTAGGTTCTGTTCCAGATGGTCTTACGCATACCCATGCATCATCATTTAAATCATAGTACAATACATTAGAATTTGGAAGTCCTGTAGCTGTTACTTCTTTAGTTTCCATATTTACAATAGTATCTGCCTTGTAATCTCTTGCAGATAAAACTTCGTATGCACCAATTTCTGCTGGTGGATTTTTTCTCAAGTTTTCAAGGATTGTCTGAATTTTCTCAAGTCCTTCAATACCTTTTAAAGTAATGGATTGAATATCATCTTTATAATATCCGTATTTCTCATACATAGCTACCATTGCATCCCAAAGAGTCATACCTTTTGTTTTATAATAAGCTGCTGCTTCACAAAGTGCCATAGTTGCAACAATAGCATCTTTATCTCTGGCATGAGTACCAATAAGGCAACCATAACTCTCCTCAAATCCAAAGAGATAGCTTCCCTTGCCTTCTTTTTCAAATCCTAAAATCTGCTGTCCAATATATTTAAAGCCTGTTAACACTTCAATAAATGCAACACCATAATATTTTGCAATGGCAGCTGCCATATTGGTTGTTACTATAGTAGAAATTAATGCACCATCTTCTGGCAATTTTCCTAAAATTTCTTTTTTCTGACCTAATTCATAATCTGCTAAAAGACAGCCGGACATATTTCCTGTAAGTGTGTGGTATTCTCCTGTTTTGCTATCCTTTACACGCACACCAAGACGATCTGCATCTGGATCTGTTGCCAAAACTAAATCTGCATCTACTTCTTTCGCCAACTTAAGACCTAAATCAAAAGCTTCGTCTGCTTCAGGATTAGGATAACTTACTGTTGGGAATTCACCATCTGGAAGTTCCTGCTCTTTTACCACATATACATTTTCAAATCCCAGTTCTTTTAAAACACGTCTTGCAGGAACGTTTCCTGTTCCATGAAGAGGACTATACACAATTTTTAATTCTTTTGCCATTTCTTTAATGGCATCTGCATGAATTACCTGACTCTTTAATGCTGCAATATAAGCATCATCAATTTCTTTTCCAATTACAACAAAAAGACCTGATGTTTTTGCTGTTTCTTCATCCATAGTCTTCACTTCATTATAATCAACAACTTTCTGAACTTCTGCCATAATTCCAGAGTCATGAGGTGGTGTAATTTGTGCACCATCTTCCCAGTATACCTTATATCCATTGTATTCTGGAGGATTATGGCTGGCAGTAATATTAATACCTGCAATACATCCTAATTCTCTTACTGCAAAAGATAATTCTGGTGTAGGTCTTAAAGTTTCAAAAATATAAGCCTTTACACCATTTGCTGCCAAACAAAGAGCTGCTTCCTTGGCAAATTCCGGTGACATACGACGAGAATCATACGCAATAGCCACGCCTTTAGCCTGTCCGTTCACTGCTGCAATATAATTTGCAAGTCCTTGTGTTGTTTTTCTTACTGTATAAATGTTCATACGATTTGTACCTGCACCTATAATGCCTCTAAGACCTGCAGTTCCAAATTCTAATTCTTTATAAAAACGTTCTTTTATTTCATTTTCATCTTGTTCAATAGCTTTTAATTCTGCTTTCGTATGATTATCAAAATATGGATTTGTCATCCATTCTCTGTAAAGTTCTTTATAATCCATACATTTACCTCCCTGTGCAATTTTTCTGTGCCTTCCTTTTACATTACATATTGCGCACTAATTATACACTATTCATTTAAAAATTTCAAACATTGCACAGCATTCTTTTCCTCTTATGTCATACTCTCTACAAAAGTTCTCCATTTCTCATGCTGTGCTGTTAATTTCTTTAATTTTTCCAGATTTTTCTCTGAAATCCATGCTTTATTATGAATATAATAGTAATTTGCCAATTTCCAATATTTATCAGGATATGCAAATCGGATACTCAAGTTTTCCAACTCTCCTTTTGATAATGGTCTAATTTCCTGATATTTATTCAGCATATTTTCTCCAATTCTAAAATCCCAGTCATTTTTTTCTAAAATTTTTCTCATAAACTGGTATAAATCCGCCATTTGTATATCATAATTACAGCTCTCGAAATTGGTAACAGCAACTTCTTTCTCTGTTTGTTGTTCCAGCATCCATACGTTATGCTGATTGTAATCGCCATGACAAACTACGCCCTGTTCCAAGGCCTGCTCTCTTAATTTTTCATATTCTGACATTTCCAGCCTTTTCAACGCATCTTCTCCATGAACCAGATATCTCTGAATACTCTCCAAAAACTGAAGTTCAAAATCATTCTTTTTTCGTTTCGCAGAAACAAATTTCCGAATTTTTCGAAGTTCTGCATTATGACGTTGAAACTCTCTGTTCAAAGGTTCTTTTACGTAATGTGCCTGGATCGGCATTTGCATAACTTTATGTAAAGCTGCCATTGCCGATATACCGGCATAAATATCTTTTTCATTTCTGGTATCACATTCCCGCCCTTTATACCATCGTTTTACAATGTATGGAACGGTATCCTTATCAAGAGAAATATAACTTTCCTCTTGATTTTTCAAAATTTCGTCTACCAAAACCTCACTGGTTCGGGAAATAGAAGACAATAGTTCTGCCTGATACTCCAGCTTTTTTTGTGTACCATAAAACTCTCGTATCAATACCATACCTTCTTTTGTATCACAGATTAATGCCCCCCTTCCACGATATACAGCTGATGCTTCTAAACCATACTGCTCCAAAACACTAAGGCCTTTGTCATACAATCACTTTTCCTCCTTCTATTACCACATGTTCCTTTCATTGTATGCGACAAAACCCAAGCTTAGAAGTGAGCATAATCTAGTTATCTGTGAAACAAGAAAGTAAATATTCCTTTGTATTTTTCTCAGGATTTTCTAATACAATCTTTAAACAAGCAGAAAGCAATTCTCCAATTTTTTTCCCTGGTTCCACTCCCTGTTCAATAAAGTCTTTTCCTGATACAGCCAACATTTTTATGGAAATACATTCTTTTTTTTCCATGATTTCATCATAGAATTCTCTGCTTTTTTTCAAAAACTCCAATTTTTCTATATCTGGATTCTCTTCTGCCAAAAGCTCTGCTCTATGAATATTTAAAAGTGTTGGAAACAGAGATGGAGTACATTGACTTAGAACAGTTCTTACTGCTGTCTTGGTAGATTCCCATGGACAGGTATGCCAGAAAACCAACTCAGATACTTTCTGAATGGTATCATTATCAAAACGTAATCTTCTTAAAACTTTTCTTGATAAGTCTCTGCTCTCTTCCGGTGTTTTCTCCATATTGGCAAAGAGAATTGTCAGACGCTCTACTTTATCATCATTTGTGTAAGAAAAAGCTCTTAGTGTCTTTTCCCCTATATCCCTTTTCATGATTTCATCAAATTCTGGTAATACTACTTTTGTAATTCCCAATTCCCAGGCAGTTCTTAAATATTGAGGATTGGCAGATATTAAGAGTTTAAGAAGCTCTGTCTGAATACGTTCCGCACTAATCTTGCATAAGGTAGGTGCAAGAACTTTAGCTGCTTCCTTTGTCTTTTCGTCAATAGAAAATCCTAACTGCGCGGAAAAGCGCACCGCTCTTAAAATGCGAAGGGCATCTTCTGTAAATCGTTCCTGTGGATTCCCCACACATCGCACCACTTTATTTTGCAAATCTTCTCTTCCATTAAATAAATCTACGAGACCTGTCGCATCATTATAAGCCATTGCATTAATGGTAAAATCCCTACGCTTTAAATCTTCTTCCAACTTTCCTGTAAAAATAACTTCTTTAGGGTGACGACTGTCTTCATATTCTCCATCAATACGATATGTGGTTACTTCAAACCCTTCTTTTTCAATCAAAACAGTTACTGTTCCATGTTGAAGCCCAGTATCTACTGTTCTTTTAAATATTGCTTTTACTTCCATAGGCTTTGCAGAAGTAGTAATATCCCAATCTGCGGGAGCACGGAAAAGGAGGCTGTCACGAACACAGCCTCCTACCGCATAAGCATCGTATTCATGTTCCTGCAAAGTCCTAATAATTGTCTGTACTTTCTTTGGAACCTCGATTCTCATAATTAATATGCACGCCCCCAATAAACCATTTTCTTAGCTGGTTTTCCACAAACAACACATTTATCAGAAAGTGTTTCCTGTTCAAACGGCATACATCTGGATGTAGCTTGAACATCTTCTTTAATTTTATCTTCACATTCTTTGCATCCACACCACATTGCTTTTACAAAACCTGGTTTTTCTTCCACAATAGATTTAAATTCTTCATAATCTGTTGCTGTATAAGTATGAGCTTCTCTGTGTGCTTTTGCTCTTTCCAGCATTTCCACCTGCATCGTATCCAAGATTTTCTGCACATCTTCTGCAAGATGGTCAAGAGATACTGTAATTTTTTCTCTTGTATCACGTCTTACTACAACTGCCTGATTTGCTTCCATATCTTTTGGTCCGCACTCAATACGAACTGGAATACCACGCATTTCCTGCTCTGCAAATTTAAATCCAGGACTCTTATCTGTATCGTCTGTTTTCACGCGAATGCCTGCTGCTTTTAACTGTGCCTGTAATTTATAAGCATTTTCCAAAACGCCTTCTTTTTTCTGCTGAATTGGAATAATCACTGCTTGAGTTGGAGCAATTCTAGGAGGCAGAACAAGACCACTGTTATCTCCGTGAACCATAATAATGGCTCCAATTAAACGGGTTGTCATTCCCCAAGATGTCTGATGAACATACTGAAGTTTATTTTCCTTGTCTGTATACTGAATACCAAATGCTTTAGCAAAACCATCTCCAAAATTATGGCTTGTTCCTGACTGCAATGCTTTTCCATCATGCATTAATGCTTCGATTGTATAAGTAGACTCTGCTCCTGCAAATTTCTCTTTATCTGTTTTCTTTCCGCGTACAACAGGCATTGCCAAAACTTGTTCACAAAAATCTGCATAAATGTTCAACATCTGAATTGTTCTTGCTTCTGCTTCTTCTGCAGTTGCATGTGCAGTATGACCTTCCTGCCATAAAAATTCTCTGGAGCGAAGGAATGGTCTTGTTGTCTTTTCCCAACGAACAACAGAACACCACTGATTATATACTTTTGGTAAATCTCTGTGAGAGTGAATTTCTTTTGCGTAAAAATCACAGAACAATGTTTCGGAAGTAGGGCGCACACATAATCTTTCCTGAAGTGGCTCTAATCCTCCGTGTGTTACCCATGCAACTTCAGGAGCAAATCCTTCTACATGGTCTTTTTCTTTCTGAAGAAGACTTTCTGGAATAAACATTGGCAGATATACATTTTCTACTCCTGTCTCTTTAAATCTTCTGTCTAATTCATGCTGAATATTTTCCCAGATTGCATAGCCTGCCGGTTTAATTACCATGCAGCCTTTTACGCTTGTATAATCAATTAAATCTGCTTTTTTTACTACATCTGTGTACCATTGTGCAAAATCTTCTTCCATAGAAGTAATTGCTTCTACCAGTTTTTTGTTATTTGCCATAACCATTTTCTCCTTTAGATTTTTATTTCTGTTATATCAGGGATTTTCATGTCTCATTTTCTGTAACACTGCATAAAAAAAGGACATACAACCCCTATCTTCTAGGGACCGATGTCTTCTACCCGGCGGTACCACCCTTATTAGCAGTCCTATCTATTTTTATATCTATCCGGACTACTCACTTCCTTTGCTTTTTTAACGTCAAAGCCCACGTCCTGCTCCTCACAGGCAACTCCAAGGCCGGTTCTGTGATTTCCCACAAAAGCTTCTCACCATACAGCTTTCTCTCTTTAGAGTTCCATTCACATACTATTCCTTTTCCTCGTCATTTTACGTTTACCCATTTTATTGGAATTTATCCTTTTTGTCAAGAGGATCTGCCAGATTTCTCTAGCAGATTTCCTCTTATTTTTATACTTCTATTTCTATCTTACGCCCAGTTTTGTTATACTGATAATAACGTATACCAGCTGCATCTAACATTCTTTTTGATGCTTTTACTGCAGAAGATTCTGCATATTTATCACATTCATAAACAATGGTTTTAATCCCCGACTGAATAATTGCCTTGGCACATTCATTACAAGGAAACAAGGATACATAAAGCTTCGCTCCCTCTAAAGAACCACCTCGATAGTTCAAAATTGCATTCAACTCACTGTGTGTTACATAGAAATATTTTGTATCAAGTTCTTCCCCTTCTCTGAACCATGGGAATTCATCATCAGAGCACCCCTTCGGAAAGCCATTATATCCCATGGATAAAATCTTATTATCCTCACTTACGATACAGGCTCCTACCTGAGAACTCGGATCTTTAGAGCGCATACCCGAAAGTTTTGCCACTCCCATAAAATATTCGTCCCAGGAAATATATCCATCTCTTTTTCCTGTCATATTTCTCACCTCTTATTTGGTTCCGAAAATACGGTCTCCCGCATCACCAAGACCTGGTACAATATAACCATGATCATTTAAATGTTCATCTAAAGCACCAATATAGATATCCACATCTGGATGGGCTTCTTGCAATGCTTTTACACCTTCTGGTGCTGCGATGATGCACATAAAGTGGATATTTTTTACACCTTTTTCTTTTAACATGGTAATTGCGGCTATGGCAGAACCACCTGTTGCCAACATAGGGTCTGTAACAAATACTTCTCTTTCTCCACAATCAGCAGGTAACTTACAATAATATTCCACAGGTTTTAAAGTTTCAGGATCTCTATAAAGACCAATATGCCCGATTTTTGCTGCTGGAACCATTGTAAGCATTCCCTCTACCATACCAAGACCGGCTCTTAAAATTGGCACAACTGCCATTTTTTTACCTGCTACTTCTTTTACAGTTGTCTTTACAATCGGAGTCTCAATCTCCACATCCACAAGTTTTAAGTTTCTAGTTGCTTCATAAGCCATAAACATTGCAACTTCACTTACCAACTCACGAAACTCCTTTGAACTTGTTTCCTTTCTACGAATAATACCAATTTTATGCTGAATTAATGGATGCTCCATAACCATTGTTTTTGCCATTTTTTAGTTCTCCTTTGTTCTCTGCTTATTCTTCTATTAAATCAATACGTTTCTGATGACGCTCTGCGTGAGAAAATTCTGTGTTTAAAAATGTATCTACAATTTTCACTGCAAGTCCTGGTCCTACAACTCTTCCACCCATAGCCAAAACATTGGCATCATTATGTTCTCTGGTAGCTTCTGCACAGAAACAATCTGTACAAAGTGCTGCACGAATTCCTTTCATTTTATTTGCAGCAATGGAAATTCCAATTCCTGTACCACAAATCAAGATACCTTTTTCGCATTCCCCTGTCTGGATTGCTTTTCCCACCATCTTGGCATAAATCGGATAGTCTACAGCTTCTGTACTATAACAGCCAAAATCCTTATATGGAATCTGCTTTTCTTCTAAATATTTTATAACTTCCTGTTTTAATTCATAACCACCATGGTCACAACCTAATGCTATCATTTTTTGCCTCCTTATAAATGAATAATATGATGTCCGGCAGCCTTTAACAGACGATTCATAATTGCCTGTCCAATCTTAGGCGTATTAAATGCCTCAGAATAAATGCAGTCTACATCTTCTTCATCAAACTCTCTTAAAATTCCAAAAAGATGTCTTGCAATTCCTTCTTCGTCTTCTCTTGTACCAATGCTTTTCACCACGTTTGCCTGATATAAATCTTTTGTTTCATCTGTTGCAATGATTCCCACTTTCTTTTTCTCTTGCCGCAGAGTTTCACAGCTCTGATTAATATAGGATATTACATTTGTTGTATTTCCCTGTACAATAATTAATGGGGACTTGGGCGCATAATGACGATATTTCATTCCGGGGGCTTTAGGTTTCACTTTTTCATCGGAAATCAAAAGCCCTTTATCCATTAAAACAGGGCCAATCACTGCTTCAATCATTTCCTGATTAATATATCCAGGGCGAAGAATAACTGGTGTTGCTTCTGTAAAATCTATAATTGTAGACTCCAGTCCGATTCCTACATCGCCGCCATCTACAATCATATCAATTTTGCCACATAAATCCTCTGCAACATGCTCAGCTTTTGTAGGACTAGGTCTTCCTGATGTATTTGCACTGGGAGCAGCAATATATCCGCCCCCCTCTTTAATCAGTGCCAATGCAACAGGATGATTGGGCATTCTGACTGCCACACTTTCCAATCCACCTGTAGTTTCATAGGGTACTTCAGAGCTTTTTTGAAAGATCATTGTCAATGGTCCTGGCCAAAACTTTTTTGCAAGAAGTTTTGCCTTTTCAGGAACCTGTCTGACAATCTTATTCAGGCTTTCCATGTCTGCAATATGTATAATCAAAGGATTGTCAGAAGGTCTTCCCTTCGCAGTATATATTTTCTCTGATGAACGGGCATTTAAGCCATCACCACCCAGACCATATACGGTTTCGGTAGGAAACGCCACCAGTCCTCCGTTTTTCAGAATTTCTCCTGCTTCTTTCATGCTTTGCAAATCAGGATATTCTTTCTCTACTTTGACTAATTTTGTATTCACTGTTCCTTCTTCCCTTTCAATTTTAATTTACATATATTATTATCATACCACATTACTCTCATTCATTTCTACTGTTTTTAGAAATTTTAGAATACCATCACAAATAGCATCAGCACATTTCTTCTGATATTCCTGTGTTTGCAAAAGCTCTGCCTCTTTTTTATTTGTGAGAAATCCTGTTTCTACAATATTTAATATACCTTCACTGCGTTTTAACAGATAATAGGTACTGTTGGCCTTTTCTGCCCTAGGTTTCTCTACCTCCAGTTGTACATTTAATTCTTCTTGTATACATCTGGCAAGATTCGCACCTTTTTCGGAATTTTTATAATAAAACACTTGCGGGCCACACACAGCCTCATCTTGATAACTGTTTTGATGAATGCTCACCGTTAAAAGCGGCTTTTCCGATCTTATCATAGCACAACGGTTTTGCATATCCTGAACCTTTTTATTTTTGCTGTCACTATCATATAAACCATTGTCATCTTTCCTTATAAGAACTGCTTTGTATCCTTTCTTTTTCAGTGCCCCAGCTAATTTCTTTGCAATTTTTAAATTAATATCCTTTTCCTTTATTCCACCAATCCCCACAACACCAGGATCAACTCCACCATGTCCGCTATCTATAAGGATCAACCCTTTCTCCTCCACTACATTCTTCCCTACCAACATAGCGCCTTCTCTTGACAAACAGTAAACTGCACACAGCATACAAATCGTCATAAGTCCCCTTATCCATCTCTTTTTCATATACATTTCCCTTTCTCTTTTTGGTTCAATATATGCAAAAAGAGGAAAAAAATTCTG
>JARIAQ010000006.1 GCA_029257775.1 Blautia sp. | reverse complement strand
TGGAACCACCGCCTCCGGTAATAAGGATAACTTTGTCTTTGTAGTATTCCCTTGTTTTTTCATCCACTACAACCAACTGTTTTCTAAATAAAAGCTCTTCTATATCAAATTCTCTTAAATGTCGTTTGCCTCCTGCTGTTTGCATAATGGGGAAATCATACACTTTTAATTTACAACCGGATTCTTTATAACGTTCATACAATTTTTTCTTTTCATTGGCATCCATAGAATGAATTGCAAAAATAATTTCTTGCACTCCATATTCCTTTAATCTTGAAAAAGTAGCTTCATCCTCTGAAAAAACTGGAATTCCATGAATCTCTCTTCCCACTTTTTCCTTACTTATGTCAATAAAACACCGTGGGGTATAGGATGATGAGGAATTATTTAAAAGTTCTTCTGCAAGACTTACACCTACACGTCCTGCTCCAATAATAGCAACCTTAATCTGCTGTGTCCCTTTCTCCTCTCCTCCATCTAATCCTGAAAAGATACGCAATAAGGTATTCAAAAACATACCCTTTTTTGTCTCTTTATTTCCACATTTATAGGCATACCTGTAAATCATACGAATAGCTAAAGAACCTAAAAGATTCATACTAATCAGTGCCAGCATTCGAACAAACGTAAGCTTATAAATCGGAATAATACTACTTAAAATATAGTAAAGCAAAAACGCAATTGCATCAGTAAATAACAAACGAATATAACATTGAATTCCACCATAGCGCCATATCTGCTTATAAATATTTCCAATAAATCGGCATAAGAAAACCGAAATAAAGGCTATGATTGTATGTAAAATAATTCCCCTTGTATCAAACCTGTCATATAAAACAAAAAGCAACAGATCCGTAACTGCAAACACGATTATGTCATATAAGACAAGCATCCAACGTACATTAAAAGTTTCTCTCTTCATTTGATATTCCTCACTTTTCATTAATAAGCTTTACAAAGTCAAGCTTTCTTATCAAATTTTATATTCGATTCTTTCAAATACTATAAAATCTCATAACAACTCTTGACATCATTCCTAATTGTACTTGTTTGAATAGCGGCAGCTCTCTTGCCACTATTCAAACATATTTTTTATTTTGCAATATAACCAAGTTCTAACAACTTATTGTAAACTGCATCTGCCACCTGTGTCTGTCCGTCTGCCGTAGTTGTTGTTACCGTACAAATATCAATGGTACTGATATAATGTTCTCCCCAGGTTTCTTTCATTACCTTTTCATATTCCGGTATATTCACACTGCCATCCATAGGACGAACACCTACAATAATAAATTTATCCTTATTTGCTCCAAAGGTATCCAATACTTTTTGCTGCTGTTCTGCCAGTTCCTTCGGATCTTTATTCCAGCCACCATAGTAGCCCATGGTAAGAACCGGAATATAATCTTTATCAGAGCGTTCCATTTCCTCCGCAGTCAAATCACGAATTCCTGTTTCTGTCACAGAAGGAGTGGCACCTCCTGCACTTTTTTTATGCTCCTCAATATATTTGTCCAGATCCCCCTGAGGAACTCCTGCCATTTTCATCACAGATAAGGTTCCTGCTCCTGCCAACGTTTTATTGGCGTATTCCAGTGTATAACCCTCTGCTTTCAATTTCTCTTCCAATTTCACTCTGGAAGAATAGGGCAGTTCCTTTTCTGCTGTAAAGAATTCATCCCCCCAGAAAGAAATTCCCGCTGGCATCTGAGGTTTTTCTGGCTCTTTTACCTCTTCTTTCTTTTGCTCTTCTTCCTGTTTATCTTCACTTTTTTCCGGTTCTTTTTCCTTCGTTATATCTTTTGTTTCTTTTTCGCTTCCTTTTTTTGCTTCTTGTACTAATTTTGCACTTTTAGCAGCTTCTGCCTTTGAATCCAAGGCAATAAATCCTACTAAAGCCACTGCTAAAGCTGCACATATAATCAAAAGCAAAAAATTCCACGCCCATGAGGTTTTTTTCTTTCTTTTCATTATTTTCTCTCTGCCTTTTTATCTTTTTTTACTATCACTACTATAATAGTAATCATATTTTCCGTAATACTTGTTTTTCTCAATATTGACCTTATTTAACACAGCACCTAGAATCTTACATCCTGTTTTCTCCAGCTGTTCTTTTACCTTCTGTGCCACCTTATAACTAACACGTTCGCTTTCAACAACCAGTATTGCTCCATCACTTTCTTTTGCAACAATTGCTGCATCTGTTACACTTCCCACTGGCGGTGTATCAATAATAATATAATCGTAGTAAGTTCTAAGTTCTGTAAGTAGTTCCTGAAAAGCTGGCTCTTCCAGAAGTTCCGAAGGATTTGGTGCCATAGGTCCTGCAAAAATCATATCTAAATTCAAGTAATTGGTCTGATAAATCAAAAATTCCTTTGCCAGCTGCCCGCTTAAATATTGAGATAAACCATTCACCTTCTGTTTAATGCGAAATCTGCTGACATAGGCAGATTTACGAATATCTGCATCCATAAGCAGCACTCGCTTACCCATATTTCCAATTTCCTGAGCCAGCTGAAAAGCCACATCACTTTTCCCTTCATTTGGAAAACAGCTGGTAAACATAATGGTTTTTACATTCTTACCTGTAAACTGAATATTGGTACGAAGGGTTTTAATCGCTTCTTCGTAAAAGTAATCCTTTTTTCTGATATCTGTCATTACGACTTTCTGTTCCATTATTTTCTCCCCTTCTTACTTTTTTTCTTTTTTTTGCCATGTTTTTTTTCATTAATATAATCTTTTCGATCCGGTACACTGGTTAAAGTAGATAAACCTAAATATTTCTCTATATCTTCTTCTGTTTTAATAGTATCATCTAAAATAGCAAGGACTACAAATACACCTGCACTGAAAAATAATCCTAACAGTAATCCTAAAAGAGCATTCTTTTTCATATTCGGAGCAGATTTTTTAGTAGGAAGCTGTCCTTCATCTATAATCTTCGGCGCCTTTACTTCCATCTTCTCTCCAATAAACTGCGCAGATATGGAAGCAACCTTATTCACAATTTTTTGTGCTCTCTTTGGTTCTGAATCTGCTACTGTAATATTTAAAATACGTGTATCTTGTGGATTTTCTACCGTTATTTTTCCCTTTAACTCTCCATATGTCATATCCATCTTCAGACTTTTAATAGTTTCATCTAAAACAGGGCGGCTTGTAATCAATACACTATAATCCTTTGTAAGCTGACTTCCGATTTGCAAATCTGACACAGATTCAACACCATTTTCCGTCAACAGCAACATGCTGGAAGTTGATGTATACGTGGGAGTAATAAAAAGTTTTGTACCAACACAGCTAAGACATGCAACCAGCAAGCCCACAGCTATAATTACCAACATTTTTTCCTTAAGGACATAAAAAATCTGTTTTAAATCAATTTCTAATTCATCTTCGCGCGTATTTTCCATCGTTTCAATCCTTTTCCTTATAAAATTTTATTTGCCAGGATTTTCTCAGCATTTGCGTACGAAATCTCCTTAATATATTCATGATCCAGATGCTTTTCCATCCAGTGTGAAGCTTCCATAAGTTCCGGTTTTCTCGTTCTCATGTTGTGCATATCGCTTCCGAGAAAATGAACGTTTCCTTCCTTCAACATCTTTCTGCACCATCTGGTTGTTTCTTCATACCATTTCCCGCCAATAGGCTTATAGTTCATCTGCATGAAGGCTCCTGCCTGAATCAGTTCCTCTACATGCCCCTTTTCTCTAAGAGCAGAATATCTTTCAAAGTGAGCAATAATAGGGGTGTACTCCGCCATAAGCAATTCTCTGACTCCATTAACAATCATAGAATATGGCATAGACGGATGAAATTCTGTTAGTACATAAGAACTTCCATTTAAAGTAAGTACCTTTTTTTCATTCAATTTTTCTACTACGTCTTCCGTATAGAAAACCTCTTGTCCTTCATAGATGGTAAAATCTTCTCCCATTTCTGTTCGGACTTTTCTTTGCAGTTCTTCTCTTAATCTCCTAAATTTCTCTGGATCTTCATTGGGAAACTGTCTGGAGTAATGAGAAGTTGCAACAACTGCCATAACCCCTTGCTTAGCAGCGGACTTTAACATGCGTAAACTCTCTTCCATGTCTGCTGCTCCATCATCTACTCCTGGTAGAATATGGCAGTGTAAATCAATTCTTTTCATCATGCCTTTACCTCTTTGCGCAACTACCCCCCCCCCTAAAAAAATTACAAAATTTTTATTTTTTGAATTTTTTTAAGGGGAGGGGCAATTATCTTTAACTTCAAACTTTGTTACATTGGATATAACCCCTGTATAACAAAAAAAGCCAGTACTCCTACAAACCGGACACCGACAAATCTTGAAGTTTCTTATTTTTAGTATTTTTTGTCTTTGGTGACCTATATATCTAATAAGCACACTATACATTTTTATTGTAGCATGATTTTTTTTCCTTTTCAACAAAATCCCCTCTTTTTCGATTCCAAATTTTACAATTTTTTCTCAGTTTTTTAGTTATTTTTTACAAATATTAAAAAAATGGTGTTACAACGTAATTTTTTGTTATAACACCATTTTGCCTTCTTATAAGTCTAATTTTAAGTCATTTTCTTTTATCCAGCCATGTTTTCTAAACGGAATTGCAATAAGCCATGTAAGAACTGCCGGAAGAATAAAACATACCAGAATCATCCCCATCCAGTCCATAGGAGTAATTGCTGTTTTTATTCCTTCTGCAATATCATTGATCCAACCTGTGTATATGCCAATCTGTCCTACAAATCCACAAGTTCCCATACCGGAAGCCACTGCTGCACCATTCATTTCCATATGGAACAAACACGTTGCCAACGGTCCCACTATGGCAGATGCCAGTGTAGGTGGCAGCCAGATTTTTGGATTTTTTACAATGTTTCCCATTTGAAGCATAGAAGTTCCAATTCCCTGGGCAAAGAGTCCTCCCCATTTATTTTCTCGAAAACTCATCACTGCAAAACCTACCATCTGAGCACAACAACCTGCTACTGCCGCACCTCCGGCTAAACCTGTAAGAGATAATGCTGCACAGATAGCGGCGCTACTAATAGGAAGTGTCAAGGCAATCCCCACCATTACAGAAACTAAGATTCCCATTAAAAATGGCTGAAGTTCTGTTGCCCACATAATGGCATTTCCCACACTGCTTGCTGCATAACCAATTGCCGGCGCCCACCAAAGAGATAAGAGCACACCTACCCCAATAGCTGTAAGTGGTGTAACAAGAATATCTATTTTCGTTTCCTTAGATACTAATTTCCCACATTCTGCTGCAAAAATCGTTACAATCAGCACTGCCAGAGGACCTCCGGCTCCCCCTAGTTCATTGGCCGCCATTCCTACTGCTGCCAGAGAAAATAAAACTAAAGGAGGACACTGCAAGGCATATCCTATGGAGATTGCCATAGCTGCACCGGTAGCTCCCTTTGCATAAGTACCCACAGTTACCAGAATATCAATCCCCAGCTGTTCTCCCAGTGTGCTAATAATAGTTCCAATGAGCAAAGAAGCAAATAATCCTTGCGCCATGGCGCTTAAAGCATCAATTCCATACCGTTTTGCTGAAAAAATAATATTTTTTCTTTGTAGAAATTCTTTCATTTTCCATTCCCCTTCTTAACTGTCATTTCAAGTGTCTTGTCAGACAAATCTATTATGCACAGTTTCCAAAGGTTCGTCAACTAATTTACAGCCAAATCCGGATAATTGGTAATCACAGCATCTACCCCTGCATCAATAAACCGTTTCATATCTTCTTTCTTATTTACTGTCCACACTCGTACCTTTAACCCACTATTTAAATAAGTTTCCAGAAAATTTCCCATTTTCAAGTGATAAATTCCCGGGTGCAGGCCTTTTACCCCCGTTGCTTTTGCATATTTTTCCATATGCAATGTAATATCACTAAATAGATACGCCGTTTCCGCATAGCTATCCTGCTCTAACACTTTCTGCACACTATAATGATTGAAAGAAGAGTAAATAACACGATTCTCCATTTTACTGTCTCTTACAATATCCATGGTTTTTTCTTCAATGCCTTCATACCAGTAAATACCTGTTTTTAATTCAATATTTACCTTTAAATTGGAATCCTTTACCAAATCAAGAACTTCCTTTAAAGTAGGGATTTGAATTCCTTCATATTTTTTCATGTGGTTGTCATAAGAAAATTTTTTCAGTTCTTCTAAGGTGTAATCTCTCACCTTTCCATGCCCGTTGCTGGTTCTATCAAGAGTTTCATCATGGATTACCACCACTTCCCCGTCTTTGGTAAGGTGTACATCCAATTCAATACCGTCTGCTCCCTGATCCATAGCCAGACGGAAAGCCTCCAGTGTATTTTCTGGAGCATAACCGCTGGCTCCTCTGTGAGCAAATATTTCTGTCATCATTCTTCTCCTTGATTACTTATTTACAAGATTATATTCTTCAATAGACTTATTAATGGTATCTGCCATATTTTTTACTGCTGTTTTTACATCTGTATTTCCGTTAAGGGTATTTTCAATTTCAGATTCTACCGTTGCTCTGGCCTCTGGAAATACACTTAATAATGCACCTGCATATTCTGGTGAAGAGTCATGGAGCTGTTCAATGGCTGTTTCAAACTGAGGATATTTTTCAACATTTTCTTTAAATACTGGTTCTTCCTGTGCAGCTGTGGTTACTGGAAAGTATCCTGTCTGTGCATTCCAATAGGCCTGTGATTCTGGAGAAATCAAAAATTTAATAAATTCCCATGTTGCTCTTGTTTTTTTCGGATCTTGATTGTCTAAAGCCCATAAAGACGCACCACCAATAGAAACCCCACCTTCATCTGTGGATTTTACCTTTGGGAAATAGGCTGTGCCCACTTCAAATTTACCATTTACGTCTTGTAAAATCTGTTTCAAAGAAGCTGTGGAACCCAGTGTAATAGCTGATTTTCCTGCTGAGAAATCTGCCAAGCCTGCATCTCCGCCTTTTCCTACATTTGGCGCATAACCTTTGTCAT
>JARIAQ010000025.1 GCA_029257775.1 Blautia sp. | reverse complement strand
TATTTAATGTATCATAGATACTCATTGTACTTTATCCTCCATATAAACTCCTGTTACAATCAAAACATTTGTTCTTATAATATACCATACCTTTTTTGAGTAACGCAAGTATAATCTTGCACGCTTTCTTTCTGTACTGTAATGTAATATAAGGAACACAATCTTAATTTTACTCTAATTTATTTCCTACATTCGTAACTCTATATGCAGAAATACAATCTTCTTGTTCGGGATCATCAAAGGTAAAAATTTCCACTTTCTCATCTTTTTTAATATTATCCATTATTGACTTTTTAATATTTATACACATCTCTAAAGAAACTGACACTTCTCTTCCCTCTGATTTTATTTTTTCCACATCGACATAAATATACTCTGTTTCTATCTTTTTTACAGTTCCCATTAAATAATATGTTGGTACATTTCCAATCCTTCTATTTATACGCAAATTTCTCTCACATATTATAAAAACTGATATTAAAAGCACACTTATTCCTATTATTATATAACATTTCTTTTTTAGCTTTTTCATGTTTTCCTCCTTCCTACATTTATTCTTTTCCTTTTCAAAAGTAGATTTTTTAACTTCAACTCCTCAAAATACCTCTTTACAAATAGTTTTAAAAACCATATAATGGGGAGTAGAGGTGATAACATGACAATAGATACAAAAGATATTTTAAATAGCATATTATCCAGTATTTCTCGAATCGATTATATCAAACCCGAAGAAATTCCAGGTATTGATTTATATATGGACCAAGTTACAACTTTCATGGAAAATCACTTATCTTCATCAAAGCGTCATCCCGAAGATAAAGTATTAACAAAAACCATGATTAATAACTACGCCAAAAATCATTTGCTTCCACCACCTGTAAAAAAGAAATATTCTAAAGAACATATTTTAATGCTGACATTTATCTATTATTTTAAAAACATTATGTCCATTAATGATATACAAGTTCTTTTAGGACCAATTGCAGAAGAATTTTTTCCTGGAAATGGTAGCCTGAAATTAACAGAAGTTTATCAAGAAATTATGGATTTAGAACTAGAACAAATTGAACCACTTATAAAGGACGTTACCAAAAAATTCAATAAAGCTCGTTCTTCTTTTTCTGATGCCCATGATCAAGAACAAGATTTTCTTCAAAAGTTTGCCTTTATTTGTATGCTAAGTTTTGATGTATATGTAAAGAAACAAGTAATTGAAAATCTTATTGACCAAATGGCAACACAAGATTCTTCCAAAAATCCAGAATAAATATGCTGTCACAAACACATAAAAGTATGAAAACGCAAAAAGCTGTGGCATTCGTATCCTGTATACGGATTACTGAATGCCGCAGCTTTTTTATTTTTCTTTCTCTTCTACTCTTTCAAACACCATGTCATAACCATCATTTCCGTAATTCAGGCTTCTATTAACACGGCTGATTGTTGCAGTAGATGCACCTGTCTTTTCTGAAATCTCCAAATACGTTCTCTTCTCTTTCAGCATCTTTGCCACTTCAAAACGTTGAGATAAGGATAAAATTTCATTTACAGTACAAACATCTTCAAAAAACAAATAACATTCTTCCTTGTTTTTTAAACTTAAAATTGCATCAAACAGTGAATCAACAGCCTCTGTATGAATTTTTTTGCTCATATTTTAATTCTCCTTACATTTGTAGTCTGACCCCATCTATTCTTATATATAGTAGCACAGTAAATTTTTAAAGTAAAGAAAATACAGCAATTTTTTATAAATTTTTATATTTATTGACGTATTTTTTTAATTCGCAAGTACTTCTATTTACTACCAATGTATCTGGAAATTCAATTTCATCAAAAATTTCTTGTGCATATTTATGAAATCCCACTAAAGCATCTGTATGTGCATCACTATTCATGACTACAGGAACCTGATAATCCATACAATATTCCAACATCATTTTCACATTTTCTCTTCCACTTTGTCGTGTACAACGAGGATCCAGTGAATTATTATTTACTTCTAAAAGAATTCCATATTCTTTTGCTGCCTGTACCAATGCTAGATAATCCACAGGATATCTTCCATCATCTGGATGTCCGATAATATCAATATATGGTTTTTTCATAACTTCTATATATGCCTGTGTATTTTCATCCCTTGTTCCCGGTTTCATACAAGGAATATGAAGACTGGCAATAACAATATCTAGTTTTTTTCGAATATTTTCCTCTAAATCTATATTTCCTTTACTATCTAAAATATTTACTTCACTTCCAAGCAACAACTCAATTCCATACATTTCTCGCTCTACCATTTTCAAATTTTGAAAATAATATTCATGGCATGTTCCAGGCATTGCCATGGCGTGTTCTGTAATCCCTAAAAGTTCCAACCCCTTATCTGATGCAGCCTTTGCCATTTCCCGCATAGTATTATAGGCGTGTCCACTGGCAATAGTATGTGTGTGCACATCTAATACATCTCTCATCTTTTCTTCCTCCCAATTCTTTTTTCTTAGAAAAAGACTGTAGCTCATGCCACAGTCTTCTGCAAAATTCTATACAATTTCCTTAAATAATTCCTTCACTGTCGGATAGATTTTTGCAAATTTACGATATTGCTCTTCGTATTTTGCAGCTAATTCCGGTTCAGGCTCTATAGTATCCATAACTTCTACAATTTTCTCTGCTGCTTCCTCTACAGAAGCAAATTCGCCATTGGCAACCGCTGCCAGCATGGCACCACCCAAAGCTGGACCTTCCTCCGCTTTAATAATATCCACCTTAATATTTAAAACATTGGCAATTATTTTCCGCCAAAGAGGACTCTTGGCTCCGCCACCACAGATTTTTGTTCTCTCAATTTTAATTCCAAGAGATTTTGCTACTTCAAAAGAGTCGCGAATCGCAAAAGCGACTCCCTCCAAAACAGCCTGCGTCATATCAGCTCTTGTGGTATCCATTGTAAGACCGATAAAAGTTCCCCTTGCATTCGGATCATTATGAGGAGAACGTTCTCCCATCAGATACGGAAGAAAGTATACCTTATTTTCTCCTAGCTTGTCAATCTCTTCCTGCTCTTTTGCATAGTCTTTCGTACCAATAATTTCATCCATCCACCATTTATTACAGGAAGCTGCACTTAACATACAGCCCATTAGATGATAAGAGCCATCCGCATGTGCAAAAGCATGAAGAGCATTATTCGGATCAACACCAAATTTTTTACTGGAAATAAAAATTGTTCCACTAGTACCAAGAGAAATATTACATCTTCCATCTCCCACAGTACCAGTTCCCACTGCTGCTGCTGCATTATCTCCTGCTCCCGCCACAATTTTACAAGTTTCAGGTATCTGAAGTTCTTCTGACAATTCTTTTTTCAAATTACCTACAATTTCATAGCTTTCAAATAATTTGGGCATCTGTTCTTCTGTAATATTACAAATTTTCAGCATTTCTTGGGACCAGCATCTATTCTTTACATCAAACAAAAGCATTCCTGATGCATCGGACATATCACAGCAATGTGTTCCAGAAAGCTTATATGCCAAATAGTCCTTTGGCAGCATAATTTTCTTAATCTTTTTAAAATTTTCAGGTTCATTTTCTTTCACCCATAAAATTTTAGGTGCTGTAAACCCAGCAAAAGCAATGTTTGCCGTATAAGAAGATAATTTTTCTTTTCCAATAACCTGATTTAAATAATCTGTTTCTTTTTGAGTTCTTCCATCATTCCAAAGAATTGCCGGACGAATGACTTCATCATTTTCATCCAAAATTACAAGACCATGCATCTGTCCACCAAAACTGATACCTGCCACCTGACTTTTATCACACTCAGCGGTCAACTCTTTCAAACCTTCTAAACTTTGTTTCCACCAATCTTCTGGATTCTGTTCAGACCAGCCTGGATTTGGGAAATATAAAGGGTATTCCTTTGACACAACTTTCTCTATTTTTCCTGTCTCATTCATTAAAAGTAATTTTACTGCTGAGGTTCCTAAATCTACTCCAATATATAACATGACTTTTCTCCTTTATAAAAATAAAAGAGTTGTTGCACTAAATGTATAAATATTCCTGAATACTGCTTAGTACAACAACCCTCTATGTTATGTCAAAATTTCATTATGTATTACCTATTTTATGCAAACGGGTTTTCTGTCGGGTATAAAGCACCTTTTGGTTGATTATAATTGATTTCTTCAACTTCAACACCTAAGAACTTAAATACCTCAAATAAAGTTTTTCCATAATGTCCAAAAGCAACTGCTCCATGATGTGGATAGTTCTTCTCAATCAATACATGACGATAGAAACGTCCCATTTCGGGAATTGCAAAAATACCAATTCCACCAAAGCTCTGTGTGGCTACTGGCAGAACTTCTCCCTGTGCAATGTATGCACGAAGTTTACAGTCTGCTGTACTCTGTAAACGATAGAACGTAATATCTCCTGGGATAATATCTCCCTCTAAAGTACCCTGTGTAACTTCTTCTGGCAAGGTTCTTGCCATAATCATCTGATACTTCATGGAACATGCTGTCAGCTTACTTGCCGCTGTATTTCCACAATGGAATCCCATAAATGTATCTTTCTGTGTATAGTTATACTTATTTTTGATTTCTTCATCATAAATATAGGCTGGTACAGTATTATTAATATCCAACAATGTAACTGTATCCTGACTGATCACTGTACCAATATACTCACTTAATGTTCCCCAGATATCTACCTCACAAGAAACCGGAATTCCTCTATCTGTAAGACGGCTATTTACATAACATGGAACAAATCCAAATTGTGTCTGGAATGCAGGCCAACATTTTGTTGTAAGTGTTACATATTTTCTGCTTCCTTTATGAGCTTCTACCCAGTCTAATAACGTAATTTCATACTGCGCAAGCTTAGGCAGAATTTCAGGTTTCATATTTCCTTCTCCTAATTCTGCTTCCATCTCTTTTACAACATTGGGAATACGTGGATCATCTGCATGTTTATTGAAAGCTTCAAATAAATCCAGTTCAGAATTTTCTTCAATTTCTACCCCTAAATCATATAATCTCTTGATTGGTGCATTACAAGCAAGGAAGTTTGCAGGTCTAGGACCAAAACTAATAATTTTTAAATTTTTAAGTGCAACAACTGCTCTCGCAATAGGAGCAAACTCATGAATCATTTCTGCAATTTCTTCTGCTGTCCCTACTGGATACTCCGGAATATATGCATGCAAATTACGCAGTTTTAAATTATAACTGGCATTTAACATACCGCAGAAGGCATCGCCTCTACCTTGTACCAGATTTCCTTCTTCTGCTGCTGCAACAACCATAGATGGACCATGAAAAGCTTTCACCAACATTGTTTCCTCTGTTTCAGGACCAAAATTTCCAAGATAAACGATCTGCGCATTACATCCTGCTTCCCTTAATTCCTGAGATGCTTTCAGCATATCTGTTTCACTTTCTACTACAGTAGGACATTCAAAAATTTCTCCGTTAAAATTTTTCTTATAAGCCTCTACAACTGCTTTTCTTCTATTCTCTGATAGAGACATAGGAAAACAATCACGACTTACTGCAACAATACCTAATTTTACTTCTGGCATATTTGATAAATTCATAGTTCTTTCCTCCTGAAAATCTTTTATTCTACTGAAAGGTTTTCACCTTTTAATCCTATAAATGCATCTTTAATCTTTGCATCTTTATGTGCAATTAACCATTTGTTTCTGGCAAAAAGCAATTTATCTTCTTTTATATTTTCCTGCTCTTTGATAATTTCTGTATTCGTTCCTTTTGGCAAAATCACTGCTGTGGAAAATTTTTCCCCGTTTGCATTACAAGGTGCATAATGCAGTGTTGTACCATAAATTTCTACAATCGTCCCTGCTGGAATAAAAAATGCTTCTATTTTCTTTGTATCATAAATACCATCTTCTTCAATATCTTGTTCTTTTCCCAATAATAAAATCAGATTGGTCAATGCTATATTGACTTCAGAATCTCTATGATATTCCACTGCATTCAAATATACATTACTGCCATTGCAATACCCAATTTGAATAGGCATTCCTCCATACAAACTATAAGCAATTTTTTTTGCACTTTTACATGCTTCTAATTTTTCATCAGAAGCTACATAAATAACATCTTCCGGCCTTGGTGTTTCTTTTAATACCTCTAATAAATCAGATACATCAATACCTTCTATTATGCGTCCGTACTCTTTAAAATTTGGATGGGAAACTTTTAAAATTTCCATAATATAATGCCCCTCCCTCACTTAGTTTAGCCATTAAACTATATATCAATGCTACCATTATACATACAAAAAATCAAGTTGTTTTTCACAAAAATAACTTGTAAATTTCTACAAAAAAAGAGAGGAATTTTCAGGCACATTTTTCCTGTTTCCCCTCACTTCTTTAGTCCATTGAAATCACAATATCCTTCTCAAAATATTTTTTTGAAATTTCTCCAAGACTTCCATCTTTTCTAAGTTCCAGCAATGTTTTATTGATTTTATCTACCATAGGATTATTCTTCTTGGTAAATACTGCAATTTTAGTATTTTTTGTACCTATTCCTATTACATCCTGTATTTCTGTAATATCTGCATAAGCATCTGTATGCGAATAATGACTTTCATTCCAATTTTCAATCCCTACTGAAGATATTACACAGTCATATAATTCTGCATCTAAAGATTTTAAAAGATTTTCTTCTGATGTATCTATAATCTCTAATTTTAACTCTAATTTTTCTGCAATTTTCTTTGCTACTTCTACCTCAAATCCTTCTGGCATGCTACTTTCCGGTGATACATAGCACATTTTATCTATCTGCAGATTCATACCTACTTTTAAAGTTCCATTTTCAATCAGCCTAGCTTTTTTCTTTTCTATCTGACATCCACCAAGGCTTAGAATGAAAATCACCATACTGCACAATATACATAGAACTTTCCAAATCTTCTTTTTCATATCCATTATCCTGTTATCTTTCCAATTTATTTAATTCCACATTAACACAATTCGAAAAGTTTTGTCAACGATATCCGTATATCATCAACTCGATTTCTGTCTTATTCTTTCTCTTGTAAAAGAATTTTTCCAATGGTATGATAGAAGCAGAATAAACAAGAAAGGATTTCTTATGGAAAACTGGAATGGAAAACCTTATCATTCTTTTGACTATATGTTAAAAGAGCGATTTGGAGAAAAAATATATAAAATTGCTCTAAACGGAGGTATGACCTGCCCCAATCGAGACGGTACCTTAGGAAATCGGGGCTGTATTTTTTGTAGTGCTGGCGGTTCTGGAGATTTTGCAGGAAATCGTCAAGACTCCATTACACAGCAGATTGAAAAACAGGCATCTTCCATCTATCAAAAACGAGGTGTAGTAAAATTCATTGCCTATTTCCAGGCATATACTAATACCTACGCTCCTGTAGATTATTTACGTAAAATTTATACAGAAGCGATTTCTCATCCTGATATTGTAGCACTTTCCATCGGAACCAGACCCGACTGCCTAGGAGAAGATGTTTTACAACTTTTGGAAGAATTAAATCATCAAAAACCTGTTTGGATTGAATTAGGTCTCCAAACAATTCATCAAACTACTGCCCAATACATTCGTCGTGGATACCCGCTTTCCTGCTTTGAACATGCTGTTTTGGAACTTCGTAAAAGAAATTTAGATGTTATTGTACATACTATTTTGGGTCTCCCAGGTGAAAACAAAACCGATATTTTGTCCACCATAGACTATCTCAATCATATGGATATACAAGGAATTAAGTTACAACTACTCCATGTATTAAAAGGAACAGATTTAGCAAATGATTATCAGTCAGGAAAATTTCAAGTATACACCATGGAAGAATATATAGATCTTGTCATTGACTGTCTAGAACATCTTAATCCGGAAATTGTCGTCCATCGGCTCACCGGTGATGGTCCAAAAGACTTACTCATTGCTCCTCTATGGAGTAGTGCAAAACGAACAGTCTTAAATACACTCCATCGTGAGTGTAAAGTTCGCCATTCTTTCCAAGGAAAACACTATCAACCATAAAAAATAAGGAGGATTCATTTATGTCAGAGCCCCTCACACTCTATAAATTGATTATTCTGTATATGTTGGAAAAAGTGGATTTTCCACTTACAAACGCTCAGATTTCCGGTTTTGTACTGGATAAAGGCTATACCACATATTTCCACCTACAACAAGCGATTTCAGAACTCATTGATTCAGAGCTCATTGAATCAAAAACCATTCGTAATTCTTCTTATTTTCAAATTACTAGCCAAGGCAAGCAAACACTTTCCTATTTTGAAGACCAGATTTCTGATGGAATTAAATCAGATATTTCTACTTTTTTCAAAGAAAATATTATTCAAATGCGAGAAGAATTATCTGCCATTGCTGATTACTATAAAAGTGAAATAGAAGGTTATCAGGTTCGCTGCCGACTGAAAAAAAATGATTTTTCTGTGGTAGATTTAACTATTGCTGTTCCCACAGAGGAAGCTGCCGCTGCTGTTTGTATGAATTGGAAAGAAAAAAGTCAGGATATTTATGAAAATCTCATTGAATTCTTAATGTAAGTAAGAAGAAGTGTTCCACAATAAATGTTGGGGTAAGTGATTAAAAACAAATCACCTATCCCAACATTTTTCATGTTCCTTATAATAGGATAAAAAAACCTCAAACGCAGGAATGGAGCAAGATTCAAAGGAATCTCACCCCAACTATTGACTTAGAACCATTTTTAATTCATCATTTTTTTCAATTCATCCATAAAAGTATCAATATCTTTGAATTCTCTATATACTGACGCAAAACGGACGTAAGCCACTGCATCTAGCTCTTTGAGCTTATCCATAACAATTTCACCAATAAGTGTGCTTGGAACTTCCCGTTCTTCTTTATTGAAAATTTCCGTCTCAATTTCATCAATCAGTGTCTCAATCTTCTTTACAGAAATAGGACGTTTATAGCAGGCACGCATAACTCCTCCCTGGATTTTTGCACGATCATACTGCTCCCTGCTCTGATCTTTTTTTATTACTACCAAAGGAATCGTTTCAATTTTTTCATAGGTTGTAAAACGTTTTCCGCATTCATCGCATTGGCGTCTTCGTCTTATAGAATTATTATCTGGTACAGGTCTTGAGTCAATAACTCTTGTATTTTCCTGTCCACAAAACGGACATTTCATGGCTAAGTCCTCCTGTCTTTTGTAGTCTCATCTCCACCGATTTTCCGGATTTCTTATGCCAGAACTGCTTCTGCCAGAGCATCCAGATTTTTCTCATCTGCTTCTTTCATCGCAGATTTAATACTGACAATCGGTTCACAGATTTGGATATCTTTCATAGCTTCCAAATATGCTTTCATCAATTTTCCTGCCATAGGAGCCCAAGAGCCATTTTCTACGATACCCACTGTTCTCTTTTTATAAGTTTTTACTTTTAAATGATATAAAAAGTCTTCCATGCAAGGGAATAATGCTCCATCATAAGTAGGTGACATCAAAATTAGCTTATCATAACGAAATGCCTCTGCCACTGCTTCTGCCATATCGTCTCTTGCTAAATCAAAACTACGGACTGCCTTTGCACCTTTTTCTTTCAAAATTTCAGCCATTTTCTCAGCTACTTTCGCTGTATTTCCATGAATTGATGCGTATGCAATAACAACACCTTCTTCTTCTGGCTCATAACTACTCCATGTAAGATATTTACCAATATAATATCCCAAATTTTCCTTTAATACAGGTCCATGAAGAGGACAAATCATCTGAATATCTAATGTTGCTGCTTTCTTCAATAAATTCTGTACCTGTGTACCATATTTTCCTACAATATTAATAAAATATCTTCTTGCCTCATCTGTCCACTCTTCTTCTACATCAAGAGCTCCAAATTTTCCAAATCCATCGGCAGAGAACAATATTTTCTCAGATTGTTCATATTCTACCATAACTTCTGGCCAGTGAACCATTGGTGCCATAAAGAACTGCAATGTATGACTTCCCAGATTTAAAGTATCTCCTTCCTTAACCACAACACTTCTGTTTGAAAAATCCAAAGTAAAAAACTGTGGTAACATAGAAAAGATTTTTGCATTTCCTACAATTTTCATATCAGGATATAATTCTGCTAATTTTTGAATATTAGATGCATGATCTGGTTCCAGATGAGAAACTATAAGATAATCCACGGTACGCCCCTGAAGTGCTTGAGACAAATTTTCCAGCCACTCCTTTGTTACGCGTTTATCTACAGTATCCATAACAGCCACTTTTTCATCTAAAATTACATAAGAATTGTAAGAAACCCCATTAGGTACCTTATACTGACTTTCGAATAAATCAATGGTTTTATCATTCACTCCAATATAAACAATATCATTTGAAATTTTCATATCATACATGGGTTATATTCCTCCTTGTCTTTAATAGGTCTATACTGTCTCTATTATATATGGAATAGATGAATTTTTCTACTACAATTTTCTTTTTCTTGACGTAATATAACAGAAAAGCTACAATGTGAATATTAGGAGGATTGAAAATCATGGAAAAGTACACAAATTATATTTTGGAGCAATTACAAAAATTATTATCCATTGACAGCCCCACAGGCTATACAAAGAATGTAACAGACTTTTTAATGGATGAATATAAAGCGATGGGATATACTCCCAAGCAAACTGTAAAAGGTGGAGTCCTTGTAGACTTAGATGGAAAAGATACTAATAATGCTGTATTCTTAGAAGCACACGTAGATACTCTAGGTGCCATTGTCACAGAAATAAAAGCAAACGGAAGACTGGCAATCTCTCCTTTAGGTGGAATGAATGCCAATAATGCTGAAGGAGAAAACTGTAAAATTATAACACGTTTTTCTGGTACTTACGAAGGCACTTGCCAACTATGCAATGCCTCTATCCATGTAAATGGAAAATATGACGAAATTTCCAGAAATTTTGATGTTATGGAAATTGTTCTCGATGAAAAAGTGTCCTCAAAAGAAGACACCGAAGCTCTTGGAATTATGACAGGCGATATTATATGTTTTTGTCCACGTACAACCATTACAAAAAGTGGTTTCATAAAAAGCCGTTTTCTAGATGACAAATTAAGTGCTGCTATTTTAATGGGGTATGCGAAATATTTAAAAGACCATAAGATTTGTCCTGAAAGAAAACTTTACCAGCACTTTACTGTATATGAAGAAGTTGGACATGGTGGTTCTGCTTCCATCCCAGAAGGAGTTACCGAAGTCTTATCTGTAGATATGGGATGTGTGGGAGATGGATTAAACTGTAAAGAACACCAAGTGTCTATATGCGCAAAAGACAGCGGGGGACCTTATAATTACCAACTCGTTAGTGATTTGATTTCTGCTGCAAGAAATGCCGGTGTAGACTTTGCCGTAGATGTTTATCCTCATTATGGATCAGATGCAGAAGCTGCTTTACGTGCAGGATACGATATCCGTCACGGACTTATCGGCGCAGGTGTTTATGCTTCACATGGCTATGAACGTAGTCATATAGAAGGTGTACAAAATACCTTTTTACTTTTAAAATCTTATTTAGGATAATTTTCTTTTAATTTTTCTTAAGAGAATTTCTATTTTTTTTATAAAGTGGACATAGTTTCCTCATATTTTCTCCGTATAATAATGACTGGATAGTTGATAAACCACTCACTATCTCCCCCCTCAAGTTGGAAAGGCCCGATACTTATGTATCGGGTTTTTTCTGTTGCTTTTCTCTCCTTTAGCCGATATAATTGATATATATTAACTACTTTAAATAATGAGGAAAGAAGGACTTATCTTATGGGCAAAAAGAAAGTTGTCGTGGCTCTTGGTCACAGAGCTCTTGGCACAACGCTTCCAGAGCAAAAATGTGCTACAAAATCTTCAGCTAAAGTTCTGGCTGATTTAATTGAATGTGGACTTAATCTTGTAATTACACACAGCAATGCACCACAGATTGGTATGATTCACACTGCTATGAATGAATTCGGAAAAACACATCCTGATTTTACAGCAGTTCCTATGTCTGTATGCTCTGCTATGAGCCAAGGCTACATTGGCTATGATATACAAAATGCATTAAGAGCAGAACTTCTTCGTAGGGGTATTTATAAACCTGTCAGTACAATTTTAACTCAGGTCACTGTAGATCCTTATGATGATGCATTTCATGAACCAGTAAAAGTAATTGGAAGAACTCTTACCGCAGAGGAAGCTTTTGCAGAAGAGAAAAAAGGAAATTACGTAACAAAAACAGGGGAAGAATACCGCAGAATTGTCGCAGCACCGAAACCAGATAAAATTATTGAAATGGATGCTATTAAAACTTTATTTGATGCCGGACAAGTAGTCATTGCTGCAGGTGGTGGAGGCATTCCTGTTTTAGAACAAAATGAAGAGCTTACCGGTGCAAGTGCTGTCATTGAAAAAGATTTGATCAGTGAAAAACTAGCTGACGCACTAGACGTAGATATCCTATTAATTTTAACAAGTGTAGACTGTGTTTCTTTAAATTATAAAACAGAGCAGGAAAAATCACTCCATGAAATAACTTCTGCTCAGTTAAGACAATACATGGAAGAAGGTCAATTTGAAGATCATACAATGCTTCCAAAAATCCAGGCGGCTATTGATTTTGTAGAAGCGAAACCGGGAAGAAAAGCCATTATCACTTCCATTGCAAAAGCTAAAGACGGATATTTAGGAAAAACAGGTACCATCATAACAGCTTAATAAAACTCTCTACTTAAAATTATAGATACATTTAACGAATATGTCAAAAACAGACAATGCGTAAATGTATCTATAATTTCTTCTCTATTTTCTCCTATATTTTACTTTATCCCCAAATAGCCGATTGATAGTCTTCTGTGGAATTTCAAATACCAAAATAATTCCTAATACCATAGCAATAGCTATCCCCAATGTTTCACGTCCATAATAAAGTCCTTCTTCATGATTATCCAACACACTATAATAAATGGCTCTATATACACCAACTCCCGGTACTTCTGGAAAAATTCCTGCAATTAAAAATAAAGTTACTGGACATTTTCGTACTGTACTGCCTATTCGAGAAGCTAGTGTAATAAATACCGTTGCAATAAAATTTGCTTCTACAGCCCCTGCATGTAATACATGAATAAGTACCCAATAAATCAACCATCCAGTTCCTCCTATTGCTCCGCATAAAGGATAATGTTCTTTTGGTACAGAAAATAATACAGAAAAGGCAATCGTACCAAAAAAGGCAGCCCCAAATTGTAACACTGCATCTATAATCATAGTAGACTTCCTCCTGTTATTCGAAAATAGACCACATGCATCAGACTAACTCCTAAAGCAATACCAAGAGCTACCATTAAAGCATCTAAAAATCGAACTCCTCCTCCAATGTAATTTCCTTCAGCAAAATCACGAACAGCATTTACCAATGATACCCCTGGCACTAATGGCATAACCGAACCTATCAAGATACTCCCTGGTGTATGACCAAGTCCCATACGATAAAAAAATACTGTAAAAAAAGAGCTACAAAATCCGCCAATAAGATTCAGTACAATTTTAGAAGTGTTCTTTTCTCTTTTTTCAAAAGCACAAAGTACCACATACAATAAAAAACCAGATAAAAATGCAGCCAACATATCACTTGCTTGTCCTCCAAAAAGATAGCAAAAAGCCCCTGCACCAACACCTGATGCAATCATCCTGCTAATATCTGATTTCCCCCGTTCCTTTTTTATTTCCTCCAGTCTTTGCTCTGCCTCTTCAATAGTATACTTCTTCTCTACAATTTCTCTTGAAAGCTGATTGACTGCTGCTATTCTATGAAGTTTTGCTCCTTGAATAGGAATATGTTTTACACTGGCATACATTTCCCCATCTTCATTTTCGGCTGTGAGAAAAATACCCGTACTCATTACAAAAGGGCTGCATTTTTCAATTCCAAAGGCCAGAGCAATGCGCTTAATAGTTTCTTCTACTCTAAAAATTTCTGCTCCTGCATCTAATAAAATTCTTCCTGCTTCCATGGACAAATCTAAAACTCTTTTATCTTCATTCTCCATTTTCATTCATTCGTTCCTTTCTCAACAGAAGAAGGCTGCCGCATTGCGACAGCCTTGTTGTTATCTGAATATTGTAAAGAACAGCATTACAATAATACCCAACACAATTCGATACCAACCAAAGGCTTTAAAATCGTGTTTCTTTATGTATCCCATAAGAAATTTAATTGCCCAAATAGACACTATAAAAGATACTACTGTTCCTACACCTAAGATTGTAAGTTCCCAGGAAGTAAAATCAAATCCAAATTTAAGAATTTTCAGAAGACTTGCACCAAACATAACAGGTATTGCAAGGAAAAAAGTATATTCTGCTGCTACCTTTCGAGACGCTCCCAAAAGAATCCCGCCTATAATAGTTGCACCAGAACGAGAAGTACCAGGAATTAATGCCAATACCTGAAAAACTCCAATTAAGAGTGCTGTTTTCCATGTAATATCTGCAATGGAATGAATTTGTACTTTCCTCTTTTCATTATAATCTTCCACTACTAAAAAGAGAACACCATATACAATGAGCATAACTGCTACCACAAACCAATTATTGAACTTCTTTTCAATGAAATCATTAAAAGGAAGACCAATCAAAATTGCAGGAAGACAGGAAACCATAATCTTCAACCACATAATCATCTTATCAATTTTTACAAATCGACAAAAAACTCCTGCCGCTTTTTCCAATTTTGTCACATTTTCATGCTTTGGTTTTTTATTACGGAATGGCCAAATATCCTTCCAATATAAAACAACTACTGCAAGAATCGCTCCTAACTGGATAACTACCATAAACATTTCCCAGAATGATTTACTTACATCTAGCTTCACAAACTCCTCTACCAGAATCAAATGTCCCGTACTACTAATAGGAAGCCATTCTGTAATTCCTTCTACAATCCCTAAAAAAATAACTTTTAACAGTTCTAAAATTTCCATGCTTTCTCCTCTTAAATCGCTGCGATATCAATCAGTTCCAGCTTTTGAATATCTGTATTTTCCAGACTAGTTACCAGTGCCTCTGCTGTATCTAATGCTGTCAGTACATTTACACCTGTTTCAATAGCATTTCTTCTAATGATAAATCCATCCTTTGCTTTTTCAACGCCCTGACTTGGTGTATCAATAACAAGGTCAATCTTATGTCCCAAAATTAAATCCATTAAATTTGGTGATGGCTGTTCAATCTTATTGGTTCTCACTGCTTTTACACCATTTTCGTTTAATACTTTCGCAGTGCTCCTTGTGGCATAAATCTTATATCCCAAATCAGAAAAGCGTTTTGCAATCGGTACAATATCCTGTTTATCTTCATCTCTGACTGTAATAATCATATTTTTATGCTTAGGCAGATTGATACCAGCCCCCAGAAACGCTTTATAAAGGGCTTCATTAAAGCTTTCTGAAATACCCAAACATTCTCCTGTAGATTTCATCTCAGGTCCCAAACTAATATCTGCACCTCTGATTTTCTCAAAAGAGAATACCGGCATTTTTACAGCATAATATTTTGCTTCCGGCTGAAGTCCCGGTGTATATCCTAAATCTTTTAATTTATATCCTAAAATAACCTTTGCTGCCAATGGCACAATTGGAATACCCGTTACCTTGCTGATATATGGTACCGTACGACTGGAACGTGGATTTACTTCGATAACATACACTTCCTCACCACATACAATGAACTGAATATTAATCATTCCCAATACATGAAGAGATTTTGCCAATCTTCTTGTGTATTCCTCAATAGTCTTTTTTGCTGTTTCGCTGATAGTTCTGGCAGGATATACGGAAATACTATCTCCAGAATGAATACCAGCTCTTTCAATATGCTCCATAATTCCCGGAATTAAAATATCTTCTCCATCACATACTGCATCTACTTCGATTTCTTTACCTTGTAGATACTTATCTACCAAAATTGGATGTTCCTGTGCAATACGATTAATAATTCCGATATATTCTTCTACGTCTTCATCATTAATGGCAATCTGCATTCCCTGTCCGCCTAATACATAAGAAGGACGTACTAAAACAGGATATCCCAGCTCATTTGCAGCTTTCTTTGCTTCTTCTGCTGTATATACTGTATGCCCCTTTGGTCTTGGAATATGACATTCTTCCAAAATATCATCAAACAATTCTCTGTCCTCTGCAGCATCTACATTTTCCGCAGAAGTTCCAAGAATTTTTACTCCCATTTTGATCAGCGCTTCTGTTAACTTAATGGCTGTCTGTCCACCAAACTGTACCACTGCTCCATCGGGTTTTTCCACATTTACTACATTTTCCACATCTTCTGGTGTAAGCGGTTCAAAATAAAGTTTATCTGCAATGTCAAAGTCTGTACTTACTGTTTCTGGATTATTATTAATAATAATCGTTTCGTATCCTTCTTTTTCAAATGCCCATGTACAGTGTACAGAACAGAAATCAAATTCAATTCCCTGTCCAATACGAATTGGTCCAGATCCTAAAATCAAAACTTTTTTCTTCTCTGTTTTGCCATCTGCCTCGTTCTCTCCACCATAGACTGAATAGTAATATGGTGTACTTGCCTCAAACTCTGCTGCACAAGTATCTACCATTTTATAAGCAGCTGTAATCCCATACTCTTTACGCAGATCTTTTATTTCATCTTCTGTCTTGCCTACTAATTTTGCAATAACATGATCTGGAAACTCCATTCTCTTTGCTTCTCTTAAAAGGTCTTCTGTAAGCTCTTTTTTCTTCAGAGTTGCTTCCATTTCTATAAGAATAGCAATTTTATCAATAAACCAGTTATCAATTTTGGTAATATTATGAATGGTTTCATAATCAATACCTCTACGAATTGCTTCTGCAATTCTCCAAATGCGCATATCATCTACGACAGAAAGTTGTTCTAACAAATCTTCTTTGGAAAGTTCTGTAAAATCATAAGACATCAAACTATCTACATGCTGCTCCAGAGAACGGATTGCTTTCATTAAAGCGCCTTCAAAGTTATTACAAATACTCATAACTTCTCCCGTTGCTTTCATCTGTGTTGTCAGTGTTCTTTTGGCACTGATAAATTTATCAAATGGTAAACGAGGAATTTTTACAACACAATAATCCAACATTGGTTCAAAACTTGCATATGTCTTTCCTGTAATGGCATTTTTAATTTCATCTAAGGTATATCCAAGAGCAATTTTGGCTGCTACTTTTGCAATAGGATATCCTGTTGCTTTGGATGCCAATGCAGAAGAACGTGATACACGAGGATTTACTTCAATTACACAATATTCAAAGCTGTTTGGATTTAAAGCATACTGTACATTACATCCACCGGTAATTCCCAACTCTGTAATAATATTCAAAGCAGATGTACGAAGCATCTGATATTCTTTATCCCCTAAAGTCTGAGAAGGTGCTACTACAATACTATCTCCTGTATGGACTCCTACTGGGTCCAGATTTTCCATATTACATACGGTAATACAGTTTCCTGCACCATCTCGCATCACTTCATATTCAATTTCTTTCCACCCTGCAATACAACGCTCTACCAGTACCTCTCCTACACGAGACAGACGAAGTCCATTTTCCAAAATTTCAACTAATTCTTCTTCATTATTGGCAATACCGCCTCCACTACCTCCTAAGGTATAAGCTGGACGAAGTACGACTGGATAACCAATTTTATTGCTGAATGCGATTCCATCTTCTACATTCTTTACTACCAAAGAAGCTGCAATAGGTTCTCCTATTTTCTCCATGGTATCTTTAAATTCCTGACGATCCTCTGCCTTTTTAATCGTTTCAGAAGTTGTGCCAATAAGACGCACATTATGCTCTTTTAAAAATCCTCTTTCTTCTAGTTCCATAGCAAGATTCAATCCTGCCTGTCCACCTAAAGTAGGGAGTACACTATCTGGCTTTTCTTTTAAAATAAGTTGTTCTACAACTTCTACTGTTAATGGTTCAATGTAAACCTTATCCGCAATATCCTTATCTGTCATGATTGTCGCAGGATTAGAATTCAGCAAAACAACTTCAATACCTTCTTCTTTTAATGAGCGACACGCCTGTGTACCTGCATAATCAAATTCCGCTGCCTGCCCAATGACAATTGGTCCTGAACCTATCATCAATACTTTTTTAATTTCTGGATTCTTCGGCATTATTCAGTCACCTCCATCATTTTTAAGAACCTGTCAAATAAATATCCTGAGTCCTGTGGTCCTGGACAAGCTTCTGGATGAAATTGTACTGTAAAAATATTCTTTCCTGTATATTTTAATCCTTCATTTGTCTTATCATTTACATTAATAAATGCTGGAACAGCGATTTCTGGATTTAAAGTATCTGTATCTACCACATAGCCATGGTTCTGAGAAGAAATATAAACTCTTCCTGTTTCCAAATCTTTTACAGGATGATTTCCTCCTCTATGTCCATATTTCATCTTCTTTGTATCCGCTCCTGTGGCAAGTGCCATAAGCTGATGTCCTAAACAAATAGCAAAAATAGGGACTTCAGAATTATACAATTTTTTTATTTCTTCTATAATAGAAGTACATTCTTTCGGATCTCCCGGTCCATTAGAAAGCATAATACCATCCGGATTGGTTTCTAGAATTTCCTCTGCCTTTGTAAAAGCAGGATAAATTGTTACTTCACAACCTCTTTCATTTAAGGATTTTGCAATATTATCTTTTGCTCCAAAATCCATTAACGCTACCTTAGGGCCTTTTCCTTTTAAAACTGTCTTTTCTTCACAGGTGACACGTTCTACCACTTTTCCTGTATTGTATGCCTTTAATCTCGGAATAATTTCTTCTAATTTATAGGCTGCATCCGTTGTAATCATTCCGTTCATAGTCCCTTTTTCTCTTAACAACTTTGTAAGGGCTCTTGTATCAATCCCGGCAATTCCCGGAATATCGTACTGTTTTAAAAAGTTCTGAATCGTATCTTCACTTCTGAAATTACTTGGCATACGAGATAACTCTCTAACAATATATCCATCTGGCCATGGTCTTAAAGACTCCTGATCCTCATGGCAAATTCCATAATTCCCAATTAAAGGATATGTCATACAAACTGCCTGTCCTGCATAAGAAGGATCTGTAAGCACCTCTAAATAGCCTGTCATAGATGTATTAAAGACAATTTCACTAATAATTTCCTTTTTAGACCCAATACTGATTCCCGTAAAAACAGTTCCATCTTCCAGTATCAAAAATGCTTTCATGCTTTCACCTGTCTTCCTTTCTGAACGGCTTTTTTATAAAGCCCTATTTTTTCCCAAATTGCTAAAAGTTTATCACAACATATAGTAATTTTCAACCTTTTTTTTCATTCTCTTGCGTAAAACTAAAAAAACCTTCCATTTTTTTTAAATTTTACTGTTGACAATTTTAATAACATCCTGTATCATATAACTTGTGCTTAAGACAGCATAAAACTTTATAAGAAATGCAGGAGTGGCGGAATTGGCAGACGCGCAGGCTTCAGGTGCCTGTGGTAGCAATATCGTGTGGGTTCAAGTCCCATCTCCTGCATCTTTTTTTTATTAAAAAATTGTAAATAAAAACAAAAGCATATCTTTAAGCAGCATTAGGAATATTTATACTCTTCAAACGCAAATGCGATATAAAAATATATAATTATTCCTAATATTTGCTTAATCATATGCTTTTTTTATTTTGCTTCCAGCATAGGCATTTCCTGTCCTCTTAACAGAATCTTAGGCCCACCTGTATGCTCAATATATTCTTTTGTAATAATTACTTCTCCAATACTATCATCTTTAGGAATTTCATACATAATATCTAACATATATTCTTCCAAAATAGCGCGAAGAGCTCTGGCTCCTGTATGTTTCTCTAATGCCATATCAGCAATAGCTTCCAGTGCACCATCTTCAAATTCCAATTTTACTTCATCCAAATCCAAAAGTTTTTGATATTGTTTTAAAATAGCATTTTTAGGTTCTTTTAAAATTTCTACCAACATATCTCTATTTAGACCCGTTAAAGTAAAAATAATCGGAAGACGACCTAAAAATTCTGGTATCATACCAAATTTTTTAATATCATCTACAGTTACTTTTTCCAAAATAGCATTATCTGCATCATATTTATCTTTTAAATCTGCCTGAAATCCAATGGATGCCTTTTTATTCAAACGTTCTTTGATAATCTCTTCCAAATCTGGAAAAGCTCCTCCACAAATAAATAAAATATTTTTTGTATTGACCGTTGTCAAAGGAACCATGGCATTTTTACTATTTGCTCCCACAGGAACTTCTATTTCACTTCCCTCTAAAAGCTTCAACATTCCCTGCTGTACTGCCTCACCACTTACATCTCTTTGATTTGTGTTCTTTTTCTTGGCAATTTTATCTATTTCATCTATAAAAATAATTCCGTGTTCTGCTCTTTCCACATCATTATCTGCTGCTGCTAAAAGCTTACTTACCACACTTTCAATATCATCACCAATATAACCTGCTTCTGTTAAGGAGGTTGCATCTGTAATTGCAAGAGGTACATCTAAAAGTCTTGCTAATGTTTTTACAAGATAAGTCTTTCCACTTCCTGTAGGTCCAATCATCAGCATATTTGATTTTTCAATTTCAATTTCATCATTTAAATCTGCAAAAACGCGCTTATAATGATTATAAACAGCTACAGACATAACCTTTTTTGCCTTTTCCTGCCCAATCACATACTCATCCAAACTTGCCTTGATTTTATGAGGTGCTGGAATACTTTTTATATCAAAAACCTTTGGGGCAACTTTTTCTTTTGGTTCCTCTTTCTTTTTCTTTACTTTCTGCCTTTTAGGAATTTGATTCTGCAGAGAACTTAAATCTATCATGCTTATATTAGGCATATTTCGCATTAAATCATCATAATTGATATTGGTATTATTCATTGTATCAAAACTTCTTTGCATACAATCTGTACAAATATGAATATCATTTGGCAGTTCAATCATTTTCCCAGCTTTACTTTCTGGTCTTCTGCACATAAAACAGACTTTCTCATATTGATTCTCGTTTTCTTTATCATCTGTTTCCTCAGATGGACTATTACTGTTTAAATATTCTTTATCATCTGACATATCTCTTTCCTGCTTTCTTTCTGTTTTCCTCAGCTTAAACCACTTGTGGGTATCTTATCACAAATTAGTTTTGGCTACAAGTAAACTTTTTATAAAACAAAGGAAGCTGTGCCCAAGGGCAACAACTTCCTTTGTTTTCTTCTTAACGATTACCTAAAATTGGATTTCTTGATGTAGATGGTGCATCTTTTTTTGCACCTAGCTCTACGGTGAAAACTTCTTCTTTGTATTCTCCACCATTTGCTCTTGACACAACAAAGTCAATTTCTTCTCCTGCCTCATAGTATTGCAGTTGTTCAATCAAACCTTCGTTGGTGCTAACACTTGTTCCATCAATCTTACGAATAATGTCACCTGCTTGAATTCCTGCTATTGCCGCTGGACCATCTTCTACTACACGATCCACAAATACACCTGTTGGCATATTATACATTTGAGAAGCTTCTGCTGTAACATTTTTACAAGTAATTCCAAGATAAGCTGCCTTATTTTCATCATCTACTTTACTTCTTGTCTTTTTACTCATTAAATTATCTAAAATCGGTTGTGCTCTGGAAATCGGTATAGCAAATCCCATACCTTCTACTTCATTGGAAGCAATTTTGGATGAGTTAATTCCTATAAGTTCTCCCTTCATATTTAAGAGAGCCCCACCACTGTTTCCAGGATTAATAGCTGCATCTGTCTGTATAAATGTACTGTCAATATTATCTGAACTTACTCTTTTATTTAATGCACTAACATAACCACTTGTCACAGACTGTCCATATCCTAATGCATTTCCTATAGCAACTACTTGTTCACCGATAATCATAGAATCAGAATTACCAATCGTAGCTACTTTAATTTCACTTAATACATCTGCTGGAATATCTGCAATTTTTACTGCGATTACAGCTAAGTCATTATCTGCATCTGTACCTTTAATCTGAGCTGCTACTGCTGTACCTGCTCCTAAATCTGCACTATTATTCCCAGTTTCTGCTGTATCTTCCAGATTATTTTCGCCTGTATTTACTGCTGTACCATCTTTATTCGTAAAGCATACTGTAATAGATTCTGTATCCTGTACTACATGATTATTTGTAGCAATCAAAAGTTCTTCCTCATTTTGTCCTACAATTATTCCTGAGCCACTACTTGGTACCGTTTGTGACTGTACTCCAAAGCCAAAATAATTCGGAATCTCCTGTATGCTCATTCCTGTAATAGATACAATGGAAGGCATTACATTTTTGGCAACATCTGCTACTGAATTATTCATAGCATCTGTATTATTAATTGTATCTGCACCTTTTACACTTTGTCCGCTGGTGACTTGTGTATTCTCAATTTGTACTTTTTCTTTTGGTAAAACTTCGTTACCTACATAATTTACACCTAAAAATACACCACCTGATACTAACCCAAATACTGCTGCCACTGCTGCAGCCATTCCTAACTTTTTAGCTAAGCCAGAAGATTGTTTATGTTTCATTGGCTCTTGCATCTTATTAGGCACGGAAAATTGATATGGTTCATACTCCTTTTTTTCCTCTTGTTTACTTTCTTCTTTTTTATAAGAATGGGCATAACATGGATTTTCTGGTGTAGGAGTTTCTCCTGGTGCTTCCTTCATAGAATCATTTTCATTTTTAATTTCATTTTCTAATTCTTCATTTGATTTATTATATTCATCACTCATAACTTTACTTCCTTTCATGAATTTCATTTCCCTTTTACGTGTTTTAGTCTATCAATTAATTGTGTTCAAATTGTGATAAAAAATAGAATAAAAAGTGAAAAAATCCTTTTTCCATTTCATTTCTTATTTCAAGAATACTTTATATATGCTATACTGTATATGATTAAAACGAAGGAGGGATGTCACTTGCGTCATAAAAAATACATACCTATATTATTATCCATCTTTTCATTGCTATTGTGTTTCTTGTCACCTTTATCCATAAGTGCTCAAGATTTACCATCTAACTGGCCCTCTGCTCCTGAAATTTCCAGCGCATCTGGTGTTCTTATGGAGTCTTCTTCTGGACAGGTGCTTTTTGATAAATCTATGAATGAAATTCGTTATCCCGCTAGTACCACAAAGGTAATGACGACTCTTATTATACTAGAAAATATGCCTGATTTAAACAAGAATATTACTTTCACAGACGTAATTCTTCCAGATTTAGCACCTGGCAATTCTACCATTCATGCACAGGTAGGAGAAATTCTTACTGTAGAACAGTGTCTTTACGCTATTATGTTAGCTTCTGCCAATGAAGTATGCACACAAATGGCTATTGAAGTTGCTGGGTCTGTGGAAAACTTTACCGCCATGATGAACGCTAAAGCAACAGAAATTGGATGTACAAATACTCATTTTGTTAATGCGAATGGACTACCGGATCCCAATCACTATACAACAGCCTATGATCTTGCTCTAATTCTTCGGGAAGCCATTAAAAATGAAAATTTCTGTAAAATTGCAGGAGCTGCTAAGTATACGATTCCACCTACCAATAAAACTACTATTGCTAGGAATATGGAAAATCATAATGCACTTGTGGCAGATGGAAAATATCATTATGAAGGTGCCATCGCAGGCAAGACAGGTCATACGGAAGCAGCCAGAAATACATTGGTAACTGCAGCCTCCAAAGAAGATATGACTTTAATTTGTGTAGTTCTTCGCTCTGAAAACGAAGAGCGTTTTACAGACACACGGGCACTTTTTGACTATGGATTTGACAATTTTCATATTCAACCACTGTATTGGATGGATCCAGATATACCAGTAGGAAGTGTGGTCTTACCAAAGGATTTAACTACAGATGCCCTTTCTGTGTCAGACAGTGATCAAAACGATCTACGTACTCGAACTTGGTCTTATAATGGTACAGAATTATACAAAACTTCTGTACAGCTTCCCCTTTCCATAAAGACCAAAATTACCTCAGATATGTCACTCTTACAAACAGGTACATTTAAACTGGTATTTCCATCACCTTTTATTTTGCCATCCATTTTAATTTTAACAATTCTATTTGCATTTATTATAATCATATTGATTGTTAAATATCACACACAAAAAACTAACCGAAAAAAGAAATAATTATATGGCAGGAAGAATAGAAGTCTTCCTGCCATAACTTTTACAAAATTTCTAAAATTCTCTCTACAATAAAAACAACTGTGCATGCAGATAATGCCACTATAATTAGACTCTTCCTTTTCAATCCCATAAATACTGCTACTACAAAACCACAGAAAGCAGCTATAGATGAACTGGTAGCATAAAGAATTGCCGGAAATGTCATTGCCGCTAAACATGCATAAGGAATATAATATAAAAATGAACGGATGCGTACGTTAGTGATTTTCTTTTTTACAAAAGTCAGAGGCAACATTCTAATAAGATAGGTAACTCCCGCCATTACAAAAATATAAGTATATATCATTCTTGTTCCTCCCTTATAGGAAATAAAACTGCACCCAATCCGGCTGCAATTATAGTACAAATAATCATAGAAAATCCCGAAGATAATTTCTCTCCTATGGGCAAATAATAAAATAATGTACTTAGACAAAGAGCAGTAAGAACAACCACTTTTACTGCCTTATTTTCAGCGGCTACCGGAACCACAATGGCAATGAACATCCCGTATAAAGCAATTCCTAATGCACTGATTATTTCTGATGGAAGAAGGGATCCTGCTACTGCTCCTGCTAAAGTTCCTCCTACCCACCCTAAAACAGGCAGAAAAATCAATCCATACATATAGTGTGTGCCTACTGTTCCCGGCTTACAACTTGCTACTGCAAAAATTTCATCTGTTACCCCATAAGAGATAATCAGTCGTTCTCTTCCCCTAACACTAGCATCTAACTTCTGCGACAAAGAAAGTGACATCAAACTATAACGTATATTAATAACAAACTGTGTCAAAATCATTTCAACAACAGATGCTTGAGAAAAAATCATATTAATTCCTGCAAATTGTCCTGCTGATGTAAGATTAAGCAAGGAAATTAATACTGATTGAAATATTGAAATACCACTTTTCACCGCCAGCATACCAAACGTAAAACTCACTGAAAAATATCCTATTGCTATGGGAATTCCATCTTTGATCCCTTTTGTCATTTTATCATGTATCATTCTTCCATTCCTTTTCTATACAAAAGGAGCCATCGCATAGCTTCTTCATGCGACAGCCCCGCCTGTTATTCTCCTAAACCGCTTTCTATTGCATGCACAAGAGTCTGCAATGCAATTTCTTCATCTTCTCCTTCACACACCAATTCAATTTCCGTTCCTGACTTAATACAAGCGCCTAAAACACTTAAAACACTTTTTGCATTTGCTGTTCCCCCACGAAAATTAAATGTAATTAATGATTTAAACTGCATTGCTTCTTTACAAAGAATTCCCGCCGGCCTTAAATGAAGACCTGTGGGGTTTTTTATCACCACTTTTTTAGTAACCATAAAACAATTCCACTTCCTACTTACTTCTTTACTTTTCAGCCCCCGGAACTAACTTTACCTTCACTTTAATATCCGATACAAGCTCATATCCAGTCGGCAAAGTTACTGACACTGGTATTTCATATTCCCCTTCTCCATACCCACTCAAATCAATTTGAGCTTGTATGTCTGCTATATTAAGACTGTCCAGATCTTGTTCCTTTGCTTTTGCACGGACTGTAATCTGTTCATCCTGAAATACCAAATCTAAATTTTCCGCTTTATTATTTGCCTCTATCTGAGTAACAGAAACATCATAGTCCCGGCTATTATATGGAAGAATCTTTACTGTAGCAATAACAGAACTATTCAAGTCTCTCACAAGTTTTAAATCCTCTGGAAGTAATTCATTTAAATCAATATTTTCCTCAAAGTCTTCTTTCTTATCTGTAACATTAATATATTCTCTCGGAATTTCCAGAGTATTTCCTTCCTTTTCTAATTTTTCCAAGGCTTTATCTGTTCCTGCTACACTAATCGTATTAGGCACCAAATTAATGCTATCCACTTCATAACCACGAATTGGTTCCCCTGAATATTCAGCCTTTATCATCACATTTTGCTTTACTTTCCAAAACTGTGCTTGTATTTTAATTGTATTATCACTTATTTCTTTTAAATTTAAATACTCCAACTTCTTCGGCGATAATTCATCCAAATTTTTATCGTAGATTTTCAGCTGAGAATTAATCTCCACATTACTTTCTTTTCTGCCTGTCACATCAACTAAAGCTACCACTTTATCAATTTTATCAATAATTGTTTCCGGTCCTGAAATCGTTACCTTTTCCGGATTTGCCTTTAAATTTCCAATTTCATAATCTTTATCTGGTTGTGTATCTCCAGTACTAACTGCAATAGTCTTTTCCACACTTTTTTGTTTTTGAATATCCACTTGTATATTTCTCGGTCTTACTGTAATATCTGAATCTGTTATTCCTGTACAATTAATTTCTACCGGCACCATAATTGGCGTTGTATCTTTAGAAATAATCTGTGTCATATCAGCAACTGCTGTAATATCTTTCTTTTTCAGTTTACTTACAACCGAACGTGGTCCCTTAATTCTCACTTTTACTGTGTCTTTTCCATCCACTAATAATGGAATTTCTAAATTTTCTGCAAGATAAGATGCATTTTCAATAGTCACTGGTATCTCATAAAAAGATTTTACAATAATAGGATCATCCACATTTCTAACTAATAACCAAATCAAAACTGCAATAATCAGTGAAAGAATCTTCAAGGTAAATTTGTTAATCATGTTTTTCTTCATTCTTCACCAATCCCTTCCACAATCTTAATTTTGGTCTGTGTTTCTGTTTTTCTTGACTATTCTTATTTTGTTCTTCTATTAAAACATCCTTCAATTCTTCTTTTGTCAAGCCGACTTGAAGTTTCCCGTTTCTTGCAACAGATACTCTGCCTGTTTCTTCTGAAACAATAATCGTCAAAGAATCACTTACTTCACTAATTCCTACTCCTGCACGATGTCTTGTACCAAGATTTTTATTCAGATTCAAGTTATCTGAAAGAGGCAGATAACAGGTAGCAGCAACAATTCTATTTCCCCTTATAATCACTGCCCCATCATGAAGAGGTGTATTATGTTCAAAAATATTAATTAGTAACTGGCTGCTGATTAAAGAATCCACACCAATTCCCGTTCTTATAAACTCATTAAGAACCGTTTCCTCTTCTATTACAATTAATGCCCCTGTTTTTACATCCGCCATTTCAAAAGTAGCACGCACAATCTCATTGATGGTTCTATCACTGTATCTTCCCTCGTTTTCATTTTTATTACTATCAAAAGGAATAATACTACTTACAATTTTCTTATGTCCTAACTCTTCCAGTGCTTTTCTAAGTTCAGGCTGAAAGATAATCAGAACAGCGGTAATTGCGTATCCTCCTGCATTATAAACCAACCATAAAATGGTGTTCATTTGAAGAAAATATGCTATAAAAATGAACAGTACTACAATTAAAATACCTTTCAAAAGAGAATATGCTCTAGTATTTCTTATCCACAACATAAACTGGTATACAAAAACTGCAATCAAAAGTATTTCCACAATATCCATCCACTGTATTTTATCAAAAGATGAAATAGAGCCCCAATTACTTTCTATAAAATCAAAAAACCTGTTCATTTTTTCACCTCCCCTTTATCTTACTTCCTAATCCCCTATTTTTTGTTTTCTATCTTACTTACAAATCCTTTAATGATTCCTCCAACTGTTTTTCAAAATCAAAATTTTCTTCTCTTACTCGTTCTACAGGAGTTGCTTCCTCCTGTTTCTCCTGGTTTTTCTTCTCATGCTCAAATTCTGATGATATTTTTTTTATGCTTTTTTCCTTCTGCGCCACAATAGACTTTGGAACTGCTTTTACATAATATACGTACTCATCATCTTCAAACTGCGTATGTTCACTTCTGGAATAATCAACTCCTAATACCGCAAACTCAATCACAAGTCCTATCAGCACAGAAAATACTGCTGCCAAAATCACTTCTAAGATATTTACATCTACGTTAAGGAACATTCCTCCTAAAACCATAATGACTATGTAAATAACTGCACCTGCAGCATTGGCTACTCTCCAGGAATAATCAAAAGAACATCTGGAAATCAGATAAACCGCCATTAACACAATAACAAATGCTACAATAGTAATCCACATTTCTTGATTTTTCATAAGTCCATCTAATAAAAGCTGAAGTTTCTGAACCATCTCTGTTTCTTTGCCCTGAAGAACCGCACTCTTTTCCTGTACAACCTTCATAAAAGAATACAAAATAACACCACAACATGCCGGCACGGTACAAGCTGGTCCTCTTAAAAGGCCACTACTAATAGGCACCGCAACTGGAATTTTAAAAGAAAATGCCACTGGTGTTAAAACAAGAGCCAAATTATCTTGTGAAGTAAATCTTAAAAATAACATGAATAATACTAAAATTAAAAGACCTGCAAATCCCGCTACTTCCAATCCAATAGCATAACAATGTGCAATAATCATGAAACACCCAATAACTGTCATGGCATTAATCGGAAGTACTGCGCAAACAATGGCCAAAATCAGAACCACAAAAATATTATCCAGTGGTTTCATAAACCCTAAACTATGATTAATTCCCTGAAATAAAAGTACTCCCAGTAAAAATTTCAAAAGGGAAAGCAATAACATATCATGTTCACTATAAAAATTTTTTATTTTCTGCTTTAATTCCAACAATACTGTCATAATTACTCTCTCCTTCCTGCAATTTTCCCATTTCTTTTTTCTTCTCTGTCATACATTTTTTTCATTTGATTTAATCCTTTATAATATTCTTGTATTCCTTTTTGTGCTCTAGAATATCTCACAGAACAATATATATATGTCAAAATACTATATCCCACAAGCATAATCAAATACACAGCAACAATCTTTACAATAAATAATGCTAAATTCATTCGGTAAACATTTTCCATCAAATATTCACTCTTGTATGCAAAATAAATCAGCAGCAATATACCATAAACTATTGTTGTCAAAAAAAAGTTTTTAATCAGTGCCAATCCGATATAATCACTACGATAATAATTACTAATGGATAAATGACGCTTTCCTTCTCCCGACTCATACAGGGCCAATTTATGCATTTTCTTAATTTTCTGATTATTCAGCATAAAATACCTCTTTTCCTGTTTTTTCTCCCAAAATTTATAATCATACATACTGCATTATAGCATACTCAAAGGAATCTAATCAAGACTTTTCAACCATCTGCGCCAATGGCAATAGTAAGAAAAAAGATTTTTGCTGCACCTGCTTTCTTAAGTTCTTTTGCTGCTTCCTCAATAGTGCTCCCTGTTGTATAAATATCATCTACTAAAAGTATATTTTCTCCAGAAAGTTTTTTTCCAACAACAAATGCATTTTTCATGTTTTTTTGTCTTTCCTGATGATTCAATTCTTTTTGGGGTTTGGTATTCTTCTGTCTTTTTAAAATTTTTTGGTTCACAGATATTCCCAATTTCTTGCCCAAAGCCTCTGCAATCACCCCTGCCTGGTTATATCCCCTTTTCTCTAATCTGCGAGGATGAAGGGGAATAGGAATAATAACATGAATACCCCACTTTTCTATTGTTTCTCTGGAATAATAGGCGGCGAACTCACCGTAGAATGTACCATATTCTTGACGTTTTCCGTACTTTAACTGAAATAAAGAATTTTGTAGAAGGGTACTGTATGCAAAAATGCCCAGTCCCTGCTGAAATTGACGTATTCTCTTGCAATCCTTACAATACTCTTGCTCTTCACTTTCCAGTGGCTTAGAACAACAAAAGCATCTAGGTCCCTGAATAGGTTTTAACTTTCTTTTACATATATCACAAATTTTCTTTCCCCAAGGCACCGTTATTTCATGGCAAACCGGACAATGCCTTGGGTATAAAATATCTAAAAATAAATTTCTTTTCAATGACTTTCCTTTATCCTCAAATCAAGTGTCGTATACCGACTTTGCTCCATTTTATTATTTTCCATTTCTGCAAATACTTTCTCATCTCCCACCAATGTTACACATTTTCTAGCTCTTGTAACTGCCGTATAAAGAAGATTTCGATTCATCAACATTTTAGGTCCTGATAAAAGAGGAATAATTACTGCTGGATATTCACTTCCTTGTGCCTTATGAATGGTGATGGCGTAAGCAAGTTCTAATTCTTCCAGTTGTTTAAAACTATATTCTACAAATCTGCGCTCATCAAATTCTACCGTAACTGTTTCTGCAAAAGTATTAATTTCTTTTATAATTCCTGTATCACCATTAAAAACACCTACACCCTTTTCCACCGGAATTCCATAAAGTCCTCTAATTTCCCACTCCAATTGATAATTATTTTTAATCTGCATGACTTTATCCCCTTCTCTAAAAAGGCCCCTACCATGCTCTTTTTCTTTCTTTTTCTCTGTTGGTGGATTTAAATACTGCTGAAGGATAACATTCAATCGTTCCACTCCCAAAAGACCTTTTCGCATAGGTGTTAATACCTGTATATCGTAAGGTTCTGCCTCTACAAACTTAGGCATTTTCTTCTGAATCAGTGTAATTATAACGCTGATAATCACATTGGCATCGTATCTCTTCAAAAAGAAAAAATCCATACTCTTATTATCCAAGCTTACAGGTATACCTTGATTAATTTTATGTGCATTTACAACAATATCACTTTGAGATGCCTGCCTGAAAATTTTCACCAACTCTACCACAGGAAATTCACCCGAAGAAATGATATCTTTTAAAACGCTCCCCGGTCCTACACTTGGAAGCTGATTCACATCACCTACTAAAATCAATCTTGTTCCAGCTACCACCGCTGACAACAATGCGTGCATAAGGAATATATCTACCATAGACATTTCATCAATGATAATAACATCTGCTTCTAAAGGATTTTGAGCATTTCTTTCAAAATGAATACTCCCTGATTTTTCTTCAGGAGCCCCTGTAAGCTCCAACATTCTGTGAATGGTCTTTGCCTCATATCCTGTAGCTTCTGTCATACGTTTTGCAGCTCTTCCTGTAGGTGCTGCAAGATAAATATCCAAACCTTCCATCTCAAAATATCGAATAATTCCATTGATTGTAGTCGTTTTTCCAGTCCCAGGTCCACCAGTAATAACCAATAATCCATTTCTAACTGCCTCTATAATGGCTTGCTGCTGCATTTGATCCAATTCAATTTTCTCTACTTTTTGAATTCGCCGGATTTTCTCTGCAATCACATCTTCATCCACCGTATCTTTTAAATTTAATTCATGAAGCATTTGAGCAGTATGTAACTCAATCTGGTAATATTGGCTTGCATAAATAACTTGCTCCTTATCACCTGTTATATCATCTGAAATTTCTTTTACTACTATTTTACGGTCAATGGCTAAATCCACAAGATGTTTCTCCATATACTCTGCTTGAACACCCAAAAGTTTCTCTGCTCTTGCTAACAAAACTTTTTTAGGGAGATATACGTGTCCCTCTGCTGTAGCCAACAATAATATGTACAAAAGGCCACTGCGAATCCGATAATCCGAATCTGTATGAATACCGATACGGGCTGCTATTTCATCTGCTATTTTAAATCCTACCCCGGAAATATCTTCTGCCATCTTATATGGATTTTCTTTTAAAATCCGATACATATCCTGTTTATACTGTTGATAAATTTTAGCTCCCAAAGTCTGAGATATTCCATACTGTTGAAGAAACATCATTGCTTTTCTCATATCCGACTTTTCTTCTACCTGCTCTGCAATTTCTCTTGCTTTTCTGTCACTAATTCCTTTTACCTCTGCCAAACGTTCTGGTTCATTTTCAATAATCTGTAAGGTATCATCACCAAAATGGCGTACAATCCTTGCGGCCAAAGCAGCTCCGATACCTTTGATGGCCCCTGAGCCCAAATATCGCTCCATAGCCAAAGAATCTTGTGGAATTACAATTTCATAAGAAGATACAGCAAACTGATGCCCATAAGAAGGATGTTCCTTATATACACCTTTAGCTCTTATAGCCTCACCTTCATTCAGATACTGAAAAATACCAACGCAAGTAATCTCCTCTTCTTCTACAACAAGATTTGCTACCGTATAACCATTTTCCTGATTTCGATATATAATATGCTCTACATATCCTTCAATTGTTTCTTCCACATTTTTTCCTCTCTGTACTTTATAATTTTCCGTTCAATTTACTCATCATTTCCATATACTGCCCGGTTCCAATCGCTACTACCTGCGCTGGATTATCAGCCACAATGGTATTAATTCCTGTTTCTTCTTCAATCAATTCTTCTAGACCGCCTAGCAAAGCGCCCCCACCTGTAAGAACAATACCTCTTTCTGCTACATCTGCTGCTAATTCTGGTGGTGTTTTCTCTAACACACTGTGAATTGTCTCCATAATCTGTGTTGTTGCATCTCTCAAAGCCTCTTTAATTTCTTCTGAAGTCAGTGTAATACTTTTCGGCAAACCAGTAATCGTATCACGCCCCTTTACTTCCATGCTTTTAGGCTGAGGTGAAGAGTAAACAGTTCCAATCTGTATCTTAATATCTTCTGCTGTTCTTTCTCCTATCATCAAATTATGCTTTTTTCGAACATGACGCATAATCGCATCATCAAAATCATCACCTGCAAGCTTAATGGAAGTGGAAACTACCGTGCCTCCTAAAGAAATCACTGCTACATCTGTAGTTCCCCCTCCAATATCCACAATCATGTTCCCAAAAGGAATTGTAATATCAATGCCAGCACCGATAGCTGCAGCAATGGGTTCTTCAATAATATGAACCTCTCTGGCACCTGCCTGATAGGTAGCTTCTTCTACTGCTTTTTTTTCCACCTCTGTAATGCCACTTGGCGCACATATACTAATACGTGGTTTTCGAAATGCCCGTTTGCCTATTGCCTTAGAAATAAAATATTTAAGCATTTTTTCTGTCACTTCATAATCAGAAATAACACCCTGTCTTAATGGTCTTACCGCCACAATATTTCCTGGTGTACGTCCTATCATTTGACGTGCTTCTTCCCCTACTGCCCGTATTTTATTATTATCTTTATCATATGCAACTACTGATGGTTCTTTTAAAACAATACCCTTACCTTTTGCATAAACAAGGATACTAGCTGTTCCCAAATCAATTCCAATATCTGATGCTGCCATTCATATTCCCCTTTCCCAAGACTTTTGCCTTAGCTCTACTTCATTATATACAACTTCCCCTTTATTGAAAAGGGGCAATCATCTCAAATATTTTGACACATATTGACCTGTGTAAGATGCTGGATTTGCTGCAATCTCTTCAGGTGTCCCTTTAGCAACTACAGTACCTCCTAAAGTTCCACCTTCCGGTCCTATATCAATAATATAATCTGCTGTTTTTATTACATCCAAATTATGTTCGATAACTACAACTGTATTCCCTCCTTCAGAAAGTCTCTGAAGAATTTCAATTAATTTATGCACGTCTGCAAAGTGTAATCCTGTTGTAGGCTCATCTAAAATATAAATTGTTTTTCCTGTGCTTCTTTTACTCAGTTCTGTGGCTAATTTAATCCGCTGTGCCTCTCCACCTGAAAGTTCTGTAGAAGGTTGTCCCAAGCGAATATAGGAAAGTCCCACATCATAAAGTGTCTGAATTTTTCTCTTAATTGACGGAACATGATCGAAGAAAACCAACGCTTCTTCTACAGTCATATTCAACACATCATAAATACTCTTACCTTTATATTTTACCTCTAGTGTTTCCCTATTATATCGCTTTCCCTGACATACTTCACATGGCACATAAACATCTGGCAGAAAATGCATTTCAATTTTCAAAATTCCATCGCCACTACATGCTTCACATCTTCCACCTTTAACATTAAAACTAAATCTTCCTTTTTTGTATCCTCTAGCTTTGGCATCTGCTGTTGCCGCAAAAAGATCTCGAATTTGATCAAATACTCCTGTATACGTTGCAGGATTAGAACGAGGCGTTCTTCCAATTGGTGACTGATCAATGTCAATCACTTTATCTAACTGTTCCACACCTTCTATACACTTATGTTTCCCTGGAATAATTCTTGCACGATTTAATTTTCTCGCCAAACTTTTATATAAAATTTCGTTAACAAGAGAACTTTTACCTGATCCAGAAACACCAGTTACACAAGTCATAATACCTAGGGGAATTTTTACATCTATATTCTTTAAATTATTCTCTGCTGCTTTTCGAATAGTAAGAAATCCCGTTGGCTTTCTTCGAACTTCCGGAACAGGAATTTTTATTTTACCACTTAGATATTGCCCTGTGATAGAGTTAGGATTTTCCATAATTTCTTCTGCTGTTCCAATTGCTACCAATTCTCCTCCATGTTCTCCTGCACCCGGACCAATATCCACTACACAATCTGCAGCACGCATAGTGTCTTCATCATGCTCTACTACAATCAACGTATTTCCTAAATCTCTCAAATGCTTCAACGTCCCCAAAAGTTTATCATTATCTCTTTGGTGAAGCCCAATACTTGGTTCGTCCAAAATATAAGCCACACCTACCAGACCAGAACCAATCTGCGTTGCCAACCGGATACGCTGTGCCTCCCCACCTGAAAGTGTTCCGGTTGCCCTTGCCAGTGTGAGATAATCTAATCCTACATTTACTAAAAATCCTACTCTCGCTCTAATTTCTTTTAACACTTGATCCCCGATTAATTGTTGCGTTTTTGAAAGTTTTAATTTTTCTAAAAATTCAGAAAGATCACTAATTGACATAGAAGTCACTTCATAAATATTCTTATCTCCCACAGTAACAGCCAAAGCTTCTGGCTTTAGTCTCTGGCCTTTACATGAAGGACATGGTGTAATATGCATAAAAGACTCATATTCCTGTTTCATTGTCTCTGATCCAGTCTCTCTATAACGCCGTTCTACATTCTTTATAATTCCCTCAAAAGCCACATCATAGACACCCTCTCCACGTTGTCCCTTATAATATACCTTTACTTCTTTTCCATTTGTTCCATGAATTAAAACGTCCTGTACTTCTTGGGAATAATCCTCAAAGGGCGTATCTAGATCAAAATGATATTCCTTTGCCAATGCATCTAAAATTGCCTTTGTAAAACTTCCTTTCGTAGCACAAGACTGCCATCCCAACACCGCAATTGCACCTTGAGAAATGCTAAGACTTTTATCCGGTATCATTAAATCCACATCAAATTCCATACGGTAGCCCAGTCCAAAACAAGAAGGGCAAGCGCCAAACGGATTATTAAAAGAAAAACTTCTAGGCTCAATTTCATCAATACTGATTCCACAATCCGGACAAGCAAAACTTTGGCTAAAATTCACATAATTTCCATCCATAGTATCAACTACTAATCTTCCATCTGAAAGATTCAGTACTGTTTCAATAGAATCTGTTAATCGTTTTTCAATTCCTGGTTTCACAATCAAACGGTCTACAATGATTTCTATATCATGCTTAATATTTTTATCTAACTTTATTTCTTCATTTAATTCATACAAATTATGATCTACCAACACACGCACATAACCGCTTTTTCTTGCCTGTTCAAACAACTTTGCGTGTGTTCCCTTACGTCCTCGCACTACAGGAGCTAAAAGCTGTATTTTTGATCTCTCTGGCATTCCCATAATATGATCTACCATCTGGTCTACCGTCTGCTTCTTAATTTCCCTGCCACATTTGGGACAATGAGGTATTCCAACTCTTGCATATAACAAACGAAAATAGTCATAAATTTCTGTCACCGTACCCACTGTAGATCGAGGATTTCTGTTTGTGGATTTCTGATCTATGGAAATAGCCGGAGAAAGCCCTTCAATACTTTCTACATCTGGTTTTTCCATTTGTCCTAAAAATTGACGTGCATAAGAAGATAATGATTCCATATATCTTCTCTGTCCTTCTGCATAAATAGTATCAAAGGCCAAAGAGCTCTTTCCCGATCCACTAAGCCCTGTAAGCACTACCATTTCATTTCTTGGAATATCCACATCAAGATTTTTCAGATTATTTTCGTTTGCACCACGTATCTTTATAAACTGCCTTGCCTGCATTTTTATTGCCATAATTTTCCCTTTCTTCTGTATATCTCTAAACTTAATTTTCCCATTCTACTAATATTATACCACACTTTCTTCTTTTTTAGCAAACATTTGTTCTATTTTATAAATGATCACGACCTCTAATGTGGAGGATTTTTTACCCTGTTACATAATCAGAAAACTGCCGGCAGTTTAAATGCCGGCAGTTTCTTTCTCTTTCGTATCTTCTTTTTTACATGAGGAACAAATATACTGCATAATATCCCGTCTAGTAACAATTCCAATAAAATTCTTCTGATCGTCCACCACCGGAACAAAATTCTGTTTCATTGCTTTATCTAATAAATCCTCCATATCTGAATCCACACGTACAGGTTTATAATCAGTTCTTCTTTCAAAGGAAGTAATTGGAACCTCCTCTGCACTTTTCAAATTTAAATCAGCCCTATTCTTTAATCCCCATAACAGATCACCTTCCGTAATCGTGCCGGTATATTTCCCCCGTTCATTAATAATCGGAATACATGAATACTTATGATATTCCATTTTTTCCAATACTTGTCTAAGACTAAATGTATCATAAATATACGCAACGTCTACTTTGGGGGTAAGAAAAAATAAAATGTTCATACAATTCCTCCCCTATTTTTTCTGTTCTTATTCTGCCACAGAAAAACACAGAAATCCAGAACAAAAGAATTAAACTTTATTAAAATTCCATAAACTTCTTTATAAATCAAATAAAAATTCTGACAACACCATATTGCTTAAAAGGATTCCTTCCTCTGAAAGAAAAATTCTGTCCTTATGCTCCAGTAGCATGCCATTTTCCAGACATTTACTTAACGCTTTCTCATAAACTTTTTCTATATCTCTTCCAAAAATATGTCTAAATTCCTTTTTTGAAACCCCCATCGTCTTACGGAGTCCCAAAAACATAAACTCTTCCATCTGACGAGGCTCTTCTAAAAACTGCACATCTTCTCGCATGGTCTTAGGTTGCATACATCGTTCCAAATAAACATTCATATCTTTTGTGTTGCTCATTCGAATATTACGTACCATAGATGCCGCTCCAAGACCAAGACCTAAATAATCCCCCCGTTCCCAATACTTCAGATTATGTCTAGACTCTTTTCCCTGTTTTGCATAATTAGAAATTTCATACTGTCCATATCCTGCTTCTTTTAAAAATCTGCCTGTCCAAAGGTAAATTTCTCTACTGGTTTCTTCATCAGGCAAAAGTTCAGGATGATCTGCATACTTTTCATAAAACGGCGTTCCCTCTTCAACAATAAGTTGATACACAGAAATATGTTCCGGATTTTTCTCCACTGCTACTTCCAACTCTGTTTTCCATTCCTGCAATGTCTGGCCTGGAATAGACGAAATCAAATCAATACTAATATTATCAAATCCATTTTTTCTTGCCAGCTCATAGCTGTCTACAAATTGCTGATATGTATGAATTCTTCCTAAAAGTCTAAGTTTTTCATCATTTACTGACTGTAATCCCATACTTAAACGATTAATTCCATTTTCCTTATAACACTGCAACTTTTCTTCATCTACAGTTCCAGGATTTACTTCTATTGTAATTTCCGGTTTCTTTTCCAGTTCAAATATCTCATACACCTTCTGAAGAATACGCTCCATCTGCCCTGGTAAAAGAATTGATGGAGTTCCTCCTCCAATAAATATTGTTGATACACGATATCCTTTTGCAAAATCCTTATAGCTTTCAATTTCTAAAAGTAGTGCATCTACATACTGCTCTCTCATTTCCTCTCCTGCACTTTGAGAAAGGAAATCACAATATCCACACTTTTTTACACAAAAAGGAATATGAATATAGAGCCCCAAATCCTTCTTCATATACTATCTTCCCCAATTTCTTATTTATCGTCTAATTTTAATACACTCATAAAAGCTTTCTGCGGAATTTCCACATTTCCAATCTGACGCATACGCTTCTTACCTTCTTTCTGTTTTTCCAGAAGTTTTCTCTTACGAGAAATATCTCCTCCATAGCATTTCGCCAGTACATCTTTTCGCATTGCTTTTACAGTTTCTCTGGCAATAATTTTACTTCCTACTGCTGCCTGAATTGGAATTTCAAAAAGCTGTCTTGGAATTTCTTCCTTAAGCTTTTCACACATCTTGCGTCCTCTTTCATAAGCAGAGCCTGCAAATACAATAAAGGACAAAGCATCTACTTCTTCTTTATTTACCAAAATATCCAGTTTTACTAAATCACTTTGTTCATAACCCAACATTTCATAATCAAAAGAAGCATACCCTCTAGAACGTGATTTTAAGGCATCAAAAAAATCATAAATAATTTCATTTAAAGGCAAATGATAATGTAACAGTGCACGGGTTGTTTCCATATATTCCATTCCCTGATACTGTCCTCTTCTTTCCTGACATAAATCCATAATTGGTCCAATAAATTCTGTGGTCACCATGATTTCTGCTTTTACCATAGGTTCTTCCATATAATCAATTTCAGAAGGATCTGGCAAATTAGATGGATTGGTCAGATCAATAATTTCACCATTGGTTTTATGCACTTTATACACAACTCCCGGAGCTGTAGTAACAAGATCTAAATTATACTCTCTTTCCAATCTTTCCTGTATAATTTCCAAATGCAACAAACCTAAGAAACCACATCGAAAACCAAACCCCAAGGCAATAGACGTTTCTGGTTCAAAAAACAAAGAGGCATCATTTAACTGTAATTTTTCCAATGCGTCACGTAAATCCTGATATTTAGCCCCATCTGCAGGATATACACCACAAAACACCATAGGATTTACCTTTTTATATCCAGGAAGTGGCTTTTCACATGGTCGCTCCACATCAGTAATCGTATCACCTACACGAGTGTCTTTTACATTTTTAATACTGGCTGTCACATATCCTACCATTCCAGCTGAAAGCTCTTCACATGGAATAAACTGTCCTGCTCCAAAATAACCTACCTCTACAACTTCCTCAACTGCTCCTGTTGCCATCATACGGATTTTGGTACCTTTACGAACGGTTCCTTCCTTAATACGACAAAATACAATAACACCTTTATACGGATCATAAATAGAATCAAAAATCAACGCCTGCAAAGGATTGCTTGGGCTTCCTGAAGGCGCAGGAATTTTTTCTACAATCTGCTCCAAAACATCTTCAATATTTAATCCTGTTTTAGCCGAAATCAAAGGTGCATCTTGTGCTTCGATTCCAATTACATCCTCGATTTCATTAATGACTCTTTCTGGTTCTGCACTTGGTAAATCAATTTTATTAATAACCGGAAATACATCTAAATCATGATCCAAAGCCAAATATACATTCGCCAGTGTCTGTGCTTCAATTCCCTGCGCTGCATCTACTACCAAAATTGCCCCATCACAGGCAGCCAGACTTCGTGATACCTCATAATTAAAATCCACGTGTCCTGGCGTATCTATTAAATTAAAAATATATTCCTCTCCGTCCTTTGCATGATATACAATACGGACAGCCTGAGATTTTATAGTAATTCCTCTTTCTCTTTCCAAATCCATATTATCCAAGACCTGCGCTTGCATTTCTCTATCAGTGAGCAGTCCGGTTTTTTCAATAATACGGTCTGCCAATGTAGATTTACCATGGTCAATATGTGCGATAATACAAAAATTACGAATTTTACTCTGTTCGATTGACGGCATATAATTTCCTCCATAGTTTTCTTCATGCTAAACATATAAATAGGCATACTAGATAAGTATATCATGTTAATTAGAAATTAAGCAAGAAATTTATGTACCTGTCAACACCTTATTTAAAATATCTGCAAAAGGTTCCATAGCATTCATTTCTTCTTGCACCGTATTTGTTTGTGCTCCACATTCCACTAAAAGTGCTTTAGGTCTTAAATGCAAATTATATCGATATCCTCTCAAATAAATAGTTCTTGCAATATCTGGATAATATTTCTTCGCTTCCAACATCATTTGTAAAGAAAATGCCAGATTTTCCTGAATATACGGATTTGGCAAATAGGAAATTTCACCATTTTGATTGGTTCTGCTCAATCCATTAAAAAACATAATTTTAGCCGTTTCTTTTCCATTAATGTTGGTAACTAATTTCTTATCTTCTGCCACCCCATCTCTATGAAGGTCGATCACTACTTCCACACTAGGATTTTCCTCTAAAATCTTACTAACTTTCTCCTGTGCATAAGTATATGCCTTATTTCTATCTAATTTTCCGTCTACAATATCAAAAGTATCCGTCACATGAATCACATTATAACCATAGGTGTCCTGTAGCAAGCTTGTCAGATAATCTCCCACGCCCACTATGGTCGTGGAAGGATCACCTGGTATTGAATCAATAAAAGCTTCCTGAGAATGACTATGATAAATAAGTATTTGCGGTTGATCATTACTTCCTTGCATCTTCAGATCCATTTCCACAAGTGTCGGCGCATTTAATTGTTCACTGTTTATGCTAGTACTTTTATCTACCGTATAAAAATTACTCATAACAAAATTAAAATCTTGAAATTTTTCCAGAGGAATATCGGTAATTGGTTCTTTTATCTGATTAACTATTTCCTTACTTGATGCATCTTCTTGACTTTCTACCTCTTCTGCATTTTCTTGATTTTCCTCCAAAAGCTTTGCCTCAAGAAACTCCGTATTTTCCCGCATAATTCTACTACTTGTTTCTGTATCCATGACCGGATTCTTTTTTTCTTCTTCTGAATATTTTTTTAATACAGGAATTTGTGCCTTTAGTTTATCCCAAATCCACTGTTTTCCATCTCCCCCATCTTCTGTTTCAGTGATTCCTGGAAGATATGTCTTTAATGCTTGATGCTGAATATTTTCCATCATATATTCCATGTCTTTTTTATCAAGATTCAGTCCTTTTACAAGGATATATGCTGCTAGCAAAATCATTAATATCCATAACAAAACTGAAATCCCATTTTCCATATCTCTTTTCTTCACCCTATCACCTCATATCTATATATGAGGAAATACCTTTCAATTATTCCTTGTCTTTTGTAAATGTAAAATTCAACCCCTCTGAAATTGTATAAGACAATCTTTTCATTGTTTCATCTACATCCTTAGGTGTTACAAACATACTATAAAGTGAAGGAGAAAGCATCTCTTCTAAAAATTCCTTCTTCTCGGTTTCCTCCAAAGTATCTAGTAAATGAGCCATAGAATCATGAACAATTGTTGCCGCATCAACTACTGTAGGCACTCCAATCCCAATAACTTTTATGCCTAATACCTCCTCATTTAATCCACTTCGATGATTCCCAACTCCTGAACCAGGATTAATTCCTGTATCTGTAATCTGAATGGTTCGATTTAATCGTTTCACACTTCTTGCTGCCAAAGCATCAATAGCTATAATCACATCTGGCTTTGTTTCCTCTGTCACACCTCTAATAATTTCTAATGTTTCCATCCCTGTTTGCGCCATAACACCTGGCACAATTCCGCTAACACTGCAAGCGTGTTCTTCTCCTATCCCCTGAATACCATATTCTTTAATAATATGTCTGGTAATACGAAGGTTTGCTACAACCTCAGGTCCTAAAGCATCCGGTGTAATATCTCTATTACCTAGTCCTACCACTAATACTCCAATGTCCTCTTTTTTAGGCAGAAGGTTCTTCAGATGATGGGCAATTTCTTTTGAAATTTCCCTATGATAATCCTCGTCTGGCACAGACATATTGGGAGCTTCAATAGTAATGTAAATCCCCTGTGGTCTTCCCATGATTTTTGCTCCATTTTCTGTTTCAATTCGTACCACTGTCGTTTTTATATCCTTCTCTTGATTATACTCTTCCTCAACAACAACACCTCGAATTTCCACATGATCTTCTTCAAATTTTTCCTTCGCTTCCAATGCCAAATCTGTATGAATTCTCTGCAATGCCATCTTTCTCTTCCTTTCTCAACCTTTTTAAGTATTTTTTACAATTTAAAGGATTTTATGTATTGACATTTATGGACAAATATTCTACAATAAAAAAGCATGTTGTATCGGAGAGTTCCGTGTCTTTCTCCGATAAATAATAGAAAAATAATAACTTGGAAAAAGATTATATTCGGAGGTGTACGCTTTGGCTAACATTAAATCTGCAAAAAAAAGAGTATTAGTAAACAGAAAAAAAGCTGAAAGAAATAAATCTATCAAATCAGCTGTTAAAACTTCTATCAGAAGAGTAGAAGCTGCTATCGAAGCAAAAGATAAAGAAGCAGCATCTGCAGCATTATTAAATGCTATTTCTACTATTGATAAAGCAGCATCTAAAGGTGTTTATCATAAAAACACAGCAGCAAGAAAAGTTTCTCGCTTATCTAAAGCAGTGAACACTCTTGCTTAAGAATCAGATTGCTTAAAATAAAATTACCCCTTGACTGACCGTCATCAGTCAAGGGGTTTTCTATTTGCTACTAAATTTCACCAACAATAACTCCACACACATAATATCTGTCATAAGTCCCGTCTTTACCTTTGTTTCTGCTGTCACACATTCTTCTACTATTTTCCTCAATTCTTCTGTATTATATTTTCTTGCATACATAGAATAATTTTTTACAACAAATGTCTGAATCCCTACCTTTTTCCCAATTTGTGACTGATCATATCCAGATTTTGATAATTCTTTGACTTGCATAATTAAATTAAACTGTCTTGCCAAAAGAAATAAAATTCTCATAGGAGGCTCTTTTAGTGCTAATAATTCGTAATAAAGATCTAATGCCTTCTTTTGGTCTTTTTCTGTTACAGCTCGAATCATATCAAAAATGTGATTGGTTATCTGAGTTGTACAAATATTTTCAATATCCTTTGCGGTAATGACCTCTCTACCCATGGTATAACACAAAAGCTTTTCCAGCTCTCTTTCTATATTTCCCATATCTGTTCCGGTTTTACTTAAGAAAAGCTCCATATCCTTTTGGGTAATTTTCTTTCCTTCTCTTTTCATCATTCCCAGAACCCAGCGCATAATGGTATTACTATCCTGTACATTGAATTCCACAACCCGTCCATATTTCTTCACAGCCTTATACATTCTACTTCTTTTGTCTACATCATTTTCAATAAAAACCATGCACATATACTCTGGCAATTCTGCCATATATTCTGGTAAATTCTCGCACTGATTTTTAAAAAAACCTGTATCTTCCAAAAAAATTACTCGCCTATCTGCAAAAAAAGGCATGGTTTCTGCTAAATCAATAATCTCCTTAGGCTCAGTTTTTTTTCCTTCAAACATGGAAAAGTTCATGGAATCATCTTCCTGAACCAGCGCTTTTTTTAATTTTTCTTTATACTGCTGTTTTAGATAATTTTCTTCCCCATATAGCAAATACACTTGTTTAAAATCTTGATTTTTTATGTCTTCCTGTAAGCTTTTCATAATTCTCTCTTTTCTTACACTTGTTATAGTTTTACTATTATATCATGGTTCATTTCCTGTGAAAAGATACCTTTTCTTTCCCATCCGACTCTCCATAAGAAAACTTTTCTTTCTTTCAACCAGTTGAATTTCACCTTCTTCCATAGTCAAAAATATTTTTTTCGTATGCATTTTTAGCCTCTCCATCAATTCTTTATGTGGATGCCCATAAGAATTATCCTCACCACAGGAAATTACTGATGCTTGGGGATTGATAATTTCTAATAACTCCTCTTTTGTAGAATTTTTTGACCCATGATGTGCCACTTTAAGTACATTGTACATTTCGCCTCTCATTTTTAATTCCAAAAAAAGTTCCTTTTCTCCTTCTCCCTCTATATCTCCAGTAAAGAGCACTTTAAGACGTCCCTTTGTCATTCGAAAAGCTTGAGAACTTTCATTACATTCTAAATCTTTTCGGTTGGGAGCTAAACACTCCAACTGCACATTTTTCTCTCTTATTTTTGTTCCCTTCTTTATATATACCACCTTACATCCAGCTTTTTTTCCCATTTTTTCCAACTCTTTTAATTTATCCTTTGTTGCTTCACACTCCGATAAAAATAAAGTTTCTATTTGCATTGATATCTCCTTTTTTTCCACACTTTCCAAAAGTTCCTGTATTCCACTAATATGATCTAAATCTGTATGCGATACAAAAATCCCCTTTATGTTACGTATTCCAACAGCTTTTAAAAAAGGTAAAATTCGGTACATACCCACATTTGCCACACTGCTACTGCCTCCATCTATAAGAAAACAACTACTATCATTCAAATGAATACAAGCACAATCTCCCTGTCCTACATCTAAAAATGTAACATCTCTTCTTTCCCATGGAAATTTTCCACTTAAAAGGAATATACTTGCTACCAATATCCCATAAAAAGATTTTCTCCACGCTTTATGTATTTTTATCCACAACAAAAGGAACAGAATCATATAATAACACACACATTTCCACAACATGGGTTTACCTGTAATCCATAATGCAAAAGGGAGTTTCTGAATCATCTTTCCAATACATAAATAAATCTTTAAGATAAAAATTGCAGGTATTACGATAATCTTTCCTAATGCGATGATCTGACACACGCCTAAAATACTTCCTACGCAAGCGGATATCAATAAAATTCCCGCTGTAGGAAGAACCAATAGATTTACAATAACTCCTAAGATAGATATTTCATAAAAAAAATACATCATCAAAGGAAGAAGTGTTACCCATATAGCAATTCCTCCTTTTATCCCTTCTAAAAAAAATTTTTTTCCTTTCTGGTAAAATGTTTTCTTCCTTTTTCTTACACTTTTGGGAAATAGCACAGGCTGAATTATACCTAAACCCAAAATTGCACCAAAAGACAGTAAAAAACTACTATCATATAAATACAATGGAGATTTCATTAAAAGTAAAATACAGGCTAAAGCCGATGATGATAAAAAATCATACGTTCTTTTCCACATCAACGCACCAATCCATACCAAAAACATAATTGCTGCCCGCATGACTGATGCCCCATTTCCAGTCAACTCTCCATATAGAATCATTATAATCCCGGAAATACTTCCTGCTATTCCAAAAGGTATAGAAAATTTCCGCAAAATTTTTAATAATCCTCCTCCAATAATAACAAGATGCAATCCAGATATTGCTAAAATATGAGAACATCCCATAATCTGAAATAAAATTTTTTGATTTTTATCCAGATTTTTCTTTTCTCCTAGTAATAAAGACTCAAAAAAACCAACTGTTTCCTCTGGCACTACCGCAGAAATTCCATTTTTCCACATTTCTTTAAACATATCCTGCCATTTTAAAAAAGGGTTAAAACCTTTTTCTAGTATTTTTATAGCATTACCTTCCTGATACCACTTAACCCCTCTTGCGTAATAATGCACTCTTTCATTAAATTGTCCTAAATTTGTAGGAATTGGAATTTCTTTCAACATTCCTTTTACAGTCACATAATCTCCACATTCTAAAAGGCTATTGCATCTTTTCTTTTCTATATGAATTTTTACATTATCTATGGAATATTTTTTTGAATTTGTATTTAGATTTGCTTTTTTGATATAAAGATTTGTATAAAGATTATATTCTTCTTTTTTATAAATTTCTCCACTTACTATGGCTTTTTCCAAAGAAATTTTCAACGGAAGTTTAGGAGGCTGAAACGTAAATCCTGAAACTTGCATTTGTCCTAAAAGCCATAATAGGGCTGCCCACAAAAGGGCAGCTACACATAATGGCCTTTTACTCACTTTTTTCCTCCTTCAGCAAACTATAATCTGCGTGGTAAGGTTCATCTAATGACATAGTTTCCCGAAAAGTAACCTTGTTTTCTCCCTCCACAGAAATCTGTACAGCACGAATATTACATGCATCTGTAAGTGAATTAACAATGGAATAAATTGGCAATCTCTCCTGAACATCCATGGAATCTGTCAAAAAACTTTTATCTAAATTCACATAACAAATTCCTTCTACAATAGAAACACCTAAAATTTTTGTATTAGGAGATAAGGTTGGTTTTAAACCATCTGTCTTAGGCCCTTTTAACAACCTTTCTATGACTTCCCGTTCTACCGAAACATTACTGTTATAATAAGCAGAAACACTTTCTTTAACCAAGCTGCTGCCATCTCCATCTGCAAAATACAAATTTAGGTTACTGTGCACATAGGAGTTGACATTCTCACCCTCATTTTCCACAAAGGTATTTCTGTCCATTTGCCCAATTTCAATCCCCTCCGAATCGGTCATGGGCGTGCCGTTTTCTGCAAACTCTACATGTTCCACTCCCGGTATCTGAATAAATGCCTTTACAACACCTGCTCTTACCAGAATTTCTCTAGTATTCTTCATTTTCTTATAATTTTCATTAAAGTTTACAACAACTTTTTCTCCGTCATAACTACAATCCAAAATATTTACTTCTTTTGGAAGCAGACGAAAATGTTCCTCCTTTTTCGGAGTTTCGTCTAAGATTTGACCAACTTCCTGTACCATTGCCTCCGTAGTACGCTTCGTTGGCTTATATTCATCAATCTCCAAAGTATTTTCTGTAGGAGATAAATAATACATTTGATATTCTCTTTTTTCATCTTTTGCCTCTTTTCTACTGCATCCTGTTATCACCAGTATAATAAAACAGAAAAAAAGTATCAGAATACCCTGTCTTTTTACTTTCACCGATATACCTCCTATCCAATATAATTTAATGGAATTCTAACTGAAAACGTTGTTCCTTTATGTTCTTCACTTTTTACCTTAATTGCTCCTCTATGCATAACAATTGCATTCCTAGTAATGGCAAGTCCTAAACCTGTTCCTCCAATTTCTCTTGAATGAGATTTATCTACACGATAAAACCTCTCAAAAATACGATCTACCGATTCCTGTGGTATCCCAATTCCTGAATCTTCTACAGAAATATAGAAATACTTATGATCTGCATTTAAAGTCACATGTACCCAACCATCTTCTATATTATATTTGATTCCATTTTCTACCAAATTTGACAAAGCTAAACTTAGCTTTACCTCATCAACCTCTGCTACAATGGGGCGATAACTCTCCAAAACCAATTCTACTTTCTTCGTATCTGCAATAGGTTTCAGTCTTTTCAAAATATTCTCCATCAGTTCATTAATATTAACTTTCTCAATATTAAGTTCCGATGCTTTTTTATCCATCTTTACTAAAGACAATAAATCTGTAATAATTTTATTTTCTCTGTCAATCTCCACCGCAATATCCTGCATAAATTCTTTATACAACTCTACTGGCACATTTTCCTGTCCTGCTAAAGAATCTGCAAGGACTTTAATAGAAGTCATAGGTGTTTTTAACTCATGGGATACATTTGCCACAAATTCCTGTCTAGAATCATCTAAAACTTTCATTTTCTTCAACATTTTATTAAAAACGCTACTAATCATTTCTGTTTCCGTATAATCCGGTACAGAAATTTCTTCATCTAAATATCCATCTGTCAATTCCTCTATTGCTTTTCCAACTCGTGCAAAAGGACGGACTAATGTTTTCGACCACACAAATCCTAAAATCAAAACAAACACACAAATAATTAAAAGCAATAAATTTGCTCTATGTCTTAATATTGCTATACTATCTTTAATATCACTTGTAGAAATGCTAATAAGCATAACACCTTCTACTTGCTTCTGACCTATATTTTTCAAGGGAACCGTCTGCACAATATAACAATTCTCTTTATCATAATATCCTGTATTTTCCCCTTCAAAGCACTTAAGTACTGCTTCTGATAAAACATATTTTCCCTCATCAATATCATACGTATCTTTTATAATACGCCCGTCTCTGTTAATTACTAAAATTCTCCCACTGAAAACAGAAGAAAACATAGCTAATTCACTATTAATAACTTCTGATTGAGGATATTTCAAATAAGATTCTTTCATAAGTTGTTTGCCCAAAATATCACATTGATTTTTTACACTTATATTTTTCAATTCTACTGCGCGATTCTCATAACTATTTACAATCACACTTTCCGCAATAATACATGGTAAAATTCCGATAATAACCAGAAGTATCATAACTCGAAATCTGAGACTTTTTAAAAACAACAGTTTTGTCTTTATCTTCATCATAACTTCCTCACTATATACATAGGTTTCTTTTTGAATCTCTCAAAAAAGAAGTGCCGCAATAGCTTTTATCTACTGCGGCGTTATTTTAACCTTGAAAATAATATCCAATTCCCCATTTTGTATGAACATACTTTGGATCACTTGGAACAGCTTCTATTTTTTCTCTTAAACGCCTGATATGTACATCAACAGTACGCACATCACCTGGGTACTCATATCCCCACACTAAATTCAAGAGATTCTCTCTACTATATACTTTGTTTGGATTTTTCGCCAAAAGCTCCAATACATCAAATTCTTTTGCCGTAAGATTGATTTCTTTACCTGCAATAAATACTCTTCTACCTTCGCAATCCAGCTTTAGTTCTCCTAATACCAGTGTTTTTCCAAAATTTTCTTTTGCTTCTTCTTTATGCATTCTTCGCATAATAGCTTTAATACGTGCCTTTACTTCTAAAATATTAAAAGGCTTTGTAATATAATCATCCGCACCATATTCAAGTCCCAAAATTTTATCCATATCTTCCCCTTTTGCAGTTAGCATAATAATGGGAACAGATGAAAATTCTCTAATTTGCTGACAGACTTCTAGTCCAGTAAGTTTTGGAAGCATAATATCTAAAAGAATCATATCATATTCTTTTTCTTTAGCTTTTTCTAAGGCTTCCTCTCCATCATAAGCACAATCTACTTCCATACCCTCCTGCTCTAGACTAAAACGTATTCCTTTTACAATTAATTTTTCATCATCAACTACTAATACGCGTTTACTCATCTATATTCTCCTTATTTAACTGTTATGTAATCCTTAACCTTATCAAATGTTTTTCCTTTAATCCCTGGTACTTCTTGAAGCTGTTCAATACTTTGAAATTTTCCTTTTGATGCCCGATATTCCATAATAGACTGTGCCTTTTTTTCTCCTACGCCTGGAATCTGCTGAAGCTCTGCCAAATCAGCTGTATTTATATTGACTTTGGCCTCTGTGTTTTCCCTTGAAACAGAAAAATTTTCCGGCTGTATTTCCATTTGCTCCACTTCTTCTATTGTATAAATTTGAAGTTTTTCTCCATCAGACAAAATAGATGCCTGATTAATTCCTGTTGTATCCGCATTTTCCAAAAAGCCGCCTGCTTCCTCAACAGCTTCAAATACTCTAGAACCCTGCTTTAGGCAATATACCCCTGGTGAATGAACTGCCCCACTGATGTCGACCCATATCCAAGCTTCCTCTGGTACAGAATCTTCCTCTGGTTTTAACTGTTCTTTTTGTTCTTCCGAAGACTCCTCTGCTTGCTCTATTACAACAGGTTCCTCTTTTGGAACCTTACAAGAGGTAAAACTAAGACATGTTATGCCTACAAGTACTATAAAGAATATATTTCTTATTTTCATTATACATTGTCTCCTTTACAAAAATTGTAAAAAGACTTCTATACAACTACGTCTATTGTAACGAATTTGCAATCTCTTTACAATATCAAATTGATAACTTCTTTTCTAAAAAATACATAAATTTTATTATGTTCTCATACATTTTATGGGTATTACGGCAGAAACACCGATTTGTTTATTTGAAATGTGACTTTAGTATAACACCATTCCATTATTCCTGCAATCAAAAAAACAGCCGTAAACACCCGGCTGTTTTTGTCTATTTTTCCCATTTAAAAATAATAATGCCAATAATTGCAATTCCCATTCCCAAAAGTTTTCTCCATTGAAAATCTACTTTTTCCACACCAAATATCCCTAAAGTTTCAATGATATATGCTACTACAATTTGTGCAATTACAATAAGCATTGCTGCCTTTGCAGGTCCAAGAGAAGACATGCTTTGAATTACTGTTATAGTAATAAAAGCACCAATTACACCGCCAAGAAGTATATACTTATTTTCTACTTTCAGTAAAGATTCCACCGACTGGCGTCCTGTAAATATCCAAGCAACTACACAAACTAAAAATGCAGAAATTTGAACCCAACCTGTAGAAACCCACAAACTTGTCTGTTTTGTCAGTTCAGTATTAAAAATCCCCTGAATGCTCATAAGTGTTCCTGATAATAATGCAATTAAAATTCCCCACATTTTTCCTTTCCTCCATTGGTTTTTCCATTATATTTTTACCATTATTTCTTTTTCTATTCCTTTTCTCTTTTCATATATGTTATGCATATTTATTCTTTATTTTTACTATTTTACTAAGTTTTTCTAAAAAACTATTGCATAATTATTTATTTTATTGTATATTATATTCATAAAATAAATCTTGGGAGGATTAAATTATGAAAGAAAAAGTCATTTTAGCATATTCTGGCGGCTTAGATACCACTGCTCTTATTCCATGGTTAAAGGAAAATTTTGATTATGATGTCATCTGCTGTTGCATAAATTGTGGACAAGGTTCAGAATTAGATGGTTTAGAAGAACGTGCGGCTTTATCAGGTGCTTCTAAACTATATATTGAAGATATTGTCGATGAATTTTGTGATGATTATATTGTTCCCTGTGTTCAGGCAGGTGCCGTTTATGAAAATAAGTATTTATTAGGTACTTCTATGGCTCGTCCGCCCATTGCCAAAAAATTAGTGGAAATTGCTAGAAAAGAAGGTGCTGTAGCTATTTGTCATGGTGCTACTGGAAAAGGAAATGATCAAATTCGTTTTGAATTAGGTATTAAAGCTCTTGCTCCCGATTTAAAGATTATTGCTCCATGGCGTATGACAGATGTATGGACCATGCAATCTCGTGAAGATGAAATGGAGTATTGTAAGGCACATGGTATTAACCTTCCATTTCATATGAGCAACAGCTATAGCCGTGATCGAAACTTGTGGCACATCAGCCATGAAGGCTTAGAACTGGAAGATCCTGCTACAGAACCTAATTACGAACATTTACTGGTTCTTGGTGTAACTCCACAGAAAGCACCTGATAAGGAAACAGAAATTTCTCTCACTTTTGAAAAAGGGATTCCTACTGCCTTAAATGGGAAAACAATGAAGGTATCCGAGATTATTACTAAGTTAAATGAGTTAGGTGGTGCAAATGGCATTGGAATTATTGATATCGTAGAAAATCGCGTCGTCGGTATGAAGTCCCGTGGAGTCTATGAAACTCCCGGTGGTACAATTCTTATGGAAGCCCATGCCCAGTTGGAAGAATTAATTTTAGATCGTGATACTATGGAAATGAAAAAGAAATTAGGAAGCCAATTCGCACAAATTGTTTACGAAGGAAAATGGTTCACACCTTTGCGTGAAGCTATTCAAGCATTTGTAGAAAGCACACAAGAATATGTTACCGGAGAAGTAAAATTAAAACTTTATAAAGGAAATATCATAAAAGCTGGTACAACTTCTCCTTATAGCCTATACAATGAGTCTCTTGCCTCCTTTACAACAGGTGATTTATACGATCACCATGACGCAGATGGATTTATTACTTTATTTGGACTTCCATTAAAAGTACGCGCTATGAAAATGGCAGAAGCTACAAAAGAAAAGAAATAATTTTTAAATAAAAAAACTATTGCATTCTATCATGACGTTTATGAATGCAATAGTTTCTTTTTATTTTCCTCCAATTTTTCCATATATATTTAGGGGAACTTTCGCTTTTATTTCAATTCCTCTATCTGTATATTCTTCTGAAATTAGCTGTCCATATTTTCGAATAAGTTGTATCTGTCCTGCTTCTTCATAATTTAAAATTCTTTCCAAATATATTTGGTTTTCTGCCAATATTCTTTCTAAAACTTCCCTTAATTCTTCTAAGCCTTGGCCCATTTTTATTGCTGTTTTAACAATATAATCTGCTTTAAAATCTCTTATAGCTTCTGCTTCTTGAAGTTTATCTTGTTTATTGAATAATGTGACTATTTTCTTATTTTCCACACCTAACTCTTGAAGTGTTTCGTATACCACAAACATTTGTTTTTCTCTTTGTGGATTAGACGCATCTACCACATGAATAATAAAATCTGCATACTTGGCTTCTTCCAATGTACTCTTAAATGCCTCAATTAAATGATGAGGAAGTTTTCTGATAAAACCTACAGTATCTGTAAGATAAAGTCTTTGTTTTCCTGATAATTCCAAAATTCTGGTAGTAGGATCTAAAGTAGCAAAAAGTTTGTCTTCCTCTAATACGGTAGCATCTGTCAATTGATTTAACAATGTGGATTTTCCTGCATTTGTATATCCTACAATAGCCGCTGTCATAATATTTTCTCTACTTCTTCCCTCACGTAAAATCTGTCTATGGCGTTTTACCTGTTCCAAGTCTTTTTTTAACTGTGAAATTCTAAGTTTAATTAAACGTCTATCCATTTCCAGCTTTTTTTCTCCAGGACCTCTTGTTCCAATCCCTCCTCCAAGCCTTGACATAGAACTTCCAAATCCTGTTAAACGTGCTGCTCTATATCGAAGCTGAGCCAATTCTACCTGTATTTTTCCTTCACTGGTATTGGCTCTTGCAGCAAAAATATCTAATATCACCATAGTTCTATCCATAATTTTACACTGCAGTTCTCTTTCAAGATTATTGATCTGTGAAGGTGATAATTCATCATCACAAACAATACCTGTGGCTCCATACCCATCAATCATCATTCGAATTTCTTCTAGTTTCCCTGTCCCCACATAATATCCTGGATGTATACTATCTCTGGCTTGTATAATAGTCCCCAAAACTTCTGCCCCTGCAGTTTTAACTAATTCTTTTAACTCATCCAACGAATCCTCTGTATCATCATTGTCTCTAGTCTGTACGCCTATCAAAATCACTCGTTCCTGTTCCTCTTTTAACTCATATAATTTCATAAATCTCTCCTATCTGCTTTTCATAATAAATTCTTTAAAACATTTCATGCTTTTCGTCAAAAATTTACTCTTATGATATACAAAATAATATTCTCTTTTAACATTTTCATCTATAATTTTAATTTCTTTTAAATGGTGACTTTCCATATAAGGCTCTAAAACCGATTTTGTAAGCAGCAATATCCCCATACCTTTACTACATGCTTCAATTAAACTTCGAATACTAATGCTTTCCATAACAATTTCTGGTTGTTGTTTATATTTACTTAAAAATCCCTCTACCATATTCCTTGATCCACTTCCTACTTCTCTTAAAAGCAGAGGTTTTGTCAGCAGTTCTTTCATACTTACAGTTCCTTGAAATTGATAATCAGAAGCACAAACTGCTATCATTTTATCAATTCCAACCGACACACTAACAAAAAATTGTGGATCAGAAGGATAATCTGTAATTCCAAAATCCAAATCATTCCTCATTAATTTTTCTTCAATCTGTCTTGAATTATCTACCAATGTATAAATTGGAATTTGATCATATTCTTTTTTAAAACTTGCAATTAATTGGGGAAGATGACTAATTCCATAAGAAACATTTGTTCCTACCCTTACTTTTGTTACTGTTTGTATATCTCTTAAAACATCTCTTGCTTCATCAAATTGCGCCAAAATAGAATTTGCATAAATTAAGAGCTGTTTTCCCGCTTCTGTAATATACAATCGTCTGTTCATCCTATCAAACAACTTTGTTTCATAATATCCTTCTAGCTCTCGAATAGCATAACTCACTGCTGGTTGTGCCATATTCATATCTTCCGCAGCAAGAGTAATACTTTCTAAACGACAGACTTCAGAAAATATTTTTAAATGTCGTAATGTCATGTCTCTCCTTTTAAATACATATCATTTTTATTATATATAATATAATAACATAATAATTGTTCTATATCTATAAAAAAGCTAAAATAATATAGAATATGAAAAAATGCGAGGTATAATTATGTTATTAGTAATTTTCTTTCTAATTTGTTTTTTTGCCTCTATCATAGGGGCTATTTGCGGCATCGGAGGAGGTGTAATTATCAAGCCTGTTCTAGATGCTTTTGGGATTATGGATGTAGCCACCATAAGCTTCTTATCTGGATGTACCGTCTTATCCATGTCTACCTACTCTGTTATAAAGAGTAAATTAAGCGGTAACTCACATATCGAATATAAAACAGGATTACCATTAGCTCTAGGTGCTGCTCTTGGCGGGCTTCTGGGAAAATGGATGTTTTCTTTTGTTTCTTCCTTAAGTCCAGATAAAAATAAAGTAGGTGCTGTTCAAGCCGCTTGTCTTATGCTTGTCACAGTTGGCACTTTGGTCTACACTTTATACAAAGAACGTATTAAAACTTATCATGTGACAAATTTAATTGCCTGTGTATTTATTGGTATTTTTCTGGGTATTCTTTCCTCCTTCTTGGGAATTGGAGGAGGTCCAATTAATCTTGTTGTTTTATTTTTCTTTTTCTCTATGACAACAAAAGTAGCAGCTGAAAATTCGCTTTATATTATTTTCTTTTCCCAGATAGCCAGTTTCTTATCCTCTATTGTAACAAAAAGTGTTCCTAATTTTGAAATTACTACTCTTATCTTTATGGTTATAGGTGGTATTGCTGGAGGTATTGCCGGAAGGTCCTTAAATAAGAAAATTCAAGAAAAAACTGTGGACAAACTTTTCATTGGTTTAATGATCATTATTATTTTTGTCAATATCTATAATATTTATCAGTTTATTAGATAAATAGGAAAAGCTTCAAACTCCTAATTTATAAGAGCTTGAAGCTTTTATTTTGTATAATATTCTTTATTTTCCAATTAAATATTCAAAAAAATATCCTAAACATAAACGTTTAGGATATTTTTAAATAATGCCGCAGACCGGAATCGAACTTCTGTGGATAGTCTGAAAGTAGCATAGAAAGGAGGTTTGTGCTATCCCTGTTTGGTTTGTACAACTTTTGTACAACTTCTCTAGATACTAAAAAAGGTGTGTACTTAACCCACCTTTCTAATCACTATATATTATTTTCTAAATTTTCTTTTCAGTGCAAGAAGTGCTACCCCCAGAGAACCGATAGATGTACTTGCTAATCCTAATACATTAGCCATATCACCTGTCTTTACTGCATTGTTAGTCTGCTCAACAGTTTTCTTCTGCTCTGCTGGTTTCTGTGTATTAGTATTTGGTTTTACTACCTGACCACTAACTGGTTTGTTTGTGTCTGGTTTCTGTACT
>JARIAQ010000004.1 GCA_029257775.1 Blautia sp. | reverse complement strand
ATGGATTGTAGATAAAGAAGCTTGGACTGAGCATAAACTTGTTAGATATGAATGTATTTATTGCGGCGAAGTAGAAGAAGCCACAGATAGCATAGAAAATGAGTAAGCAAAATGAAATCATGGTTCTAAGTGGACAAAGTAAATCCCCTAGAGTTGAAACTCTGGGGGATTTTTTTGAAATAAATGAAATCCTATTTAATTTACAAAATCTTTCCAGATATACCCAGTCTGTCCCTCAAAGGTAATTTGATACCAACCACTGCCATCTGTATTTGTAATAGTTACGGCATCACCATCCTGTAAAGTCCCCAGAATTTCAGAGCCACTTTGGGGAGCTGAGCGGACATATACACCGCCCACAATGGTAGCCTCTTTGGAATCACCAGTAGCAAAATCTTCGTTATTGTTTTTTTCTTTTTGGGGAGCTTTTTCATTTGTTTTATCTTTTTTAGAATCATTTTGCGCATCTTTAGTTTCTTTATCTGTGTGATCTTCTTCTAAAATAACAGGAGAACCAGAATTATTAGGGAGTGTTTCTTGTGCCTTTTTTGATAGAGCCAAAACGCTGGAATTATCTTCTCCTGTAATAATTTTTCTTACTTTTACCTTACTGGTATCGGTAGCTTCAATAGAACCCACATACATAAGGGTGACTTCATTTCCAGGAACAATTCCATTTTCTAAATCAAGCTGTGCTTTTTCACAATTATGAAAGGATAATTTTTCACCTTCAGAAGTTTCAATAGATATTTCTGTACCAGTATATTTAAGTAATGTTCCGCTTAAGGAGGAAGATACTGCATCCAGTTCGGCTTCCTCTGTTTTCTGAGAATTATCTTTTTGGCATCCTGAAATAGACAAGGTAGCAGCTGTAGTAAGTAGTATAAGTAAAAATTTTTTCATAGACAAAACCTCCTGTGTTATGAGTTTGCACGATTTTCTAAGTGTTTGTTAAATATTAGAAGAAATCCAATTGTTGACATAACAGCAGCAATCCCATCTGCGATAGGTTCTGCATAAAACGCACTTTTGGCACTAAAAAAAATAGGAAGAAGAATTGTAAAAAGCATATAATTTCCTTTTCTGGAAAGAGAGAGGAATAAAGCTGTTTTACTTCTTCCAAGAGCCGTAAATCCATCTACAAATACATACTGAAAGCTAAGAGGAATAATCATTAAAGTAAAGACACCAATTCCCCATGTGCAAAGTTCAAGCTGTAAAGTATCTTTTGTAAAGATTTGAATAAAATATTGGGGCACAATACGGGAAAGGAAAAACATTAAGGTAGTAAAACAAAGGCAGAGGATTAAAATGTATTTTTCTGCTTTTTTTACACGTTTGATTTCTTTTGCTCCGTAATTATAGCTTAAAATTGCCTGTGTACCACTGGAAATTCCTAGCATTGGACCAGTAATCAGCATCATGAAACTTTGGACAATGGTTGCGCAGGTAATTAAAATATCTCCTTCAGAGGGACCGCCAAATTTTTGTAAAACAGAGTTCATGACAATAATGATAACACTATCTGTGGCTAGTATAAGGAACGGGGAAATTCCCAGTGTTAGTATTTTTTGCACAATAACAGGTGAGAAATTTTTCTTTTTCAAAAGTGTAATTTTAATAGGTACTTTTTTGCCAATTAAAAAAAGAATGGCAAAAGAACAAGAAGCAAGTTGTGCAATAACTGTCGCAATGGCAGCTCCGGAAACCTTCATATTCAGTAAAAAAATAAAGACAGGATCCAACACAATGTTTGTAATAGCACCGATTAAAACAGTAAACATTCCCACGGCAGGGAATCCCTGGCAAATAATAAAATAATTTAGCCCAATAGCCATAAGGGCAAAAAATGTTCCTGCAGTATAGATAGTCAGGTAAGAATTTGCATAGGGAAATGTTATGGGACTTGCACCAAACCAATTTAGCAGATATTTTTTACTTACTAAAAATAGTATAGTCAATATAGCAGAAAAAAGAACCAACATAGCAAAACTGTGAGCCAGAATAGATTCTGCCTGTTTTTTTCTTCCGGCTCCCATACGCATGGACATTAAGATAGATCCCCCTAAACCAATTAGGGTGCCAAAAGAAGTTAAAAGTGTGACAATGGGACCACATACTCCTACACCTGCAAGGGCTATATCGCCAATTCCTTTAATATTACCAATAAACATTCGGTCAATAATACTGTATAAAACAGTAACAAACTGTGCAATCATAGATGGAATTGCCAATTTTAAAACCAGAATGGGGATTCGATCTTTTCCTAAATCTGTTTGATGTTGCATTTTTTTTCTCCTTCCGGGTTATCTGTACCTTGATTTTAATACGAATCAGGGAAAAAGAAAAGAGAAAAAGCTTGCTTCTTGTAAAAAGCCTATGATATACTAAATTTATAAAAAGTATAACAAGGGGAGCACTGCGTAGGCAGTGCTTTTTATGTATTATAACGAAGGAGTAAAAATGTTAAAGATTAGAAATTATGTAAAGCCAGAAAGTCTGGAAGAAGCCTATGAATTAAACCAGAAGAAATCTTCCTGCATATTAGGGGGAATGCTCTGGCTGAAAATGGGAAACAGAAATGTGGGTACGGCGATTGATTTATCCAGGTTAGGACTTGACGAAATCCAAGAAACAGAAGAAGAGTTTCAGATTGGTGCGATGACGACTCTTAGGCAGCTAGAAACCCATGAAGGTCTGGCGAATTATACAAATGGAGCTATGAAAGAAAGTCTTCGCCATATTGTGGGAGTACAATTTCGTAATCGTGCCACAGTAGGTGGCAGTATTTTTGGCAGATATGGTTTTTCAGATGTCCTTACAATGTTTTTAGCAATGAATACAGAGGTGGAGTTATATAAAAGAGGGAGAATTTCTTTAAAGGAGTTTGCAGTAGAAAAACCAGATAGAGATATCTTGGTGCGTCTTATTGTAAAGAAAAATCAGGTTCGTATGACATATCTTAGTCAGAGGAACAGTAGCACAGATTTTCCAGTGTTGACTTGTGCAGTTTCCATTGAAGAAAATGGACAAATCCAAGTTGCAGTAGGGGCTTGTCCTTTTAGAGCGAAATTAGTGGAAGATAAACAAGAAATTTTAAAAGGATTCCTCGATAAGGAAGCTTCAGAACAAGAAAAAATCGCAGAAGCTTTTTCTCTTTATGCAAAAGAACAGATACGAACAGCCGGAAATATGAGGGCTTCTAAAGAGTACAGAAGTATTCTTGTTCAAGTGCTGGTAAAAAGAGCGTTGTTAAAAGCAGGAGGGGAAAATGGAAATTAAATTTATATTAAATAGAAAAGAAATCAAAGCAGAGGTAGAGGCAGATACAATACTTTTAGATTTGTTAAGAGAAAAAGGATGTTATAGTGTAAAAAGAGGTTGTGAAACAGCAAATTGTGGATTGTGTACAGTTCTTATGAATAAAAAATCTGTACTTTCATGTTCTATATTGGCGGTGCAGGCAGATGGACAGGAAATTGTCACACTGGAAGGAATGCAGAAAGAAGCAGAAGAGTTTGGCAATTTTCTTGCTAATGAAGGAGCTGAGCAATGTGGATTTTGTAATCCTGGATTTTTGATGAATGTATTTGCGATGTTAGAAGAAATTCAGGAACCTACTGAAGATGAAATTTTAGAATATTTAGCAGGAAATTTATGCCGCTGTTCAGGGTTTGTGGGACAGACCAGAAGTATCTTGAAATTTTTGCAGTACAAGAAGGGAGAGCAAAAAAATGAATTATGTGAATAAATCGGTACAGAAAAAAGATGCAAAAGCACTGGTTACAGGACAGCCGGTTTATACAAATGATTTAGCACCGTCAGATTGTCTGATTGTAAAAGTTTTAAGAAGTCCTCATGCCCATGCTATTATAGAAGAAATTAAGACAGATGCAGCTGCAAAAATTCAGGGGATTGCGTGTGTTTTAACTTATAAAGATGTGCCCCAAAATCGTTTTACCATGGCAGGACAGACTTATCCGGAATTAAGCCCTTATGACAGACTGATTTTAGATAAACATTTAAGATTTGTGGGAGATGCCGTAGCTATTGTAGCAGGAGAAAATGAGAAAGTTGTAGATAAGGCTTTAAAACTGATTAAGGTGAAGTATCAGGTTTTGGATTCTATATTGGATTTTCATAAAGCAAAAGATAGCGAAATTGTAATTCATCCGGAAGAGGATTGGGAAGCTAAAGTTCCTGTGGGAGCAGATAATCATCGAAATCTCTGTGCATCAGGGGTAGAAAGTAAAGGAGATGTGGAGGAACTTTTAAAAACCTGCAAATATACTGTAGAAGGAACCTATCATACAAAAGCTAATCAGCAGGCAATGATGGAGACTTTTCGTGCATATACCTATTTAGATTATTTTGGCAGATTGAATGTAGTTGCAGCTACGCAGGTCCCTTTTCACCTTAGAAGAATTATTGGTAGGGCTTTAGGAATCGGAGCATCAAAGGTAAGAGTAGTGAAACCTCGTAT
>JARIAQ010000057.1 GCA_029257775.1 Blautia sp. | reverse complement strand
TAAAATAATTTCCCAATTAATTTTAATTCCTAAAAATTAAATAAAGTTCTGTCAAAACCCTCTTTGCTGGGGTATAATGAATATAACAACATTCATTTTACCACAAAGGGGGTTTTTTTATGAAGCTGACTTTTATAGGGGCTGCTCATGAAGTTACAGGAAGTTGTTATTTTTTAGAAGCAGCTGGTAAGAAGTTTATTGTGGATTGTGGTATGGAACAAGGGCCTGATCAGTACGAAAATCAAGATATTCCAGTGGCCGCATCAGAGTTGGATTTTGCCTTATTGACACATGCTCATATTGATCATTCAGGTAATTTTCCTTTGATACATGCCAGAGGATTTCGAGGGCCGATTTATGCAACTGCAGCAACCTGTGATTTATGCGACATTATGCTTCGTGATAGTGCCCATATTCAGATGTTTGAGGCAGAATGGAGAAATCGCAAAGCAAAAAGAAACGGACAGAGCGAATTTGTTCCTGCTTATACCATGGAAGATGCATTAGGAGCTATTCAGCAGTTTTCAGAATGCAATTACAATGAAATCATACAGATTGCAGAGGGGATTAAGGTACGATTTGTAGACGCAGGACATTTACTTGGGTCAGCGAGTATTGAACTGTGGATTACAGAAGATGGGGAAGAGCGAAAAATTGTATTTTCCGGTGATATTGGAAATACAGATCAACCATTGATTAAAGATCCAGAATATCTGGAGAGTGCAGATTATGTCGTTATGGAGTCCACCTATGGAGATAGAAGCCATGGGGAAAAGCCGGATTATGTAACAGAACTGGTGGATATTTTAAGAAAAACCTTTAAAAGAGGTGGAAATGTGGTAATTCCATCTTTTGCAGTAGGAAGAACACAGGAAATGCTTTATTTCCTTAGGAAAATTAAGGAAGATAATATGTTGCCGGAGTTTCCAGTATTTGAAGTATATGTGGATAGTCCGCTTGCTGTACAGGCGACCAGTATTTTTAAAGAACATTATAATGAATGCTACGATGAAGAAGCTATGGAGTTAATTAATAAAGGAATTAATCCCATTGCATTTCCAGGTTTGAAATTATCAATTACTAGTGATGAGTCAAGGGCAATTAATTTTAATGAAACGCCTAAAGTTATTTTGTCAGCCAGCGGAATGTGTGATGCAGGGCGTATTAAACACCACTTAAAACACAATCTTTGGAGAAGCGATTCTACAATTTTATTTGTGGGATATCAAGCAGTGGGAACACTGGGACGATCTTTGGTAGAAGGAGCAAAGGATGTTCATATTTTTGGCGAAGAAATCCATGTAAATGCAGATATTGTAAGGCTTCCAGGGATTAGCGGACATGCAGATAATGCAGGTCTTATGAAATGGGCATCTGCTTTTAAGGAAAAACCTAAGCGTGTTTTTGTTGCTCATGGAGATGATCAGGTTTGTGATATTTTTGCAAAACGGTTGGAAGAAGAGCTAGGATATGAGGCAATGGCTCCTTATAGTGGAACAGAGGTTAATTTGTTGACAAATGAAATAACCAGAGAAACAGTAGGTATTGTTATTAAACATGCAGAGCAGAAAGCAAAGAGTAGAAAAGCAGCTGGAGTATTTGCAAGATTACTTGCAGCAGGACAACGCTTGATGACAGTAATCCGTCATAACGAAGGCGGTACTAATAAAGATTTAGCAAGATTTGCCGATCAAGTAAATGCATTATGTGACAAGTGGGAAAGATAAAAAATAGCTGTTGCATTAAGATAAAAATATTTTGATGCAACAGCTATCTTTTTCAAGAAGATTACTAAAAGAGGATGCGGAGGGTTCATGAAAAATTATAGAAAAGAAAGAGAAAAATCTAGAAAAAAAGCAAAAGCATTGGTAAGTCAGATGACCACTATGGAGAAAGTGTCACAATTAAAATATGATGCAGCTCCGGTAAAGAGATTAGGAGTACCGGCATATAATTATTGGAATGAGGCCCTTCATGGCGTAGCTAGAGCTGGTACAGCAACCATATTTCCTCAGGCAATTGCAATGGCGGCAGCTTTTGACGAGGAAAGTATGAAGCAAGTTGGGGATATGATTGCTACAGAAGGAAGAGCAAAATACAATGAATTTAGTAAACATGGGGATAGAGATTTGTACAAGGGTTTAACGTTCTGGTCTCCAAACGTAAATATTTTTCGTGATCCTCGATGGGGAAGAGGTCATGAAACGTATGGGGAAGATCCTTATCTTACGTCACATTTGGGAGTTAAATTTGTGGAAGGATTACAAGGAGAGGGTCCGGTTATGAAGGCTGCTGCCTGTGCAAAACATTTTGCAGTACATAGTGGACCAGAAGCTATTCGTCATGAATTTAATGCAGAATGTTCTCAAAAGGATTTATGGGAAACATATTTACCAGCTTTTGAAGCGCTGGTAAAGGAAGCCGATGTGGAAGCAATTATGGGGGCATATAATCGCACAAATGGGGAACCGTGTTGTGCCCATTCTTACATGAAAAAAATATTACGTGATGAATGGGGATTTGAGGGACATTATGTATCTGATTGTTGGGCTATTCAGGATTTTCACGAGTTTCACAAGATTACAAAAGGGCCTAAAGAGTCTGCTGCACTGGCGCTAAAAGCGGGATGTGATTTGAATTGTGGAGTGACGTATCTTCATCTTCTAAGTGCATTGGAAGACGGAATGGTTACAGAAGAAGAAATTGAAGCAGCAGCTGTGCGTGTATTAACCACCAGATATTTGTTGGGATTGTTTGAGGGAAGTGAGTATGATCAAATTCCTTATGAAGTGGTAGAGTGTAAAGAACATACAGAAAAAGCAATTGATATGGCTCGAAAAGGATGTGTATTATTGAAAAATAATGGCATTTTACCATTGAAAAAAGAAATGATTAAAACAATTGGTGTAATTGGACCGAATGCAGATAGCAGAGTAGCTTTAATAGGAAATTATCATGGGACTTCTTCACGTTATATTACGGTGCTGGAAGGGATTCAGGAGGAAGCAGGAGAAGCTATTCGAGTGTTCTATGCACAGGGAAGTCATTTATATAAAGAAACAACAGAAAATTTAGCATGGAGACAAGATCGCATTTCTGAAGCGGTAATTACAGCAGAACATAGCGATATCGTTTTTCTGTGTGTGGGATTGGACGAAATACTGGAAGGAGAAGCAGGAGATACTGGAAATAGTAGTGCATCTGGAGATAAGGTAGATTTACATTTACCTAAAGTGCAGGAAGAACTTATAGAAAAAGTTGTAGAAACCGGCAAACCAGTTGTGCTGATTGTTATGACCGGTAGCGCAGTAGACTTAAATTATGCACAAGAGCATTGTGATGCTGTACTTCAGGCATGGTATCCAGGAGCAAGAGGAGGAAAGGCTATTGCAGACATTTTATTTGGAAAGGTGTCTCCTTCTGGAAAATTACCGGTGACATTTTATAAAGATTTAGAAGGAATGCCGGATTTTACAGATTACTCTATGAAAAATCGCACCTATCGTTACATGGAAAAGGAAGCTTTATATCCCTTTGGTTATGGTTTGACCTATGGTAATGTAAATGTGACAAAAGCAGAACTTCTCAATCAGCCAGATAAAAATTCGGATATTCAACTTAGAGTTACTGTGGAGAATGAAGGGGATGTACAGACAGAGGAGGTTGTTCAAATTTATATAAAAGATTTGCAGTCACCTCTGGCTGTAAGAAATCATAGCTTATGTGGATTTCAAAGAATTTCCTTAGAGGCAAAAGAGAAAAAAGACTTGTTATTTACCATATCAAATCGTGCCATGATGGTAGTAAATCAGCAAGGAGAGCGGTTGTTAGACGGTAAAAAATTTCAGCTTTTTGCCGGTGTTTCACAGCCAGATGAAAGAAGTATACGCTTGACTGGTAAAAGGCCAATAGAAGTTTTGATAGAATTGGAATAGAATAGATAAAAAGTTTGGGGGAAGCCTTATGTATACAGTGGTCATTGCAGATGATGAGCCAAAACAGCGAGAAACAATGATAAAAACAATAGAGTGGGAAAAAATCGGTTTTCAAATTGTGGGAGAAGCAGAAAATGGCAGTGAAGCACTGGATTTCGTGTCACGGCTGGCGCCGGATTTGCTTTTAACCGATATTCGTATGCCATTTATTTCAGGGATTGATTTGGCAAGAGAAGTGCGTGAGGTAAGACCCGCAACACAAATTGCATTTTTAAGTGGATTTGACGAATTTTCTTATGCGCAGCAGGCAATACAGTATAATATTATTAGTTACTTATTAAAGCCTATTTCCGTTGCAGAACTGACAGAAGAATTAAAGAAAATAAAAGAAAAGATTGATAGGATATTTGAAGATTTTGCAAAAATACAAAAAGGAGAAGCAAATACAGGGGCAGATTTTTTTCTTCCACTTTTGTTGAATCAATCTTATTTTGAAAGCTCAGAAGAAAGAGAAAATCGACTTTTAAAAGAGCAAAAACAAATGGGATTGTTAAGAGCCGGTAGAGAAGAATGGAATTATGAGGTGCTTTCTATTTTGTTAAGAGACAAAAATGGGAAAAATTGTACTGCATCAAATCACATTCATGGTGTAAACAGCATTTTGCAAAAATATGTGGAATGTTTTAGTTTTTATGTAGATGGAAGAATTGTGTCTGTACTATATGCCAGTCCTAATTCTATGCAGAAATATCTCCATATTTTAGTAACGGATCTAGTACAAAGTATGGAACGAATTCTAAAGTTGCGTTGCAGTATTGGCATAGGAAAGGAAACACATAAGTTGACAGGACTTTTTCAATCTTGTGCAGAATCGGCCAGTGCACTTTCCTGTGATCAAGGTGGGGAGCGCAGAATTTTTTATTTACAGGATATGTGTGTGGCGGAAGGAATCCCTGATGTTTGCCAGAAAGCCTTGGAGAAAATAGGTCAGGAATATGGAAATACAGATCTTTCTCTTATATCAGTAAGTAAAGAAATTGGAATCAGTCCTAACTATCTGAGTATGTTGATTAAAAAGAAAACAGGAAAATCTTTTGTGGATTATCTTACCTCTTTAAGAATGGAAATAGCGGAAAGACTTTTAAAGGAAACGAATATGAAAATTAGGGAGATTTCTGAACAGTGTGGATACAGCGATCAGCACTATTTTAGTTACTGTTTTAAAAAATATGCAGGAGTTTCACCGAATATTCTTCGCAGAAAGGGAAAAGATAATTGACGAAATGCACATATTATAGACGAAAAAACTAGAATAATATACGATATAACGAATAAAATCTTAAAAATTTCAATGAAAAACAAAAAAAATTCTATGTTTTCTTTTCTCGATATTGTGTATAGTGTCAATATCAATAAAAAGCACGGACGAAAATGGTGCGATGAAAGGGAGAATATTTCAATGAAAAGAAAATTAGCAGTGTTAGCAATGACAGCAGTTTTAGGACTTTCTGCAGTTGCATGTGGTTCAGAACCAGCAAAAGATGATAGTAAAAAAGCAGAAACAACTGGTAAAGAAGAAGGCGGAAAAACAGAAGCTTCTAATGTAGCAAATAAAGATAAACCTTTAGTATGGTTTAACCGTCAGCCATCTAACAGTTCTACAGGAGAATTAGATAAAAATGCATTGAATTTCAATAAAGATACTTATTATGTAGGATTTGATGCAAATCAGGGTGCTGAACTGCAGGGACAGATGGTTAAAGAATATATCGAAAAAAATGCAGATACTATTGATCGTAATGGTGATGGCGTAATTGGATATGTTTTAGCGATTGGTGATATCGGACATAACGATTCTATTGCACGTACAAGAGGTGTTCGTAAAGCTCTTGGAACAGGTGTAGAAAAAGACGGCAATATTAACAGTGAACCAATTGGAACAAACGTAGATGGAAAACAGGCTGCAGTTCAAGATGGTTCTTTAGAAGTAGGCGGAAAGAAATTTGTAGTTCGTGAGTTAGGTTCTCAGGAAATGAAGAACTCTGCAGGTGCTACATGGGATGCAGCAACAGCAGGTAACTCCATTGGAACATGGTCTTCTTCCTTTGGATATCAGATTGATGTTGTTGTTTCTAACAATGATGGTATGGGAATGTCTATGTTTAATGCATGGTCAAAAGAAAATAAAGTTCCTACTTTTGGATACGATGCTAACAGCGATGCAGTAGCAGCTATTGCAGAAGGTTACGGCGGAACAATCAGCCAGCATGCAGACGTACAGGCATATTTAACACTTCGTGTTCTTCGTAATGCATTAGATGGTGTTGATATTGATACAGGTATTGGTACAGCAGATGAAGCTGGAAATGTTCTTAGTGATAAAGAATATGTATACAATGCAGATCAGCGTTCTTACTATGCTTTGAATGTAGCAGTAACAGCAGATAACTATAAAGAGTTTACAGATTCTACAAAAACATTTGAACCTGTATCTAAACAGTTAGATGAAAGCAAATCTCCGAAAAAGAAAGTATGGCTGAATATTTACAACGCTTCTGATAACTTCTTAAGCTCTACATACCAGCCACTTCTTGAAAAATACGATGATTTCTTGAACTTAGATGTTGAATACATTGGCGGTGACGGACAGACAGAATCTAATATTACAAACCGTCTCGGAAATCCAAGCCAGTATGATGCATTTGGAATTAACATGGTTAAAACAGATAATGCAGCTTCTTATACAGCATTACTGCAGTAAGTAAATCAGTAATACCTGTGGCAAGATGACAGATAGAGGGTGTCGTGTTAAGGCAGTATTTTGGATTGCCCTTAATACGACAGCCTCTTTTAAATCTGATGGTGAGTAAACACTGTTAGATACCAATATAGAGATACAGGAGTAAAAAAGAATGGCAGATAAGAAAGAAGAAGTTGTCTTATCCATACGCAATATGAGTAAGTCTTTTGGCCGAAATCGAGTTCTGGATCATATCAATCTGGATTTGAAAAAAGGAACGGTTATGGGACTTATGGGAGAAAATGGCGCCGGTAAGTCAACAATGATGAAATGTCTTTTTGGAACTTATCAGAAAGATGAAGGAAAAATTACTCTGGATGGCAGGGAAGTTAATTTTTCAGGACCAAAAGATGCACTGGAAAATGGAATTGCCATGGTTCATCAGGAACTGAACCAGTGTCTAGAGAGAAATGTAATGGACAACCTTTTCCTTGGAAGATATCCCGTAAATTCTGCAGGTATCGTTGATGAAGGAAGAATGAAAAAAGAAGCATCTGAACTTTTCAGAAAGTTGGGAATGACAGTAAATCTGACACAGCCTATGCGCAATATGTCAGTATCCCAAAGGCAGATGTGTGAAATTGCTAAGGCGATTTCCTATAATGCAAAAGTAATTGTTCTTGATGAACCTACTTCTTCTTTAACAGTACAGGAAGTAGATAAATTATTTGAAATGATGAGAATGTTAAGAGACCAGGGAATTTCTCTGATTTATATTTCTCATAAAATGGACGAGATTTTTGAAATTTGTGATGAAATTTCTGTTCTTCGAGATGGTAATCTGGTTATGACAAAAAGTTCAAAAGATACAGATATGAATGAACTGATTGCAGCCATGGTTGGTCGTTCTTTAGAGAATCGTTTTCCACCTGTGGACAATGTGCCGAAAGATGTTATTTTATCAATTCAGCATTTGTCTACAAAATTTGAACCTCATTTACAGGATATTTCCTTTGATGTAAAAGAGGGAGAAATTTTTGGACTTTATGGTTTGGTTGGCGCAGGACGTACAGAGCTTTTAGAAACTATTTTTGGTATTCGTACAAGAGCAGCAGGACGTGTTTATTTTAATAAAAAGCTGATGAACTTCAATAGTGCCAAAGAAGCAATGGATCATGGATTTGCCCTAATTACAGAGGAAAGAAAAGCCAATGGTCTGTTCCTTAAATGCGATTTGACTTTTAATACAACAATTGCAAATTTACCTCAGTATAAATCTGGAGCAGCGCTTTCAGATGCAAAAATGGTAAAAGCAACTGCCAATGAAATTAAAATCATGCATACAAAATGTATGGGACCAGATGATATGATTTCCAGTCTTTCCGGAGGAAATCAGCAAAAAGTTATTTTCGGTAAATGGTTGGAGAGAAGTCCTCAAGTCTTCATGATGGACGAACCCACCAGAGGAATTGATGTTGGTGCAAAATATGAAATTTACGACCTGATTATTCAGATGGCAAAACAAGGAAAAACAATTATTGTTGTTTCTTCAGAAATGCCTGAAATTTTGGGTATTACAAATCGTATTGGTGTCATGTCTAATGGACATCTTTCCGGGATTGTAAATACAAAAGAGACAAATCAGGAAGAACTTTTAAGACTCAGCGCAAAATACCTATAATGAGGGAGAAGAAGAGATATGGCAAACGAAAATAGTAATATCCTCACTGCTGAGCAGGAAATGAAACTGCGTCAGCCTATAGAGGATTATGTTGGTAAAATTCAGAAAAAAATTGATGAGTTAAGAGTAGATGGTACAGATAAAATCGTAGAAATCCAGAATATTATGGATAGTATTAAAAGAGATCGTACTCTTACAAAAGGCGAAAAAGAAAACAGACTTGCAGCATGTAAGACTGAGTTGGAAACAGCTAAGGCAGTAGAGACTAAGAACAAAGAAGAAGTTTCCAAACTGATTGCAGATGCAGAAAATTATTTAAAAGCACATTTTGATAAAGATTATTATCAGGCGGTAAAAGCTAGTTGTGCAGCAGAAAAAGTACAGGCAAAAGCACGTTATAAACAAAAAATAACAGAGCTGGAAAAAGAGCACAAAGCAACAATGGCAAAGCTTTCTGATCATCAGGAAATCAAAGATGAAAATTATGTTTATAAAAACAGACTTTTTGATGCTAAGATGACAATGGAAAAAGAATTCCAGGAAGCAAAAGATAGAAGACATGCAGCATATTCTTATAAATTCCATTTAATTGACTTACTGCGTATGTCCAAGTTTACTTTCGTGGAAACAAGAGCACAGAAATGGGAAAACTACAAATATACATTTAACCGCAGAAATTTCCTTTTGCAGAATGGTTTGTATATTGCGATTTTGTTAATCTTCATTGCTCTGTGTATTATTACACCAATTGTAAAAGGTGCACCGCTTTTAACATATAATAATGTGTTAAATATTCTTCAGCAGGCTTCCCCACGTATGTTCCTTGCATTAGGAGTAGCTGCATTGATTCTTTTAGCAGGTACAGACCTTTCTATTGGACGTATGGTTGGTATGGGTATGACAGCAGCAACAATTATTATGCATCAGGGTATTAACACAGGTGGTGTATTTGGACACATTTTTGATTTCACAGGTATGCCAGTTATCGTCAGAGTTATTTTAGCATTGGTTGTTTGTATACTTTTATGTACATTCTTTACAACAATTGCAGGTTTCTTTACAGCGAAATTTAAGATGCATCCATTTATTTCAACTATGGCTAATATGTTAGTAATTTTTGGTTTGGTTACTTATGCAACAAAAGGTGTATCCTTTGGTGCTATTGAAGCTACAATTCCAAATATGATTATTCCTAAAGTAAATGGTTTCCCAACAATTATTTTATGGGCAGTTGCAGCAATTGCTATTGTATGGTTTATCTGGAATAAAACAACTTTCGGTAAAAACCTGTATGCAGTAGGTGGAAATCCAGAAGCAGCAGCAGTATCCGGTATTTCTGTATTTGGTGTAACAGTAGGCGCTTTTGTTCTGGCTGGTATTTTATATGGATTTGGTTCTTGGCTGGAATGTATTAGAATGGTTGGTTCCGGTTCCGCAGCTTATGGACAGGGATGGGAAATGGATGCCATTGCAGCCTGTGTAGTAGGTGGTGTATCCTTTACAGGTGGTATTGGTAAGATTTCAGGTGTAGTAGTTGGTGTATTCATTTTTACAGCACTTACTTATTCTTTAACAATCCTTGGTATTGATACAAACTTACAGTTCGTATTCTCCGGTATCATTATTCTTGTAGCAGTTACACTTGACTGTCTGAAATATGTTCAGAAGAAATAATTACATTATTTAAATAAGCATTTTTAAAAGAGTCAGATGCAGGTCTGGCTCTTTTGTGCTATAATAATGCGAAATAAGAGTAATAATATGGAGAAGAAAAATGGATACATATACAGTACTTTTAGTAGATGATGAAGAAGATGTAATACAGGTAATTATGAAAAAAATTAACTGGGAAGGGCTTGGTTTTTCTGTTATTGGGTATGCTAACAATGGTGTGAAAGCCTTAGAAATGGTAGAGGAATTTCAGCCAGATGTAGTGATGACAGATATTAATATGCCTTATATGGATGGTATGGAGTTGGCAGGACATATTAAAACAGATTACCCTGCAACCAAGATTTTGCTTTTTACTGGGTTTGATGAATTTGAATATGCAAAAGAAGCAGTACATTTGGAAGTGGAAGAATATATTTTAAAACCGGTAAATTCCATAGAACTTACCAATGTATTTACTCAGTTAAAGATAAAGCTAGATCAGGAAATCAGTGAAAAAAGAAATGCAGAAACTTTAAAAAAATATTATATGGAGTCGTTGCCACTTTTACAGGCAAATTTTTATACAACATTGATTGAAGGACGTATCCATGAGGAAGAACTTGAAAAATATCTTTCTGATTATCAGATTTCTCTTACAGGTCCTTTTTTTTGCTGTCTGGTAATTCATACATCATCTTCCCAGGTGCCAGAAGATATGAATCCATTGTTATTGTCTGCTTCTGTTGAAAAGCAGGCAAAGGAATATTTAGGAAAAAAATGGAAGGCAAAGTGTTTTTCCTATTTGGGAAAAACCATTTTGCTTGCTCAGTTCTCAAAAGAGACGGAAATTTCAGAATTGACAGATGAATGTGATCGTTTTTGTCGTTATGTGCATCGAATTATTGGAGCCAATGTGACAGTTGGAATAGGACAGATCTGTGAAAATATTTTGGATTTGTCTCAGTCTTACAGTAGTGCCAGAGATGCGGTATCCTATCGGGTTCTTTATGGGGCGTCAAAAGCAATTAACATTCAAGAAATTGCGCCCTATGAGAAAAATAAACCAGGCTCCAGTCATGAAACAGAACTCTCTTATTTGTTTAAAATGATACGATTAAAAGAGAAACCAGAAATTATGGAGGCGGTACATACATATCTTGATAGTATTTCTTTTAAAGAGAAGTCTTTGCAGCAGCATCATTTGGATATTATGGAACTTCTTAGTGAATTTTGCCGATTTGCTGCCAATAATGATCTTGTGTTGGAAGAACTTTCGAAAGATATGGGGCAACTGTACGGGGAAATGTTGGATATGGAGCCGCATATTCTGGAACAGTGGGTGGTGAATATTAGCGTTTCTCTTCATGAAAAGTTATTGAATGAACGAAATAAATCTAGAAAGTCTTTTGTAGAGAAAGCCAAAGATTATGTTCATAATAATTATGTAAACGAGGAATTATCTCTGGACAGTATTTGTGAAGTATTGGGAGTTTCTAATTCTTATTTTTCTACAATATTTAAGAAAGAAACGGGAAAATCTTTTATTGGATATCTTACGGATTATCGTATGGATAGAGCTTCTCGACTTTTACTGGAAACTAACGAGAAAAGCTATATTATCGGTAAAAAAGTAGGGTATACAGATCCAAATTATTTCAGCTATGTATTTAAACGGAGATTTGGAGTGTCTCCTTCTAAATATAGAACGGAGTATCAAGAAAGTGAAAAGTAAGTATTTGAAAAAATTGAAAAAAATAAAACCAAGGGAAATTCAAACTACGATTATGTTAGCTTTTTCCATTGTTTCGATTTCGATTATGTTGATTTTGGGAATTATTTTATATTTGAGATTTTCTAATTCTGCAAGAGAGGAAACTATAAGTAGTACCCAGAAACTTATGGAACAGACAGGGGAAAATTTGGAGGCATATTTAATGAGTATGCGTCAGATTTCTGACACGGTTTACTATAATGTAATTAAAGAAAATGATTTTGAAAATCATAAACAGGAAATTCAAAGTGGCATGAATCTGTTATACGAAGCGAACAAGGAAAATCTGCGGAGTATTGCCCTATACAATGATTATGGGAGTCTTATTGCAGCAGAACCAGTGGCTACGCAAAAAGAAGACCCTGATGTGACTAGCCAGGAATGGTATTTAAAGGCAATAGAAGAAATGGAAAATATGCATTTTTCTACACCTCATATTCAAAATTTATTTAATGATACAGCACAAAGTTACTATTGGGTAATTTCTTTAAGCAGAGTGGTAGAGTTGACAAATCAGGGACTTTCTCAATCGGGTGTGTTGCTGGTAGATATGGACTTTTCCAGTATTTCCAGAATGATGAAGCAGATTAACGAAGTACAAAATGGGCAGTATTATTATTTGTGTGACAGCAACGGGGAGATTATTTATCACCCCAGACAAATACAAATCAGCGATGGGATTTATGACGAGAACAGTAAGGAAGCTTCTGCTTATAAAGATGGTGTTTATGATGAGGTTTTTCAGGGGGAAAACAGAAAGGTAGTTGTTAATACTATTAGTTATACAGGCTGGAAATTGGTAGGTGTAATTCCATATTCTACATTTAATCGGGGTATGGTTAACATTCGTTATTTTGTAGCCATACTGATTTTGTTAATGACAATGATGTTGGTAGTGATTAACCGGGTGGTTTCCCTTAGAATTTCTAGTCCAATTTTAAAATTAAATGATTCGGTAAGAGAGTATGAGGCGGGAGAAAAGCCGGAAATATATATAGGAGGCTCTCAGGAAATACGCCATTTAGGATATTCTATTCAGAAGTCTTATGAGCAAATTGAAGATTTAATGAAGAAAATTGTGCTAGAAGAGAATGAAAGAAGAAAAAGTGAATTAGATGCTTTACAGAGTCAGATTCATCCCCACTTTTTATACAATACATTGGAGTCAATTACTTGGATGATTGAGGGACAGAGAAATGACGAGGCAGTTTTCATGATTTCTCAGCTGGCAAAGTTGTTCCGTATCAGTCTTTCAAAAGGCCGCACAGTAATTACTATTAAGGACGAGTTGCAGCATGCCCAGAGTTATATGAACATACAGAAAGTGAGGTATAAAAATTCATTTTCTGTAAAATTTGATATAGAGGAAGAAGTATATTCTTATTGTACTGTAAAGTTAATTCTACAACCTTTACTGGAAAATGCTATTAATTATGGCGTAAGTAGTATGGAAGATAGCGGAGAAATTGTAGTCACAGGAAGACGTAAAGGAGATCAGATTCTTTTATCCGTCGCTGATAATGGTCTTGGAATGTCAGAGGAGGAAGTCGCCTTTGTATTAACAGACAGCAATCGAATTCATAAGCATGGATCTGGAGTTGGCATGGTAAATGTTAATAGCCGTATTCAGATTCTTTTTGGAAAAGAATATGGACTTGTGGTAGAAAGTGAATTGGATGAGGGGACGAAAGTATCTATTTGTATTCCGGCAATTCCATATACAGAAGAAAATCGTAAAATTCTAGAAAAAGGTCATATTATTAACAAGGAAGAGATTATGGATAGGAAAGTACAGGAGAACGAGAATGAAGAAGGATAAGAAGATGTTTATTCTGATGGAAGTTGTTCTGGGTACGCTGGTGATGGTGTTGTCCTTTGTAATGCTGCAAGGAAATAATGAAAAACAGAAATATAAGATATCTGTGATTGTAGAAAATGCAGATGATAACCAGTGGTCTGCCTTTAAATATGGATTAAAGATGGCAGCAGAGGATAGAGATGTAGAAATGTCTATGGTCAGTACAGGTGCGGTACTTCCGCAGGAAGAAGAAAAAAAATTAATAGAGCAGGAAATAAAAAATGGTGCTGATGGCATAATTATACAGCCAATATCTGGCGCAGATACAAAGCATACATTAAAAAAAGTCAGCAGTAAGATAAAAATTATGTTAATCGAGGATCTTTTTTCAGAAGAAAATGCAGAATTTCCTGTTGTGCAACCAGATAATTATGCAATGGGAAAAGCTTTGGCAGAGGAACTTTTAAAAGATTATGGAGGGAATTTGGAAGGGAAGACATTAGGCATTTTGATGCAAGATGAAAATTCTCAAAATGGTGTAAAAAGGGAACAGGGATTTAGAGAAACTTTACAGAATACAGGGGTTGAAATTCTCTGGTCAGATGCAAAAAAAATCGAGGATGATGAAAGAGTTTTTCTGGAGAATCAGCCTAAAGTGGATTGTGTTATTGCACTGGATGATAGCAGTTTGACAGCAGCAGGAGAATGTGCAGCAGCTAATAATCTTCATGGAGCTCTCATCTATGGGATTGGAAATTCTACGAAATCTGTGTACTATTTAGATACAGGATTAGCAGAATGTTTAGTTGTACCAGATACATTCAACATAGGATATCAAAGCTTAACGGAGTTGGTGAATGGAATCGATAAAGCTTTTTATAGGTATGGCAAATCGCAGATTGATTATTCGATTATGAGAAGGGAAAATTTGTTTTCTAAAGAGAACCAAGATACCATTTTTACTATGAGCCAGTAAAAGGCAAAACAGGGAGAAGAAAAGTGAGGTAGAGCATGAAAAAGACAAAATTAGCAGGGTTAGGAATTCTGTTGAGTATAGCGGTTTTATTTTTCTGTGGTTGTAAGGAGAATGAAGAGCTAAAGAAACTTCATGTAGGAGTAACTTATTATGATCAGAGTGATATCTATCTGAATGAACTGATTGGCTCATTTAAAGAGAATTTGAAGAAAGTTGAATGTGATAATTTGGAAGTAGCTGTGACCATACGAGATGCAGCAGGAGTACAAAAAAATCAGAATGATCAAGTGGAAGAATTGCTTGATGAGGGATGTAATATTCTTTGTGTAAATTTGGTGGATCGAGCAGATCCTTCTGAAATTATCGACCTTGCCAGAGAAAGGGATGTACCTATTATTTTCTTTAATAGAGAACCGGTGGCGGAGGATTTGCGTCAGTGGGACAAGTTGTATTATGTGGGAGCAGATGCAAAGCAGTCTGGTATCTTACAAGGCGAATTAGCAGCAGAGTTGATAAAAAAAGATAGTCAGATTGATAAAAATAAAGATGGAAAAATACAATATGTTGTTCTGGAAGGAGAGATGGGACATCAAGATGCGATTATTCGGACAGAAAATGCAGTAAATGTTTTGAAAGAGAATGGAATTGAAGTAGAAAAGCTCAGCTGTAAAATTGCAAATTGGAAGCGGGCACAGGCTCAGAATCGAATGGAGCAAATTATAGGAGAGTATCAAAATAAGATTGAATTGGTTTTAAGTAATAACGATGATATGGCTCTTGGAGCGGTAGATGCTTATAAAAAGCTAAATTATACATCGGCAGCATTACCGGTTTTTTTAGGAATTGATGGGACAGAAATGGGATTAAATGCTGTTAAAAATCAAGAATTATGGGGAACAGTATATAATGATAAAGAGGGACAGGCTGAGGCAATGGCAGATTTGTCTGTTGCGCTTATGACGGGAGAAGGAATGGAAAACCTTTCTTTTAAAAACGATAGATATATATATTTACCTTATTACAAGGTAACTGCGGAAAATGTAAATGAATTTATTCAGAAGAATTCTGTGTCAGAATAGGACAGAAACTGGAGAAAAAAGGGGAAAATGGTTAGAAATACCCTATACAAGCACATAGGGGTTGTGTATAATAAAGGTATAATACAAAAGAGAGGAGTATATTATGGATTATGATGAAAAAATTCAGGCTGGTGATGGATTTGATGATGAAGAGTATGAACGCCGTCGTCAAGCGCGTATAATGCGTCGAAAACAGGAACGCCTGAGGCAAATGAAACGCAGAAAGCTAATTCGAATTGTTGCAATGGCTGGCGTGTTAGTGCTTGCAATTTTTCTGATTGCAAAAGGGGTTACAGCATTAACATCAGGATTTGGTAAAAAAAGTCCTACGGAAATTAGCAAAGAAGTAAAGGCAGAAACTAAGAATGATGAAGTACCAGCAGCAAAACAGCCAGTTATGAGTGCTTCGGATATTCAGAAGCTTTCTGGAGACATGACAATTTTTGGATGGCAGACAGATGAAAAAGGAAAATGGTATCGAAATACGGATGGAACTTTTTTTGAAGCTGGATGGAAAGAAATTGAAGGAAGTAAATACTATTTTGATGAAAATGGTTATGTGAAAACCGGATGGATGGAATTAGATGGAAAAGACTACTATTTTGATGAAGAAGGGCGTTATGATAGTAGTAAGGTTCGTCCTATGGTAGCATTAACTTATGATGATGGTCCTGGAAAATTTACCAATCAGCTTTTAGACTGTTTGGAAGCAAATAATGCAAAGGCAACTTTTTTCATGTTAGGTGAAAATGCAGAAAAATTTCCAGATGTAGTAAAGCGATTATATGATAGTGGTATGGAGTTGGGAAACCATACATATGATCATAAGATACTTTCCAAATTGTCTTCTGAAGAAATTTCTGACGAAATCAGTAAAACCAACACGATAATTGAAAATGCAGCCGGTGTTCCAGCGGATAGTTTAAGACCACCAGGAGGAAGTTTAAACGAAAGTGTACAGGAATTGGCAGGATTGCCTATTGTGAAGTGGAGTATTGATACAAAAGATTGGAAGAATAAAAGTGCAGACACTACGTATCAGAAAGCCATAGATAATGTACAGGACGGCTCAGTTATTTTAATGCATGATATTCATGAATGGTCTATAGAAGCATCCTTGCGTTTAATCCCCGAATTAGTAGAGAAGGGCTACAAATTGGTGACAGTGAAGGAATTGGCAGAGGCTAAAGGAATTGATTTAGAAGATGGTAAAGTATATTATTACTTTGGTGAAGGTGAACAACAAGTAGAATAATAGTTATAAAAAAACTGCTATAAGAGTAAAACTCATAATAGCAGTTTTTTTTTATTAAAATTATTTTTTAAAGCCCTGTCTTTTTCTTAAGCGGGAGTCCAGAATTTTCTTACGGATACGAAGAGAATCAGGTGTGATTTCCAGAAGTTCATCTGTATCAATAAATTCCAGTGCCTGCTCCAGACTTAAAATTTTAGGCGGAGTCAGCTTTAAGGCTTCGTCAGCAGAAGAAGAACGGGTGTTGGTAAGGTGTTTTGTCTTACATACGTTTAATTCAATATCTTCAGATTTACCGCTTTGTCCGATAACCATACCGCTGTATACTTTTTCACCTGGTCCGATAAAGAGTGTACCACGGTCCTGTGCGGAGAAAAGACCATAAGCTACGGACTCACCTGTTTCAAAAGCAATGAGAGATCCCTGTTTGCGGTACTGTAAATCACCTTTGTATGGAGCATAGCCGTCAAATGCAGTGTTTAAGATACCAGCTCCTTTAGTGGAGGTCATAAATTCCCCTCTAAAGCCAATAAGGCCTCTGGAAGGAATATTAAATTCCAAACGAGTTGTGCCGTCACTGGCAGGACTCATACCCTGAAGTTCACCTTTTCTTTCGCTTAAACGCTGGATAATTGTGCCGGAAAATTCTTCAGGAACATCTACATAAGCAATTTCCATAGGTTCTAACTTTCTGCCTCGTTCATCTTCGTGGTAGATAACTTCAGCTTTACTTACAGCAAATTCGTAGCCTTCACGTCTCATATTTTCAATTAAAACAGATAAATGTAACTCGCCTCGTCCTGAAACTTTAAAACAGTCAGTACTGTCTGTATCTTCTACACGAAGGCTGACGTCTGTGTTTAATTCACGCATAAGGCGTTCTCTTAAATGGCGAGAAGTAATAAATTTACCTTCCTGTCCTGCAAAAGGACTGTCATTTACGATAAAATTCATAGAAATGGTAGGCTCTGAAATTTTCTGGAATGGAATTGGTTCAGGGTTTTCCGGAGAGCAGAGTGTATCTCCAATATGAATATCTGCAATACCGGAAATCGCAACAATAGAGCCAATGCCGGCTTCTTTTACTTCGACTTTATTTAGACCTTCAAATTCATAAAGTTTGCTGATCTTTACTTTTTTAACTTTGTCAGGGTCATGATGATTTACCAATGTAACTTCTTGATTGACAGAAAGTTTACCATTTTCTATTTTTCCTACCCCAATACGTCCTACATATTCGTTATAGTCAATCGTGCTGATTAAAGCCTGTGTTGGAGCATCTGGATCTCCGGTAGGTGCTGGGATGTATTTTAAGATTGTTTCAAATAAAGGCTCCATACTTTCTGGTGTGTCGCTTAAATCAAGAACAGCATGACCTGCTTTGGCAGAAGCATATAAGAAAGGGCAATCCAATTGTTCATCGGATGCATCTAGATCCATAAGAAGTTCTAAAACTTCATCAATAACTTCATCTGGACGAGCTTCTGGACGGTCAATCTTATTAATACATACGATAACATGGAGATCTAATTCTAAAGCTTTTTTCAGAACAAATTTTGTCTGAGGCATGGCACCTTCAAAGGCGTCAACTAAAAGAATAACACCATCAACCATTTTTAATACACGTTCTACTTCACCACCGAAATCGGCATGACCTGGTGTATCAATAATGTTAATTTTTGTATCTTTGTAGTATACGGCAGTATTTTTGGATAAAATTGTAATACCACGTTCTCTTTCAATGTCGTTAGAGTCCATAACACGTTCCTGTACCGCCTGATTTTCGCGGAAAACCCCGCTTTGGCGAAGAAGCTGGTCAACCAAAGTGGTTTTACCATGGTCAACATGAGCGATAATCGCCACGTTTCTAATATCTTCTCTTGTTGTTTTCATAATTAACCTCTTTTCTCTGTATGATGTCAAGGGAGTCTCGATAAAGGGAAACTTCCCTGTATGTCTAGTAAAATCCGGATTTTATTCTATCATACTTAACTGTAAATACAAAGGGGAAAAAAGAATTTTTTAAAAAAATTAAAAAATGAGGTTCTAAAAATGGTGATTTAAGAATAGACATGATATAGACAAGATACTAGAAAGAGGAAGGGGAAACAAATCATGGCAGATAAAATTATTGAAAACAATCAGGTATCTATTATGGGGAAGGTAGCATCAGGCTTTACATTTAGTCATCAGGTGTACGGAGAAGGATTTTACCTGGTAGATGTATTGGTGAAACGACTTAGTGATTCTGAGGACAGAATACCTTTGATGGTTTCAGAACGTCTGGTAGATGTTACACAGGATTATGAAGGAGAATACATTATGGTGCAAGGACAATTTCGTTCTTATAATCGCCATGAAGAGAAGAAAAACAGACTGGTACTTTCTGTTTTTGTAAGGGAATTGGAATTTGTGGAAGAGGAAGATGACTCTATTAAAACGAACCAGATTTTTCTCGATGGATATATCTGTAAACCGCCAGTATATAGAAAGACACCTCTGGGCAGGGAGATTGCAGATCTTTTATTGGCAGTAAACAGACCTTATGGAAAATCGGATTACATACCTTGTATATGCTGGGGGAGAAATGCCCGCTACGCATCTGCATTTGAAGTGGGGGGCCATGTTTTAATTTGGGGCAGAATTCAAAGTAGAGAATATATTAAAAAATTGGAAGAAAACGAAACGGAAAAGAGAGTGGCATACGAAGTTTCTGTCAGTAAATTGGAATATGCGGATTAAAATGGTCCGGTTTTATTGTTAGGTTGCAATATTTGATTAGGTGTAGTAATATATACACAACTCTTAATAAGTAAAATAAGGAAAATGCAGTCTGTAAGAGGTGTATAATTATGGATGAAGAAAAGGGATTAACACAGATTTACTGTGGACCTGGAAAAGGAAAAACCAGTGTAGCAATCGGTCAGGCAATTCGTGCTGTAGGCTATGGGAAACGTGCTATTGTGATTCAATTTTTAAAAGGAAGAGCAACTTCGCGTTTAGACTATCTAAATGCAATGGAGCCAGAAGTTCGTCTGTTTCGATTTGAAAAGAAAAATAAGTATTATGAAGATTTGACAGAAGAAGAAAAGCAAGAGGAGAATCTGAATATTCGAAATGGATTAAATTTTGCAAGAAAAGTATTGCTGACAGAAGAATGTGATATGTTAATTCTGGATGAAATTTTAGGTGCATTAGAATTTGGTATTATCTCGGAAGAGGAAATCGAAAGCCTGATTAAGGCAAAAGATGATGAAACAGAGTTGATTATGACAGGAAATATTGTTACAGAGGCATTGAAGAATGCTGCAGACAGAGTGGTATCTCTTGAAGTTATTAAATAAGCCATAAGTCAGAATATAGATACAAAAGAAATTAGCAACAGGACAATAAGGAGGAAGAATATGTCTATTTTTACAGGTGCGGGTGTAGCGATTATAACGCCAATGAAAGAAAACGGAGAGGTAAACTTTGAGAAATTGGGAGAAATTCTCGAAGAACAGATTGCGGGACAGACGGATGCGATTATTATCTGCGGAACAACAGGAGAATCTTCTACTCTGACACATGAGGAGCATTTAGACGCAATTAAATATACTATTGATAAAGTAAATAAAAGAATCCCTGTTATTGCAGGAACTGGTTCTAATTGTACACAGACAGCAATTTACCTTTCTAAGGAAGCTGAAAAATATGGTGCAGACGGACTGCTTTTAGTAACACCATATTATAATAAAGCAACACAGAAGGGATTAATTGCACATTATACAGCAATTGCAAATTCTGTGAAATTGCCGATTATTTTATATAGTGTAGCTAGTCGTACAGGATGTAATATTGAACCAAAAACAGCAGCATATTTAGCAGAACATGTAGAAAATATTGTAGCAATTAAGGAAGCTTCCGGAAATATTTCTCAAGTAGCTGAAATTGCAGCATTGACAAAAGGAAAGATGGATATTTATTCGGGAAATGATGATCAGATTGTACCGATTCTTTCTCTTGGAGGAAAGGGTGTTATTTCTGTACTTTCTAATGTTGCACCAAAATATACACACGATATTGTGGCAAAATTTATGGATGGAAAGATAGAAGAAAGCAGAGATATGCAGTTAAAGGCACTTCCTCTTGTGCATGCACTGTTTAGTGAGGTAAATCCAATTCCGGTAAAAACAGCTATGAATCTTATGGGAAAAGAAGTAGGTCCTTTGCGTATGCCAATGACAGAAATGGAAGATGCTCATAAGGAAGTTTTGAAAGAGGCAATGAAGGATTTTGGCCTTGAATTAGCATAAGGATTTTTAATACGCAAAAGAAAAGAGGAAAAAAGATGGTCAGAATAATAATGAACGGTTGTAACGGTCATATGGGACGTGTCATTTCGGAACTTGTAGAAAAAGATGAGAATGCAGAAATTGTAGCAGGTATTGATATCGTAGATATGAAAATTCATAATTATCCTGTTTACAGCAATGTTTTTGATTGTAATGAAGAAGCAGATGTTATGATTGATTTTTCATCTCCAAAGGCCACAGATCATGTGTTGAAGTATTGTGTGGAGAAAACGCTTCCATTGGTACTTTGTACAACAGGACTGTCAGAAGAACAGTTAAATAGTGTAAAAAGTTCTTCTGAGAAAATTGCAGTATTACGTTCTGCGAATATGTCTTTGGGAATCAATACTTTGTTAAAGCTTTTGCAAGATGCCGCTAAGGTGCTGGCAACTGCAGGCTTTGATATGGAGATTGTAGAACGTCATCATAATTTAAAGGTAGATGCTCCAAGTGGAACAGCTCTTGCTCTTGCAGATAGTTTAAATGATGCAATGGATCAAAAATATCATTATGTTTACGACAGAAGTCAGAAAAGAGAGAAGAGAGAAGAGAAGGAAATTGGAATTTCTGCAGTTCGCGGTGGAACGATTGTAGGGGATCATGAAGTGATTTTTGCAGGCCCTGATGAGGTTATTGAATTCAAACACACTGCGTATTCAAAGACTGTCTTTGCAAAAGGAGCAGTGGAGGCTGCAAAATTTTTAAGTGGAAAGCCAGCTGGCTTATATAATATGAGCCATGTGATTGATAAATAAAATGTTTTATGATTATGTATAAAACATTTTTATTTGCAGATATTAACAGCAGAACTTAATAGAAAGGAGTTTCATGAAATGAAAAAATTGATATTAGGACTGCTGTTGTCAAGTGTACTTTGTATAACTGCCTGTGGGAACGATAATGCCCAAGATCATACAAATGATAAGGGTATAGTAGGGGATACAGGTGAAGCTATAAAAGACGGAGCAGAAGATCTTGGTGAGGATATCCGTGAGGGTGTAGATGATGTGGGAGATTCTGTTGAACGTAATATGGATAATGCTACTGGAAGTGATACTGATTCTGAGAACAGCAATGTAACAGGAGACGGAAAGATAGCAAGATAGATGGAAGGAGTCTGTTTTTGGCAGGCTCTTTTTCTATGTAATGAAATGAGTATAGAGTATACAAAATATAATCATTTTGTAAATTTTCTAAAAACTATTGAATAAATGGAGAAATATTGGTATAATAATAACACATTACAAGAACGAGTGAAACTCTTGTAAAATATACGTAAAAGGGGTTGGACATAATGAAGTTTATTATAAGTGGAAAGAATATTGAGGTTACACAGGGGCTTAGAAGTGCAGTAGAGGATAAGCTGGGAAAATTGGAAAAGTACTTCACGTCTGACACAGAGATTATAGTTACTTTAAGTGTAGAAAAAGAAAGACAGAAAATCGAAGTTACAATTCCTGTAAAAGGAAATATCATTCGCTCCGAGCAGGTAAGCAGTGATATGTATGTTTCTATCGATTTAGTAGAGGAAATTATTGAACGACAATTAAGAAAGTACAAAAATAAAATTATTGATAAAAAACAGAGTGCAGGATTTCAGCCGGAATTTGTTGAAAAAGATTATGAAGAGGATACAAACGAAATCAAAATTATTCGTACGAAGAAATTTGGTTTTAAACCAATGTACCCAGAAGATGCATGTGTGCAGATGGAATTATTAGGACATAATTTCTTTGTATTCTTAAATGCAGAAACAGAAGAAGTAAACGTAGTTTATAAGAGAAAAGGAAATACTTACGGTTTGATTGAACCGGATTTTAATGAATAAATAGGATATAATGTAAAAATCCCCCCAATGGTGAGATAGCCATTGGGGGGATTTTTTATTGTATAGGAAATTGCGCCTATACAATAAAAAACGCTCCGTGAGGATCGCACTGCGGCAAACAGAAATTATGTTGCAAAAGCAACCCGCCACAAGAAAGAATTCTGTGAAACAGAATTCTTTCTTGTGGAAAACAGGATCTTATGTAAGAAAAATGTAAGGTTTATATGATAAAATAATGGAAATTGGAGGTGTGCAGCCAGTTCGGTGCCGAATATATAACTGGTGGGAATCCAGTCTGGTAAGACCTAGCAAGTCGCCAGTACCGAGTCCTTGGAGCATCAAAGGCTAACAATGATGTTTAAGCGTAGGACAGGGAACAGGAACGCCGTAATGCGAAAGCGAGATTATGAAAACACACCGGAGTCCCAGAGCACGGCATACCTGATATCGTTATATTCGACATACATGGGAGACCTGGACAGTTCTGGACATGAGCCAGTAGGGAGTATCGGCCAATGCAATGGTGAGTACAAACGAAGACTGTTGAGGAGTCGGATTCGTCCATAGTACCAATGAAGGAAGTAATGACTCTGGAGGGAAGGGATGGGCAATAAGTTGCTTTTGCAATCAAAACATAGAAAGCACAGGAGGCAAAGATTCTATGGAAAAAGAGAAAGCAGAAATAGCCAGTCTCGTGGAGAAATATGGTAGAGTTCAGTCGTTGATGAAATACGTCAACAAGGACACACTCAAAGAATCTTACAGCAAACAGCCAAAAGGTAAATACAAAGGAAGAATACGGAGAGAGGTTGGAGAAAAATATTGAAAATCTGTTAGTAAAAATGAAGAAATTTTCCTACAAACAATACCCAGTACGCAGAACATACATCCCGAAAGGGAATGGAAAAAGGCGAGGACTCGGAATTCCGTCATTTGAGGACAAAGTGGTTCAGGGTGTCTTCAAGGAAATACTAGAGGCGATATATGAGCCAAAGTTCAAGGAGTTCTCCTTCGGTTTTCGTCCAAATAAGAGTTGTCACGACGCAATCCAAAGAGTAAACAAACATATCATGGCAGATAAGGTGAATTATATAGTGGACGCTGATATTAAAGGCTTCTTTGATAACATAGACCATGAGTGGATGATTAAATTTCTGGAACAGGACATAGCTGATAAGAACTTTATCCGATATGTCAAAAGATTTCTGATAGGTGAAGTCATGGAAGATGGAAAGCGACTGGGAACAGAAGCGGGAACAGTGCAGGGTGGGCTGATTTCGCCAGTGCTTGCAAATGTGTATCTGCACTATACCTTAGACACTTGGTTTGATTATGTAAGGAAGCATGAGTTCAAAGGAGAAATGTACATGGTACGTTATGCAGATGACTTTGTATGCCTGTTTCAATATGAGAACGAAGCCGGAAGTTTTATCAGCTTCTGATTGAAAGACTGAAGAAATTTGGATTAGAAATCGCAGAGGACAAAAGCAGAATACTCCCTTTCGGAAGATATAAGGGAACAAAGGAATCCTTTGATTTTGTAGGATTTACCCATTACAATGCGAAAAGTCACTGGAATAAGTACTGTGTATTACACAGAACAAGTAAGAAGAAGCTGCAAATGAAGAAAGAAGCAGTCAAGAAGTGGATATGGGAACATATGCACGAAAGTATGAAAGACACGATAGAAGCACTAAATGTCAAGCTGACAGGTCACTACCGTTACTATGGCATTTACGGAAACTATGTCGGACTGGTAAAATATTTCGTGTATGTAAGACAGGAACTTTGGAAGAGTAAACGAAAAAGAGACCAGTTCTATTGGCTGACGTGGAAAAAGTATCAGAAGATACTGCAAATACACCCGTTAGCCCCGCCGAAAATATATGTAACAAGTGCTTATTAGGCGAATGGCTTATTGAAGAGCCATATGCCTTAATAGGGCACGTGCGGTTCTGTGAGGGGCTTTTGAGACTTGAAACCTCTCATCGCAAAGAATATAGATGAAAGGAAGTGGAAAGTCGAGACAAAGTCTACTCGACGAGTATGTATGAAGGAGTTATTCTGTCTGGCAGTAAAAGGTATAAAAAGGAGAAGAAAAAGTAGTATTTTAATTTTTGGTATTTTGTCAATTTCTATTTCTTTTGCAGTCATTGCTTTTTCCGCACATGAAAGTATGAACAAGTCGAATGAGGAATATCGATATGATACTTATGGAACATGGGAAGGAGCATTTCTTGGTGGTTATAAAGAAGATTTTGAAGTTTTCAATCAAGAAAAGGATATCTTTGAGATTGGTACAGCTGTATGTTATGGAACTGTAGCAGGAGATGTGGGATATGGGACAGTAGAAAAGAAATTAAAAAAAATGGGACGTATTAGACTTTTAGAAGGAGATTTTCCGCAAGCGGAAAATGAAATTGTAATGGAAGCAGATGTTTTAAGTAAATTAAAACATAATTATAAAATTGGACAGAAAATTATTTTGGAAATTTCTTTTCCAGCGGTTTCTTATGATGGTATAGAAACTACGAGGGTTGTGAGCAGAGAATATAAATTGTGTGGAGTATTAAAAGAATATACAGATTTATGGTGTGTAGATGAAGAAATATTACCAGGAATTTTGGTGACAGAGAAGGAAGCTTTGCGTGTGTCTAAAATAGCAGAAGTTGAAAATACGGACGTTATTGTGAAAGAACCTAAATTTCATTATTTTTTTAAGTCCTATAAAGATAAAGAACAAATGCTGAAAAATGTTGGAGAATATATTTCTTCAAGGAATAAAGAAAGGGGAGAAGAAGGTAAACTTGCGGTAAATACTTATGCATATGAGGCAGAAACACAAGAGGGATTTGATAGTTTTTATATTATTATAATATTCATCACTACACTTCTGGCAGTTTTATGTATTTACATGGTACAGATGCAAAAGCAAATTCAACAGATTAAACTTTTTAGGAGTATTGGAATTACAAAAAGGCAGCTTAGACAGTTATTGCTTTTTGAAATTCTTTGTCTAGCAGTGCCTGCTATGCTAATGGGAATACTGATGGGAAGTACTGGAACGTGGCTGTCAATAAAAGGATTGATAAAAGTAAGCACACAAAAAGTTTATGTTACAATTCCTATCATAGTACTTTTAGGCATCTTTCTATTATGGGTGTTGGGGATGTTTGGAGTTTGTGCGATGATTCTTTGGATTGCACTTCGTCAGTCTCTTGTGGGAAGAAAGATACAACGATATAGACGACAGAAATATATATTCTGTAATTTTATATCCATAGTTGCGTGTTTGGTCTTTTTTTTGGGTGTGTTGTGCTCCTGTGAATTTTTAAACGAAAAAAGTGAAATAGAAAAAATCCCAGCATACCGTTTTATGACGGGAATGCCTCAAGAGCCCAAGATAGAAGCGGGTATGCTAGAAAAAGTACAACAAATACCGGGGATAAACCATATTGCTGCATGGGGGATTGAAATCGCAGATATGAAGTTTGCAGAAATTGAAAAATGTCCATTAGTAAAGGATTTAAAAGATAATGATGGCATTATTAAAGATAGGAGCAAGGAAAGTTCTGAAGGCATTGGAGTAGTTTTATATGGAATAAGAGAAGAAAATTGGGAGGATTTTATTGATTTTGAAAAGTTAGAAATAAATAGGGAAAATTTTCGTAATGGTTCAGAAGTAATAGTACTTTTTCCTGTAAATGCTTATGGTGAAATTGTTGTTGGAAATAAAAAATACAAAGATACAGGAATAATCAAAGGAGAACAGCTAACCTTTGATTTTTATGGAAGAAAAGCAGATAGTGAAATCGGGAAGTTAGGAAAACAAGAAGAAAAAATAGGAGAACATACAGCAAAAGTATCGGCGGTGGTGAAAGTGAAAGGTGAGAAAGATATGTTGCAGTTTATGGCAACAACCCCATATAATGTTGTTTGTTCTGCAAAAGCGCTGGAAACTATGTTAGATCAGCTTCCGGATAATTATATATTATCTAATTATGATACGGGAAAACCTTTTGGATATGCACAGGGGGAGATTTTTGCATCTTCTAAGGCAGGATATTTTTCTACGGATTATGTAGTGGCAGATTTATGTAGTAGATATGGAATTTTTATGGATAGTTACAGGGAAGAAAATTCTTCCAGAATACAAGGAGTGGTACAAAAACTTATTCAGCTTTGTTTTGGAAGTGGGGCGATTTTTTTAATTGCGCTTATGATGATTTGGAATATCCTATCGTTGGCAGGGGAAGAAGAAAAAAATAAAATCGGAATACTAAGAGCAGTGGGAATGTCAAAGAAACAGCAAAAGATAGGAATGCTAAAAGAATCGGTAAAGGTGGGGATATTTTCTGTAATAGGAGGCTGGATTTGCTTTGGTGTGTATCTGTTTATGACAGCATGGAATATGCAGAGACACATTTGGACGAATTTTCATGAGAAGAAAGGAGTTTGGAAACTATTGGGGATGCGAATAGAAAATTTTCTAATCTCGGGTATTCAGATAAAAATGATTGTTTTGCTTACATTGTTAGGTTTTTGTTTAATTGTAGCAGTTTATTATGGAACAAGACGGAAATTATTGAAGAGGGATATTTTAGAACTTATTCAGGAGGAAGAATAGAATGAGTGTAATTATTGAGGCAAAAGATATTTATAAGGAATATAGAACATCTTCTGGGATTGTTTATGCAATAAACGGTGTCAATATAGTTTTAGAAAAAGAAGGATTTTATGTAATTATTGGAAAGAGTGGCTCTGGTAAATCTACATTGTTACATATACTTAGTGGTCTTGATAAGCCTACAAAAGGAGAGGTATTTGTGGCAGGTGAAAATTTATATGAAAAGACAGATGAAGAAATGTCTATATTTCGACGAAGAGAAATGGGATTTGTTTTTCAACAGTATAATTTAATTGAGGATTATGATGTGATGACAAATATCTGTATACCTATGAAATTAGATAGAAGAAAACCGGATATGGAATTTGTGATGGAAGTGACAAAAATACTTGGGATTAGTCAAAAGCTGAAAAAATATCCAGCAGAACTTTCCGGAGGAGAACAGCAAAGAGTGGCTATTGCCAGATCTCTTGCTGCCAAGCCACGAATCATTTTCGCAGATGAGCCTACCGGAAATTTAGATAAAAAAACAGGAGAAGAAACTTTGGCGCTTTTAAAGGAAGGCGCTAAGTGTTTCGGACAAACCCTTATTGTAGTAACGCATGATTTGGAAATTACAAAGGAGGCAGATATTATTTATAAAATAGAGGACGGAAAATTGTTAGAAGATGTTTCCTTATCAGAATAAATTCTACTGTCGCATAGAAGTGGTAGTGAAATCAAAAACCATGCTCCAGTATCGTTGCAATTTCCAGCAGTGAGTGTTCCATGATGAGCATGGATAATGTCCCATGCCATAGAAAGGCCAATACCATAACCAGTTTTTGAAAAACTGCCTCTGTAAAATCGACGGAATATTTTTGAAAGTTCCTGAGGAGGAAGTCCGTTTCCATAATCGCGAATAGAAAGACGAGCATTGCCATTTTCTTCTTTTAGAATAAGAGAAATGGAAGTATTTTCTTTTGTATGTTCGACTGCATTTTTTAATAGATTTTCAATAGCTTGAGAAAGCCAAAAATAGTCCCCTGAAAGAGAGAGGGAAGATGGACATTCTATTTTAAACGTTACATTTTTCTTTTCGGCGAAAATAGTTACATGTTCGATGCAGATAGAAATTAATTTATGAAAATCTAATTTTTCCATCTGCATCGTTATTTTGTTTTCGGCAAGTTGACTAGATTTTAAAAGCATATCAATTTCATAGCTGAGCTGTTCTACGTATTTTTGAGCTTTTTGAATGTCGTGGATTTCAAAATCTGTGGGAAAATGAGACTCTACCAAATCAAGACGAATTTGCAGAGCGGTTATAGCAGTTTTCATTTGATGAGCCATATTTTCTATAAAATGAGCCATTTCTGTTTCGCGCTGTGCCTGAATCTCTTTTTCTTGTAAAAGTTGTTTTTCTAAAGCTCGGATTTCTAAAAGCAGGTTGTAGAATAATCCTTCTTCTAAAGAAAAATCTGTTGGAGTAGGATAGAGAAGAAAATTATTCACTTCTTCTGTCAGTAATTTTAAATTTTTCTTTATTTTCCAATTTTCATAATAAGTATGTAAAAAAAGAAAAAGGCATCCAAAGAATAGAATGAGTAAAAAAATGTTTAACATAAAATCACCTTCTCACAGGGATTGCCCAACGATAGCCAATACCTCGAATTGTTTCAATATAAGGCGTTCCTTCAAAACTACCTAGCTTATCGCGTAAACGACACATATTTACTGTTAGAGTATTAGATTCTACAAAAAAGTTTCGTTTATCCCATACCTGATAAAGTAGTTCTTCTCTAGGGAGCGTTCTAGGGTGATTTTCCATCAAAAGCCATACGAGTTTTCTTTCAGTAGACGTAAGATCTAAAAAATCATGATTAAAGAGCATTAGTTGTGTATCACAGTTAAAAGTAAGTTCCCCGCTTTTAATACAGGAACAACTTTTTGAGGTGGTTCTTCTAAGAAGGGCTTCTATTCGCGCTAAAAGTTCTCTCATACGGAAGGGTTTTGTGAGGTAGTCATCGCCACCGGACTGAAATCCTTCAAGGAGTTCACTTTCTGTGTTGCAGCCGGTAAGAAATAAAATAGGAATATCTGAGAGCTTTCTTATTTTTTTACACAGTTCATATCCAGACTCTTCTTTTAGGTGAACATCTAAAAGAAGAAGGTCAATAGAATGGTTGCGTAAAGCGATCAATGTTTCAGAAATATTTTGTGTTAGAATTACATGATAATAATTCTTATATAAGAGTTCTTGAAGACTTTCTGCTACATTTTCATCATCTTCTACAATACAAATCTGTTTTTTCATAATATGCCTCCTCTATACTCAGAGTTTACAATTTTACCGTCCTCTAAATGAAGAATGCGATCTGCTTTTTGCGCCATACAAAGATCATGTGTGGCAGTGATAACAGTAAGCCCATATTTTTCTGAGCATTGCAGTAAAAGTTGTGTCACTTTTTCTGCAGATTTTTTATCAAGGTTTCCTGTTGGTTCATCGGCAAAAATTAGTTTTGGTTGCATTAAAATGGAACGTGCTATGGCAACTTTTTGTTGTTCACCTCCTGAAAGTTCAGCGGGATATTTAGAGAGCAGTGGTGATAATTCTAAATGATCTGTAACCTGCTTGAAAAATTTCCTATTTATTTTTTTACTGTCTAATTTTGCGGGAAGACATAAATTAGTTAAGATATCAAAATCATTCATTAGATTATATTTTTGAAAAATAAATCCGATATATCGTCTTCTGAAAATTGCCATTTTTTCATCAGGAAATTTGGAAACATCAAATCCAGCTAGAAAAACGCTACCATTAGTAGGCTGGTCTAAGCCACTAAGGATATGAAGAAGCGTAGATTTACCAGAACCACTTCTGCCGATAATTGCGTAAAAGAGACCTTCTTCTAATTGTAGGTTAATGTTGTCTAAGGCAAGGACATCACCAGCGGAGGTGTTGTAAACTTTTGAAATATTTTTTGTGGATAAAAGTACATTCATAAAATCGTTCCTTAGAATATTTTTTATAATATGATGATAGTATAAAAGAAATTAAAAAAAGTGGCAAGGGATGGAAGAAAGATTACAAAATTGTAATATAGAGTTCTAAGAAATGATGTTAAGTAACAAGAATATAATGTTAATAACAAAATAAGTAACATTTAAAAACAGAAAAAACATAATGAACATAGGCTTAAAAGTAAATAAAAGAATAATGTGAAAAATGCATAAAAATATTGAAAAAAATTCTGCTATTTATAATAAAAATGATAAGTAACAATAGAAAAATATTGCCAAATGTTATCCGAAGTGTATAATTA
>JARIAQ010000018.1 GCA_029257775.1 Blautia sp. | reverse complement strand
TCAAATTCAATCGTCGCTGGTGGTTTTCCTGTACAATCATACATTACACGATTAACATGTTTCACCTCATTGACAATTCTACTTGTTGTTTTTCCTATAACATCCCACGGAATTTCTGCGCTCTCTGCAGTCATAAAGTCCGTAGTTGTGACTGCTCTTAAAGCTACTGCGTAATCATAGGTTCTTTCATCTCCCATAACGCCTACTGAACGCATATTTGTAAGACCTGCAAAATACTGTCCAATTTCTTTATCCAATCCAGCTTTCTTGATTTCCTCACGCCAAATTGCATCTGCCTCTTGAACCATTTTTACTTTTTCAGCAGTAACTTCACCGATAATACGGATACCAAGTCCCGGTCCTGGGAATGGCTGTCTAAATACAAGATATTCCGGAATACCAAGTTCTAAACCTGCCTTACGCACTTCATCTTTAAACAAATCACGTAATGGCTCAATAATTTCCTTAAAGTCAACGTACTCTGGCAAACCACCTACATTATGGTGTGATTTAATAACGGTAGACTCACCGCCAACGCCACTTTCTACTACATCAGGATAAATTGTTCCCTGTACTAAGAAATCAACTGTTCCGATTTTCTTTGCTTCTTCTTCGAAAACACGAATAAACTCTTCACCGATGATTTTACGTTTCTGTTCTGGTTCTTCTACACCTTTTAATTTTGCATAGAAACGCTCCTGTGCATTTACACGGATAAAGTTCAAGTCGTACTGTCCATTTGGTCCGAATACTGCCTCTACCTCATCTCCTTCATCTTTACGAAGAAGTCCATGATCTACAAATACGCAAGTAAGCTGATTTCCCACTGCTTTTGAAAGCATAACTGCTGCAACAGAGGAATCCACACCACCAGAAAGGGCACAAAGAACTTTTCCGTCTCCTACTTTTTTACGAATTGCCTCAATAGACTCTTCCACAAAAGAATCCATTTTCCAATCGCCAGAACATTGACATACATTATAAACAAAATTAGAAAGCATCTGCTTTCCTTCCTGTGTATGAAGTACTTCTGGGTGGAACTGTGTTGCATATAAGTTCTTTTCTGTATTTTCAACAGCTGCAACTGGACAATCTGCAGTATGCGCACTAATTTCAAATCCCGGAGCAACTTTAGAAATATAGTCATTATGACTCATCCAACAAATAGTTTTCTCTGATACATTTTCAAAAAGTTTGGAATTCTGATTAACCGTTACTTCAATCTTACCGTATTCTCTAACAGGAGCTTTCTCAACTTTTCCTCCTAAAAGATGCATCATAAGCTGGGAACCGTAGCAAATTCCTAAGATTGGAATACCCAGTTCAAATATTTCCTTTGTATAAGTAGGAGAATCCTGCAGATAAACGCTGTTTGGCCCACCTGTAAAAATAATACCCTTCGGCTGCATTGCTTTAATTTTTTCAATATCTGTTTTATAAGAATATATTTCGCAGTAAACATTACATTCACGCACGCGTCTTGCGATTAACTGATTATACTGTCCACCGAAATCAAGAACGATGACTACTTCGTTTTTCACGCTTTTTCCTCCTAACACTTTATATCTGAAATATTTTATCAAGAATGCTTTCTATTATAAAATAGACTGTGATGATTTACAAGGAAAATTTCTTTAATATTTTTTTCCAGGGAATAAAATAATCTTATCATTCCCCTCTTCCATATATTTTTCGTCCTTGTTTCCACGCCTTACAACAGTATTGGTCTCTTTCCATACAGCTGCTATTCTTTGCAACAATTTACCTCTTAATTCATTATCTTCCATAATCTCATAATATTCTAAACATACATTCTCCAAAAGGTCCAACACTTCCTCCATTGTTTGCCCTACTCGAATAATAAATTGGATTGAGCGACATAAAATCTCTGCATCTTCCGGTTCTTCCTTTCCCTCTTTTAGAAAGAAAGTCTTTAACTGCTGCATGTTTTTGCCAAATGGTAGATAACCTTTCCTTCCCAGACATTCTACCTCTTCCTTTGACGGAATATAAAAATCCTGTCCTTGCTGTTCTCTAAGAAGACGTTTGTATTCATTTTTTACTTTATACAACGATAATACAATCTCACTGCCCTGCAGTACAAAATATTTTTTACCCTCTGGAACATCTTTCAGAAAAGCCATCGCTGAAAATTCATCTTTTTCAATTCCTGTATCCCTCTTATATAATTCCACAACTTTCCTCATAGGGCAAATTCCGTAAAATTCTGCTGCCACATTAAAATACATTAAAAAGTTCTTTTCTTCCTGACATTCTTTCTTCCAGTTATCGGTACAATTTTTTCTATAAGCTACTTTTACCTCCTCTGGCAGACAAAAAACACTGTCCTCCCAATTGGCATAAACTCCCGCATATCCTCCCATTAACAAATATTGATATTTTACATCCATAAAAGAAACTTTACAAGGTACATCTTTACTTTCTAAAAGCTGTATTTCATCTTCATTTAAAAATCTGAAATATCTGCACATAACCTCTTTGCTTAACAATTCTTTTTCTAAAAATTCCGCTAATTCTGCCTTCTTATACTTAGAATACCCAGATAACTGATGAATCTTCGCAATATCTATTAAATCGGTTTTCGAATATTCTGTTAAAATTTCCTTCAACGTTACATCAGCAACATCATATTTCAACTGACGTAATGCTTCATTAACCTCATCTAAATCATACTCCGATTGAAAACTCTCTTCTGTCCAGTCTTTTATATGTCTGTACTCAGGATGTTTCGGATGTTCTAAAATATCTAGCATTTCATAATAGCCATCTATTCCTCCACAATCTTCATAAGGTGTTTCCCCTTTATACTTTAAAACCTTCGCATAAGAATATTCATAATCCTCTAAAATTTCTTCTACCGTAACCTTGTGTTCCCAATCATCTCCAAAATCATATACATAAGTAAATGTAGATGTTCTCTCTAAAAGAGTGTCAATAACAATTTTTTCCTCATCTAAGGTTTCCCTTCCCATATCTTCAAAAAACTTCCATTCATCTGATTTCATTCCCACAGAAATACCCAGACGAAAGAACTCAAAGCTATGCAAATGGTATCCTATCCACCCCATTGTCACATTCAATATTTCAGCCAGCTCTTTGAAAGTAATACCGGAAGGAACAATGATCCTTCTCCAAATTGGTGGATGTGAATCTTTAATTTGTACTTTTAGCTGATATGCTTTCACATTCGTTTCTCCTTAAAATTTATAATGGATTTACGTGTACCATACAGTGTTTCACCAGTGGAAACTCCGCTTCTACCTTATCATGAACAACCTGTGCAATTTCATGCCCTTCTCTTAAGCTAATATCCCCATCTGCTAAAATCTCAATATCCACATACATTTTTGCTCCAAACAATCTGGTACGCAATACATCTACTTTTAAAACTCCCTGCTGTTTTTCAATTAGCTGGCGCATTTTTTCTTCCGTTGCTTCATCACAAGACTTATCAACCATTTTATCAACGGCATCTTTAAAAATATCATAAGCTGCTTTCACAATAAAAATGCAAATAATGACACTTGCAATGGGATCCAATATAGGAAATCCTAGACGTGCTCCCCCGATACCAATCAACGCACCTACTGAAGATAATGCATCTGAACGATGATGCCAGGCGTCTGCCATTAAAGCACCAGAATTTATCTTCTTTGCTGCATTTCTAGTATACCAAAACATACCCTCTTTCACCACAATAGAACCGATTGCTGCAACCAAAGCAATCACTCCTGGAACTCCAGCCTCACCTGCTGTTCCATCAATGATTTTATTTATACCACCAATACCAATCCCCATACCTGTAGCAAACAAAACAACTGCTAATAAAATGGCAGCTACACATTCCAATCTATCATGCCCATACTGATGGTCATCATCTGATTGTCGGCTGGCAATATTAATCCCCAACATCACAATCATTGTACTAAATACATCCGAAGCCGAATGAACTGCATCAGAAATCATTGCTCCCGAATGGCCTAAAATACCTGCTATTAATTTAAAAATAGAAAGGATTACATTCCACACAATACTAACTACCGATACTCGCATTGCCGTCTTTTTTTCCTGTTCCATATTCTCATTCCCTCCAAATTATATTCTCTCTATCTTAACACTTTCCCTATAACATGTCATGTACTTTTCAGAAACATTAAAAAACCCCCTTAGGTGATTAATTTCACCAAAGAAGGTTTCTTATTTCCATTCATATTTCCTATTGTTTTTAATTTCCTATTGTTTTTAATTTCCTCCCAAAAATTCTTTTACCACATCTTTCACAATCGCTTTCTCCTCTTTATCCAGCAAATGTGAATAACGGCTGTCTGTGGCTGCTGTTTCCAAAATCCCCTGCTCTATTTCTTTTAAAATTTCCTCTTTTTTAGAATCTTCCACTGATTTTTCTGTTTTCCTTGGAGTAACTACTTTTTCAGGTTCTTTACAATAATTTTCCACATAATCCAACAAATTTGTTTCAATTTCTTCCTCATAATATCCTGTTCCTGTCAGTATTTTTAATCCAAACAGTACAATTCCAATTCCAATCGTAGTAAAAATCGTAAGATTCACTTTAGAAATTTCTATATTCAATAGAAAAATTTTCACTACCTTATTGCCGTTTTCTCCCATAAGAAAAAACTGTGCTCCTGCAAATAAAAATGAGAGGCACAAAGTAATCCAAGAAATGCCCTTAATCTGGTGCATACTCCATGGTCCTATCTTTCGTCCTCTCATTCGCTTCATTACATAAACAGCCGGGTTATGTATCTGTATCTTATCTTTTAACATTTTTTGATGTTCTTCAATAAAGTTTATTGTCCATTTGTCTTTTGCTTGTACTGGGTTTTTCGATTCCTTCCATACTCTTTTGTTACTTGTGTAAATAGCCAGCATACTTACGATGCTGAAAAGCCCCATAAGGCATGTCCCATAATAACAAATCAGGTACTCCATAGCTCCTCCTCATTTTCGGCACACAGATATTTTATATTCTGCAGCACTTTAATCTATGAACTCTATTATATAGCACCTGCCCCTTTTTGGAAACAAAATTCGCTCGTCAAATCCCCGTCAAAAACGACAGTTTATGCAGATAACTGCTTTATAATCTCTCCATCATACTACTGACAAGATTTACTGTATGACGAATTGCCTGTCTTTCAAATGTTGGATAGTCTACATGAGCACTATCATCTGCTTTATCGGAAATGGCACGAATTACCAAATATGGAATTTTATTTAAATACGCAGCCTGTCCAATAGCAGCCCCTTCCATCTCTGTACAATAGGCCTGGGTATTTTCAATAATTCTGTTCTTTATTTCTTTATCTGCTACAAACTGATCACCGCTGGCAACACGCCCTTCAAACACCTGAATATCAGGATTAACCTGCTGGCATACTTCCTTCGCTAACTTTCTTAAGGTTTCATCTGCAGGAAATGCCAAAGTTTCCATACGTGGAATCTGCCCCAAAGGATAGCCAAACTCTCTGGCATCTACATCATGCTGCATAGTATCTGTAGACAGTACAATATCTCCAATATTAATTTCTGCCTTTAGAGAACCCGCTATTCCTGTATTGATAACAGCCTCAACCTGAAATTCATCTGCTAAAATTTGTGTGCAAATACCTGCATTTACCTTTCCAATACCAGATCGAACTACAACCGCTGTCTGTCCTTTTAGATGTCCTTTTACAAACTTCATTCCTGCTTTTTCCACAATTACTGTATCTGTCATTTTTTCTTTCAACAGTTCTACTTCTTCTTCCATAGCACCGATAATTCCAATGATATTCATAACCTTTTTCACCTTTCCTATAAAATAATATTCTCTGCCTTTCACTTTAACATAATCTTTCCTCTGGTGCTAGTTGTTTCTTTGTCTTTACGTTTTTTTTCAATCATGCTATAATTCACACAAACGAAACAAAGGAGGATTTTTAAATGGCTGTATATAAAACAAAAGGCGTATGCGCGCGTTCTATTGAATTCGAAGTTGAAGGTGATGTTGTAAAATCTGTAAAATTCAATGGTGGCTGCAACGGTAATACTCAGGGTATTGCAAGTCTTGTCCAGGGAATGAAAATCGATGATGTTATTCAAAGATTAAAAGGAACTGACTGTAATGGCAGAGGAACTTCATGTCCAGACCAGCTGGCAAAAGCTTTAGAAGAAGCCAGAGCTTAATCATTCCCAATATCTTAAAGGGCATAAGGAATATTTCTGCACAGCTGATATCAAAGTGCAGAGTTATTCCACTATGCCATACCAATTCTTTCGTTTCCTCATGGCGCTTCTTCAATATTTTCACTTCGTAAGCCCTATGACTTTTATCTTCCCATATTCTCCGTCAAATCCCGGATTACACTGTACCTCATCATTTCGAATATGAAAAATTCCCTCTGCAATATTTTCTCCAAGCTCTGCCTTAATATCCTCTAACGGAACTTCTCTTAAAATTTCAAACTCTGTGCCTAGATTTACCAATGCTTGTTGATATTTCTGAAAAACTCTTTTAGACGCAGTCGAATACCCCATGTCTTCTGCGATGATTTCCATTAAAGGAACCAGTTTTTCAAAAGGCTTTGCCTGGGCTTTTCTATATCCTTCTTCTTTATCCGCCAGTTCTTCTATTCTATGCAGTACACCTACCGTCAGTTTTTTTCCACAAACCGGGCATATACCACCCTGTTCTTTTGTCTGTTTTGGAGTAAGACACACCTGACACTTTCTATGTCCGTCAAGGTGATATTTTCCTTCTTCCGGATAAAATTCTATGGTTCCATGAAGTCCTTCCCCTGTTTGAATTGCTTTTTCCAATCCATTGTAAGACATCTCTATCTCCATTAAATTTGCCTCTCTGCCAAGTTTTGACGGAGAATGTGCATCAGAATTGGAAATAAGTTGCATATTTTCCAATACAGGGACTCTCCAATTCATGGCAGGATCCGAAGATAATCCTGTCTCCACCGCATGAATATAAGGTGTTAGTTCCTCAAAACATTCTTCTGGAGAAGAAAATGCAGAAAATGCTCCCATCATGGAAAAATGCGGAGTCCAAATATGTGCGGGCACATAAATTCCCTTTTGCGTTGTTTCAAGTAACATCTCCAGTAAATCTTTACATGGTAATCCTAAAATCGGACGTCCATCTGACTGAAGATTTCCAATTTTCTCTAATTTCTTTGACAGCTGTTCTGCCTCCTCCAAACCTGGAAGAATCAGCAGACTGTGAACACGTCTCGTTTTTCCTCCTTTTTTGTAAATGGAACTAATTTCTCCTGTAACTGCAAATCTGGGCGTTATCCTTTCTGGTACAAATCCATCTGAAATTCGATATTCTCGTTTTAAACAGTACAGACCATCTTCTGCAGGCTCTAATTTTTCCATCATTTCTTCTTGCCAGCGAGGATGGGTAAAATCTCCAGTTCCCAAAATATGTATTCCTTTCTTTCTAGCCCACATTTCCAGATGCTCTAAATCACAATCTTTGCTGGTGGCTCTGGAAAATTTAGAATGTATATGCAAATCTGTTATCAACATAATTTTCTCCTCAATACTTGCTTTTCCCTTACAGTATCTTTATACTAATTAATATGGTATTTAATCTCAATATCCATTCAATTATAGTATCAAAATGGAGGCATTACAACTATGGACAATCGTTCTTCAGCAACGCTCATGACAAGCGGTCCTATCTGGAAAAAAATCATTGCATTTGCCGTCCCCTTATTTTTCGGTAATTTATTTCAACAACTTTACAATACTGCCGATTCCCTAATTGTAGGAAATTATCTTGGAAGCAGTGCTCTGGCAGCTGTAAGTTCATCTGGAAACTTAATTTTCCTCATGGTGGGATTTTTCAATGGTCTTGCCATTGGCGCCGGTGTTGTCGTCGCCAAATATTTCGGTGCAAAAAAATTTGATTTAGTTCAAAGAGCCATTCACACCATTGTAGCTCTCGGTATTATATCAGGAATTTTACTAACTATCATAGGTGTAATTGCAGCACCGCAAATTTTAGTGTTAATGGGAACTCCACCTGAAGTTCTTCCAAACTCTGTAACTTATTTCCGTATTTATTTTTGCGGTTCTCTAGCATTTGTTATGTATAACTTTCTGGTAGGAATTCTTCAATCTGTAGGAGACAGCAAACATCCTTTAATTTATTTAATTATATCTTCTATTATTAACATTGTACTTGATTTAATTCTCGTAGCGGGATTTGGTATGGGTGTAGGCGCTGCTGCTTTTGCCACAGTGGTTTCCCAGTTTATCAGTGCTTTACTATGTCTTTTACAGCTTTTAAAAAGTCCAGAAGAATACAAAATACATCCTTCCCGTATTGGTATAGACTGGCTGATGCTTCGTCAGATTATTTCCAATGGTCTGCCTGCCGGACTGCAAAACTCCATTATTTCACTGGCAAATGTCGTTGTTCAGTCCAATATTAACAAGTTCGGACAAATGGCCATGGCAGGCTGTGGTTCTTATTCCAAAGTAGAAGGTTTTGCTTTTCTTCCCATTACCTGCTTTGCCTTGGCACTGACTACCTTTATCAGCCAAAATCTGGGCGCGAAGGAATATGAAAGAGCAAAAAAAGGAGCTGTATTTGGGGTAATCTGCTCCATCACTATGGCAGAGCTGGTAGGTGTTATTATCTACTCTATGGCTCCTGAATTCCTTGCCGCATTCAATGATACTCCACAAGTTATTTCATACGGAACAACTCAGGCTCATATTGGTGCTTTATTTTACTTCCTTCTTGCATTTTCCCACTGCATGGCGGGAATCTTGCGTGGTGCTGGAAAATCAACAATTCCTATGTTTGTTATGCTGGTATGTTGGTGCATTATCCGCGTAACCTATATTACGATTGCTGTTAAATTTATACCTGATATTCGAGTTATTTTCTGGGCTTATCCACTGACGTGGACCTTAAGTTCCATTACTTTCCTTATTTATTTCTTAAAATCTGACTGGATACATGGACTGGAAAAATAAAGGATTCCTTAATAGATAATCTTATAAGGCTATCCCTTCATTATTAAAAAATACGAAGTGATAGCCTTATAAAAAATCCTTATTCTTTAGATTTCATATTTTTAATTTGCTCATTCATTCTTTTTGCTACTCTTTTATAATATAAAGTAAAGCACAACCATAAAATAAATGAAATTAATAATTCCACCATTACTGTAAATACACATTCTTTAAGACCTAATGACATAGGAATCCATCCTACTATAAACGAAGTTATTAACAATATCGTGCATCCTAATCCCATATGAAAAAGAACTTTCATACAGGAAGGTATATTGGGATTATAATAAATTAAAGCTGGAACAGCAAAACCAATTCCTACAATAATCGCTGCAACAACCATTTTTGTATAACTCCAATTATTCATAATATAATTCCCACCATTTTTTATATCCCAAACTATCCCTAATATTGTAAAAGTTACTAATGAAGTTCCAATGCCCTTTATCAATAAATTTACTAATCTTTTCATGATAGATCTCCTTTATAATCCTAAATACGCCTTCAAATCCGGAAGATATTTTCTTGAAACATAATCCTTACATCCATTCTTCATTATTAATAACATCATTCCTCCAAACGCTGCTTCAATACCTTCGATATAGTTTACATTTATCAACGTAGTTTTTGAAATTTTTATAAAATTATGTTTTAATATCTTTTCCAATTCACACAAACGCTTTTTACTAACATAACTCTTACTTTTGCAATAAATTATCGTTTCTTTATTTTCCACTCTTATTAAATAAACATCTCCCTCTTTTAGGACAAGAGTTCTCTCATTATGAATTGCCGTTATAATCCCATTAGAAGTCCCAATTAAAGATACCATATTTTGGATTTCATCATCTATCACCTCGGTATATATTACAGCATAAGGTCTTTCTAAATCCTTTACTAATTTAATTTCCACATCCATAAATTTCAGCATCCTTTAATATAATTAATAAAATACATTATAAAATATTTTTTTTTCTAATTCAATAAACATCACATCTTTTTGTAATTTCTATACTTTCCAGCACATCCATGTCAATTACATTCACTGGTTCATTTAAATTATTTATTTCGCTTTCATGGGATGTTAAAATAATTCCCTTTTTTTTCAAAATTTTTTCATTTATCATCTTCCATATAATGTCTTTTTTATCTTTATCCAAAAACGCAAAGGGCTCATCTAATATATACCATTCTCTCTATTGAAAGCAAAATAACGATATATATAAACTTTTTTTCACCTCCAGACATCATTCCCCATTGTTTTTTCAATAATGCTTTAACTTCTGTTTCTCCCCACTTATAATCATAAAACTTTTCAATAAACTTCCAAAAATAAGAATTTTCTTGCTCCTTACATCCCAGTCTATAAACAAACTTTAAAAAATCTTCTCCTATAAGACGATCTGAGAAAAAAATACTTTGATTAATATATATAACACTGGTATTTCCTAATATATTTGCCTTTTTTTGCTTCCGTATTCCTGATATATAATCTAATAGAAGGGTTTTTCCTGCTCCATTTCTTCCTTTTATATAGTTTAATCCTCTATTCATTTCAAGACTTACAGTTTTTCTTATATATGGTAAACATAAATTTTGGATTTCTATTGCTTCGTTCATTACTTTACCTCCTTTCATTTGAATTCGGATTAAAACGAATAATTCCTACTATTCCAATTACACAAGATATCAAAGCAAATAAAATATAAGATTCTACATTATTTTTAGTTGGTTTCATTATATAATTTGAAATATACCACAAAGGATTATATACATTAATCCATGAATGAACTCCTATTAACATAAACATACCAAAAATTAATATTGTAAAAATAGTTCTTATTGTATTTACATGACATCTACTAAATAATGTCAATCCATACCCTAAAAGAGCAAACGGAAGACATAAAATTATAGATTTTATGCTATAGGACATAACTTTAACTATTGAAAATTGTTTTACAAAAATCACCACAATATCAAAAAATAAAATACTAATACTTGAAAAAATAACCTGTGTAACTAAATTCCCAAGAAAAAATGCTATTGATGAATTATTAATAGAGAAAATAATCCTAAAACTTCCTTCCTCCTTTAATTCTAATGCGTACACTCCTATCCCATAAATATAAGAGCACAAACCCATATATACATACCAATAGGTTATCTCATTTTCATTATGTATATTCTCTGCATTAATAAAAAACATGATAAGAGGTAATAATATAGACCACACAAATGAAATTTTATCTTTAAGCAAAGATTTAACATTTAATACCGTATAAGCATAAATCTTATTTATCATTGTCCTTCTCCTTTCAAATCTTAAGAAATAAAAAATTCATCTCAATCCTTCACTATCTATCTTTTATTTAATATCCCTATTTGTAGGCTTCTTTTTGCTATTTGCACATTTTGTACTCATATTTTTGTTCCTTTAACTTTTCTTTTTTATGCATCTGTATTAAACAACTCATATCCTACATGAAATTTTTTATTCTGTCTCAGCCTTTCAAACAAGTGGTAAATATAACCCACTAAAATGCTATATAAGCAAACTGAAATTCATTTGCTTATATTAATATTTGTCGGATTCTAGACCTAAAACATATTCGGGTGTAAAAAAGGTTTCTCACTAAAAAACCGGAACCTCTCTCATAAGAGAAAGATTCCGGTTTCTTTTATTCCTGTGTACCCTCTGTTGTATCTTCTGGTATTTCTTCTACTTCCGGCTGTTTTAAAGTATAAACATCGCTATCGGAGAGTGTTACTTTTTTCCATTCTTTTTTATTTACCGTAATTTCTGTTTTTTCTTTCCATTCATCTAAAAGCTTCTGATATGCTTCCTGTTTTCTCTCGTTCACAATTCTTTCTTTCGCTGCATCTGTAGCTTCTCTATCCAGAACCTGATCCATTCGAACTACATAATAAGCATTTTCACCTTCTACAACACTTTCATAAATCTGTCCATTTTGAAGTGTCTTTGCAGCTTCCAGCAGTTTCGCATCTAACAAAGTATCTTCTGCACCAAAAGTAGTATCAATAGCACTTAAATTTTCATCTACTTCTTTTGCAAGAGTGTCCATATCTGCCATAGCCGGATCATCAGATGCTAACAGCTTATCTAAAAGACTCTGTGCCTGTGCTTTCTTTTCATTTTTTTCTTCATCTGTAAGAGCTGTAGTTGTACCATCTTCATTTGTCTTATCTGCGATGCTCACCTTGCAATAAGTAATAGCACTTTGTGCCGCTTCTGAATCTTCTACATTGGTATCTACATCAGCAGTCATTGGTTCATACATTTTATTCTGGTAAGTAAACAATGTTAAAAGTTCCTCAACATCTGATTGCTGTACAGAAAGCTTTTCAATAGTTTCTTTCGTATTAGCATCCATGAACTTTTTAGCAGCTTCTTCTATATTCTTCTTTTCTTCATCAGAAATGGAAACATCATAATCTGCTCCATGTTCTTTTAACAGCATCATATCCTTTAACTGCTGAACTACACTATCCTTTGTCTGTTCTGCATAAGTCTTTCCGTCTTCTGTCTTCTGTTCCCACATGCCTGCTGTCCCACCGCCCATCATGGACATATAAGACATCATCTGTACCTGATTCATACGAAGTACTAAATTTCCTGTGCCAAGAGTAACCGTATCTTCTTTTCCTGTTAAAAGTGGTTTTGTACCATCTATCTTCTTGCTTCCACAGCCTGCCATTGCAGATAATCCCAACACACCGGCTGTTGTAAGACATAACAGCTTTTTCATTGTTCTATTCATAACTTCCTCCTATAAATCCCCTTTTTAGGTATCAATATCTTGTTTCATTATAGACGTTTTTTCTTCCATGAGCAAGAATTATTTCAGTATCAGCTTTTGAAAATCCATTAAAATATCATGAAGAATACTCAGTACATCTAAAATTTCTTTTGGTTTTCTTCCCCTTAAAGATACTAGAAAATATGGTACCTCATCTAATTTCATTTTTAAATTATTCTTATATTTATCCAAAATCTGTGGAAATCCTGCCCCATCAATTTTCGCTCTTTCGAACATAGTAATCTTCACATCTGTCCCGTTTTGCTTAATTTCTCTAATATAAGCTTTATGAGCAAGGGCCTTTAAATTGGCAATAACCAGAAGATTCTGAACTGCTTTCGGTAGCTCCCCAAAGCGATCCATAAGTTCTTCTACCATATCTTCATATTCTTCTTCTGATTCAATACTTGCAATTCTTTTGTAAACATCTAGCTTTTGATACTCATTTGGAATATATTTTGGTGGAATAAAAGCATTCACTTCCAAATCAATAGCAGTTTCAAAGTCTTCTTGCTGCTTTAGTCCCTTTTCTTCCCGTACAGCTTCATCTAGCATTTTACAATACAAATCATACCCCACTGCTTGCATATGTCCATGCTGTTCTGCACCTAACAAATTTCCTGCACCACGGATTTCCAAGTCCCTCATAGCAATTTTAAATCCACTTCCTAAATCTGTAAATTCACGAATTGCATGAAGCCGCTTTTCTGCTACTTCTTTCAACATCTTATTTTTCTTATACATCAAAAATGCATAAGCAGTCCTGTTGGAACGTCCCACTCTTCCTCGTAACTGGTAAAGCTGAGAAAGCCCCATCTGGTCTGCGTCATGAATAATCATGGTATTGGCATTAGAAATGTCCAGACCGGTTTCAATAATCGTAGTAGAAACCAGAACATCGATCTCCCCATTAATAAAACTGTACATAATTTTTTCCAACTGATGCTCATGCATCTGTCCATGGGCAAATGCCACATTAGCTTCCGGTACTAATTTTGCCACACGATTTGTAATTTCATCAATATCATTTACGCGATTATAAACATAATAAACCTGTCCGCCTCTTGCTAATTCTCTGCTAATTGCTTCACGCACCAACTCCTCATTGTATTCCATAACATACGTCTGAATAGGCATACGGTCCATGGGTGCTTCCTCTAACACACTCATATCACGAATACCAATCAGACTCATATGCAAGGTTCTTGGAATCGGTGTAGCAGTTAAAGTAAGAACATCAATATTTTCTTTCAGTTTCTTAATTTTTTCCTTGTGGGTAACACCAAAACGCTGCTCCTCATCTATGATCAAAAGTCCCAAATCTTTAAACTTTATATCTTCCGAAAGAACTCTATGGGTTCCAATAAGAATATCTACCAAACCTTTTTGAGTATCTGCAATGGTCTTTTTTTGCTGTGCCGGTGTACGGAAACGGCATAACAAATCTACTCTTACCGGAAAATCCTTCATTCTTTGTACAAAAGTATTATAATGCTGCTGTGCTAAAATCGTAGTAGGGACAAGATAAACCACCTGTTTTCCCTCCTGTGCAGCCTTAAAGGCAATACGAATGGCGATTTCCGTCTTCCCATAGCCTACATCACCACAAATCAGACGGTCCATAATTTTCTTACTTTCCATGTCCGCCTTTGCAGCTTGAATTGCCATCAACTGATCATCTGTTTCCTCAAAAGGAAACATTTCCTCAAACTCCCTTTGCCATACCGTATCTGGCTCATATTGGAATCCCTGGGTAGCCTGCCTTGTGGCATAGAGACGAACTAAATCTTTAGCAATGTTTTTAACAGCACCACGAACCTTTGTCTTGGTCTTCTTCCATTCCTGTCCACCCAGCTTATTCAACTTAGGTGCTTTAGCATCTGCACCTGCATACTTTTGCAGCATATCCAGCTGATTAGGAAGAATATATAAAGTACTTCCCTTGGCATATTCAATTTTAATATAATCTTTTGCAACTTTATCTACAGTAATTTTTTCAATCCCTTTATAGACTCCAAGTCCATGATTTTCATGAACAACATAATCTCCAATACTAAGCTCACTAAAACTTTGTATTTTCTTTCCACTATATTGAGATTTTTTCCTCTTTTTCTTCTTTTCCTGACCAAAAATATCAGATTCTGTAATCAATACAAATTTAATCAGAGGATATTCAAAACCTTTCTTTGCACGACCAAAAGCCGTCATAATTTCCCCCGGTTTCACAACTCTATCCATATCCTCTGTGTAAAAACTATTCAATCCCTCGTTCTGTAAATCTTCTGCAAGACGTGCTGCACGTGTCCGGGATCCTGACAATAACAGCACACTATATCCTTCTTTTTTAAAACGTTTTAAATCCTTTACTAAAAGTTCAAAACTATTGTTATAAGGGCTCACCGACTTTGCTGTTATATAATACTGTTCCGTAATGTTCCACTCACCTTTATGCTGGTCAATGGTACAAAGAGAAACTGCATTTTTCCTGTTAATTTTCTGCTGTATCTGTTTGGCACTGATTAACAGATCAGTCTGTCCCCCTAACAGATATCCTTTCTCCAGTCTGTGTTCCATGCTCTCTCGAAACTCTGTTTCTACAGCCTTTGCCTGCTCCAGCAAACGATTGGTCTCATCTAATAAAAGCAAGGTATTCTCTGTGTCAAAATAATCTAAAAAGGTTACAACATCCTTATAAAAATACCGAAGAAAATGCTCTGCTGCTGAAAAATCATGAAACTCTGTAAGATTCTCCAAAGCTTCTGTCACCGTCTGCTTTAATCTCCCCGCTTCCTCTGTTAAAAAAGCATTTCGAAACTTCCCTACTGCTTCATCACAATCTTTTTGAATTTTTTTAATTCCTTTTTTTAAAACCTCATCACTTAAAAGCAGCTCCGATGCAGGATAAATAGTAATTTCCTCCAAATTTTCAATAGAACGCTGACTTTCTGCATCAAAACTTCGAATAGAATCAATTTCATCACCCCAAAGTTCAATGCGCACAGGATTTTCTTCTGTCAATGGGAAAATATCAATCAATCCCCCTCGAGCAGCAAACTGTCCTGGCATTTCTACTTGTGCATTTTTTTCATATCCCATACCTAAAAGCTGCTTTTTTAAATCATCCATATCTAAAGAGCTATCATTTCGAAAATGCAATATATGCTTTTCTATAACATCAAACGGAAGAAGATTATCCATACAACCAGCTATGCTAGTGATAACTGTAATTCCTCTTTTCTCCATGAGAGCTGCCAAAACTTTCATTCTTTCTTTCGTCAGAAGATTTCCATGTACATCTGCTTCAAAGAAAATTAAATCTTTGGCAGGATAAAGCATCACATCTCGATTATAAAGACGATAATCCTCATAAAGTTCCTTAGCTTTTAAATCATTTTCTGTAATAATTAAACAGTTTTGATTTTTCTTTTCTGTCTTTTTTTTCATTGATTCAAAAAGCCCATATATTATATGGGCTTTTTGAGATTCCACACAGCCTGAAAGCTGTAAGATACCTTTGTTTTTTGGAAGCTTTTGTATAATTTCTTCAAATTCCTTCAGATTTTCCAAGGGCTGCATGAATACCTGCATGATTTTACTCCTCTTTTTTCTTTTTTCCTGAACCATTATAGTGATTCATTGCTGCATCAATTCCCTTTTCTATAATCATTTCTACCGCATCTGCCGCATCTCGGATTGCAGCATCTACAACCTCTCTCTCTTTCAGAGAAAATCGTCCTAACACATAATCTGCCAAATCCCATCCCTTGGGTTTTGCACCTACGCCTACCTTAATACGATAAAAATTCTGTGTGCCCAACTGTGCAATAATATTTTTAATTCCATTATGCCCACCAGCACTTCCCTTTTTCCGAATACGAATCTGTCCTGGCTCTAAATCAATATCATCATAAATGACAATCATTTCCGTTTCCGGATCCATTTTATAGTAATCAATAAATTCCCTGACAGACTCTCCACTTAAATTCATATAAGTCAAAGGCTTTTCCACAATTACCTTTTCTCCACCAATCATTCCTTTCCCATACAAAGCTTTATGAGCAATGCCTCCCTGAGGAATTCCATGGCGATCAATCAATTCATCTACAACATCAAAACCCATATTGTGTCTGGTTTTTTCATACTGTTTTCCTGGGTTTCCAAGTCCTGCTATTAATAACATATACCTCTCCTTAGTTAAAATATACCAATTCTTGTTCTAAAGGTTCGGTCTCTTCCACAGAAATGGCTGTCAGTACCGGTCCTTCTTTCTGATAAGAGGAAACGTACTCATAGTCTACCTCTGCCACTACTTTTACCCACTTACCAGTACGCAAAGTCTTTGCCTCAGGACTTTTACAAATATAACCAATAAAACTGGTATCATCTGCACAGCAGGTCATTGCCATTCTTCCGGGAACAAAGACATTTTTCGGAAATTCTCTTGATTTTAACACCATTCCCGTAAATGCAACCTTTTTTCCTTTGTAAGTTTCTGGGTGATCCATGGCATCTACAAACCAGATTCCATAATCTTCATCCATGATTTCAATAACGTCTGCATCTACATCAAACGGCATTTTTTCTGCAAAAATATCTTCAATTTCCCCTTCTTCATCCTCGAAAATAATCTCTGCACCCTGATTCACTACTTTGACACTTCTCCTAAAGGAAGCAAGCGGCATATCCATAGAACAACGATTAAATAATACCATATCCGCATTTCTTACCATTTCCACAAACAGAGATTTCATATTATTCATATACACCTGAAAGGTACTGGCATCTACTGTAACAATATGCTGCACAATCCCCCAATCCTTTGGAAGTTGCAACTCTTCGAATTTACTTACTTGCCACATCCCATTATATTCTATAATCACTCTCTCAGGACTATAAAATGCGTCATATGCCACCAGTCTTTCTGGTGTCAATTCATCAAGGCTATCCAACACTTCTACTGAAGTTCTGGTCTTCTTTAGCATTTTTTCATCAAACTCTACTTCCCCTTCTTCACATAGAATTAAAAGGGTATTGCCTTCTATCTGAAAATAATCTTGGGCAATGGTAAAATCTAAAAATGTTGATTTTCCACTTTCTAAAAATCCTGCCATAAAATATATAGGCACTCTGATTTCATCCATTTCTATTCTCTCCCTTTTGCTATTCAAATATTAAATGCCAAATAATTCTGACAGCTTGTCTTCCTGTATTTTAGAACCAATAACACAAATACGTCCTGTATACTCTGCAGAACCTTCTCTAATATCCGCTTCTCCTGGCACCATATCAAAGTAAATCCACTGTCCGTCTTTTCCTTCTACCATACCCTTAGCTCTTAAAATCATTCCATAGTTTTCATCATTAGAAAGAGTATCTAAAATGTTTTTAATTTCTTCCTGTGTATATGTCTTTATTGTTTCCTTACCCCAGCTTGTAAACACTTCGTCTGCATGGTGATGATCATGGTGATCATGATGATGGTCATGTCCACAACCGCATTCTTCATGATCATGGTGATGATGATCATGTCCACAGCCACATTCTTCATGATCGTGGTGATGATGGTCATGGTGATCATGGTGGTCATGATGCCCACCGCATACTGGACAAGTTTCTTCTTCCATAAGTTCTTTTTCTAAAGAACGATTATTTTCCATAATATCCAGAATTTTTTCTCCTGTTAATTTCTCTACAGGTGTTGTAATAACTGCTGCCTTTTTATTTAAAGATCGGATAATCTCCACAGCTTTTACAACTTTTTCTTCTGTTGCTTTCTCCGTATCTGTTCTACTTAAAATAATTGTTCCTGCATATTCAATTTGGTTACTGAAAAATTCACCAAAATTTTTCATATACATTTTACACTTTGTAACATCTACAACTGTTGTAAAACTGTTTAATTTAATATCAATGGCATCTTCTACTTTCTGAACAGCTTTGATTACATCTGAAAGCTTTCCTACACCTGATGGCTCAATAATAATTCTATCTGGATGATATTTTTCAATAACTTCTTTTAATGCCTCACCAAAATCTCCTACTAAAGAACAGCAAATACAACCAGAATTCATTTCACGAATTTCAATACCAGCTTCTTTTAAAAAACCTCCATCAATACCAATTTCACCAAACTCGTTTTCAATAAGAACTACCTGTTCCCCTTTATATGCTTCTGTAAGCATTTTTTTTATTAAAGTTGTTTTACCTGCACCAAGAAATCCTGAAAAAATGTCAATTTTTGTCATTAGATCCATCTCCTCTTTCTATAAAATCATATCTATATTTTAAAAGGGGACGAAAGTCCTGCTTCCGCCCCCATCCCTGTTGGTAAGTATAACACATTTGCCTTAAAAAGAGCAAATATTTTGCACCATATTCCTACATCTGTCTGAAGAAATCTTCAAACAATTCAATTTTACAAATCCCCTTGACACTTCCGATCATTTTCACATTTAAGTTTTCATCAATCTGTGTCCATAATTTTCCCCCTGGTGTGTGAACCATAACATCGGAGTCAATCAGACCTAATTTATAAGCAGCCCCTGCCGCTGCGCAGCTACAAGTCCCTGATGATAAAGTATATCCTACACCTCTTTCAAAAATTTCTATTTGAATATTATTCTTATCCAATACCTTTACCAGTTGTGTATTAATTCTCTCTGGAAAATAGTCTGCTCCTTCTGAATATTTCCCAATTCCACAAACCTTCGCTCTTGAAATTTCATCTGCAAGAATCACACAATGAGGATTTCCTACTGACACACAGGTACATTCATACTCTTCCCCACCAAAGTTAAAATACTCATGAAGTGCCTCTCGCTTAGGTCCGGTAAGCCCTATTTTTTCACTGTCAAAAGATAACTGCCCCATTGTCATTTGAATCCTTGTTCCCTCTCTATTTAAAAAACGTAGTTCCACTTCTCCCCCTCTTGTATAAAGAGAAAAACTCTCACTTTGCACTACATTAACAGTTTTTAAATAATGAGCAAAAATACGAATTGCATTTCCACCCTGTTCTGCTTCGGAACCATCTGCATTATAAACTTTCACGTACATTTTCCCATCTTTTTCATAAGGTCCTTCTACAATTCCATCTGCCCCAATGCCATAATTGCGATTGCAAAGTTTGACAATCTTCTCCCGATCTAGTATTTCCTCATTTTCCTTACAATCATACACAAGATAATCATTTCCAAGACTGTGATATTTATAAAATTTCATACTTAATTCCTTCTCCCAAAAAAAATTTTCTTAACCATATATTATCTATTATATGATTAGTGTATCAAACACTTTTATGTTATAATACCCTTATTGTGTTAAAAACATTGCATATAATGCTATTTACAAAGGAGAACTATGGATACGTATCAAAAAACAGGATATTTAACTGAAAATTTTCATTATTTCCATTTGCAAACTACTTCTAAACAAAACTTTCGCTACCACTATCATGAATTTTACAAAATTCTTTTTTTCCTCAAAGGAGACGTTACCTACCATATCGAAGGGCGGGCTTTCCCTCTTATTCCTGGAGATATTGTTTTAATTCCTGCGGAAGAAATTCACTGTCCACAGTTACACAAAGACACTTGCTACGAAAGACAAATTCTTTATCTTTCTACCCAATTTTTAAAAAGTTTTCAGGAAAGTGACCTTTCTCTATGCTTTTCTAATGCCAGAAAACACCAATCTTACGTTATACGTGCTTCTTCCTTTTATCAGAAATACATTTTTGACCTTTTATTACGCTTAGAAAAAGAAATTAAAGAAACTCCTCTGTACGCAGGAAAGCTATATCAGGAAACTTTAGTCTGTGAACTTCTCATTTTATTAAACCGAGCTGCCCTAAACCAGAAAAATATTTATCCAGATAATACTTGTCAAAACGAAAAAATACTTCTAATTTTAAATTATATTAATAATCATCTTTCTGACTCCTTAAATATCGACAGCCTATCAGAGCGTTTCTTTATCAGCCGCTACCATCTTATGCATCTATTCAAGGCATCTACCGGTTATACAGTGGGTAATTACATTACGATTAAACGGCTTTTTTTAGCCAGAACCATGATACAAGAAGGAACCCCGGTTACAGAAGCCTGTTATTTAAGTGGTTTTCAGAATTATTCTACTTTTTCAAGGGCCTATAAAAAGCATTTTCACACAAGCGCTAAAAATCAAAAATTTTCAAATGGGAATCACAATAATTCTATGGTAAAATAGGAGCATATAATGTTTTCACAGAAAGAGAGGATTTTACATGTATAGCTTTCAGAATGATTATAGCGAAGGCATGCAACCTGCCATTTTACGTGCCTTAGAGACTATTAACTATCACCAAAATCATTCCTATGGGCAGGATACTCACTCCAACGCTGCCAAAGATTCCATTCAGGAAGCACTGGAGGACTTTAGTGTTGATATTCATTTTATTGCAGGGGGGACTTTGACCAACCTAACTTTTATTTCTCACATTTTAAAACCTTTTGAAGCGGTTATCAGTGCAGAAACAGGTCATATTAACACACATGAGACAGGAGCTATTGAGGCAACTGGACACAAAGTATGCTCAATTCCTACCAACGACGGAAAACTAACCCCTGATTTAATTCGTCCTATTCTAGATATGCATGAAAATGAGCACTGGGTAGACCCTCGTCTTGTATATGTTTCCAATCCTACAGAAGTAGGAACCGTTTATACAAAGGAAGAATTAGAAACTTTATATGATTTCTGCAAACGTCATGATCTGTATTTTTATATAGATGGTGCACGTCTTGCTTGTGCACTGGCCGCCAAAGAGGAAACACATCTTACTTTTCCTGATTTACCAAAGCTTTGCGATGCTTTTTATATTGGCGGAACAAAAGTTGGCGCTATGTTCGGAGAAGCCTTGGTCCTTGTAAATGACGATTTCAAAGAACGTTTCCGTTTCAACATGAAACAAAAAGGAGCGATTCTGGCAAAAGGCTGGTTTTTAGGTATTCAGTTTGAAGAACTATTTAAAAATAATCTCTATATTGAAGCCGGCGCTCACAGCATCAACATGATGAAACCCATTAAAGAAATTTTTGAAAAAGAAAACATTCCCCTTCTATGTGAAGCACCGACAAACCAAATTTTTCCAATTTTCCCAGATGCACTGGCAGAGGAAATCAACAAAAAATACCTGACCACATTCCAGTGTAAACCAGACAAAGAACATACCTGCTTACGTTTCTGTACCTCATGGGCAACCAATGAAAACGCAGTCAGAGACTTTGTTGCAGATTTTAAAGAAATGGTTAAAAAATATAAATAATTACTTTAAAGAGGATTGCATGAAACATATCTATTATGTCTAATGCAGTCCTTTTTACAGCTGAAAGAGAATTCCTGCCACTGCTGCTGCCATAATATATACCACCGGATGTTTCTTCCACTTTCGTATAGCAAAATACAACATTACTGCCAAAACACCACGTTCCAGGCACAACACTTTACCATCTCCCAAAAAAGTCTCTGTGGCAACCCCTATACCTGCCGCAATAATCAGTCCTGTAGATGCCGGTCTTAAACCATAAAAAATTTTCTGCACCAATTTAGAATCTTTAAATTTCTCTAACATTCTGCTAATAATTAAAATTACAACAATAGAGGGCAACACTAATCCCAATGTTGCAAGAACTGCACCCACAACACCTTTTACAGAAAATCCTACATAAGTAGACATATTTACTCCCATAGCTCCTGGTGTAGACTCAGAAATTGCAATCATATTTCCAATATCTGCTGTTGTAAACCAGCCTGTTTTCTCAGAAATGGTATATAAAAATGGAATCGTTGCCATACCGCCACCTACTGCAAACAAACCCGTTTTGGCAAATTCATAAAATAATCTCAAATAAATCATTTCCGTTCTCCCTTCATTTTTTGAATATTTTTAATGGTAATTCCTGCAATTCCTGCCAATACTACAAAAATGACTGGAGATAAAGACGTTAAGATACTCAACAATGTAATTACAACACAAATTCCTGCACACCATTTATCTATAATAGATTTCTTTCCTAATTTTATAACTGCATCTAAAATTAAAGCACATACGCAGGCACGAATCCCATTAAAAGCATGTGCCACATAAGAAATGTGCGCAAAATTCTGAAGAAATGCTGCAATTATTGTAATAATTACAAGAGATGGAAATACAAAACCAAAAGTTGCCGCAAAGCCTCCTAGAATTCCTTTTCTTTTATACCCTATAAATGTAGAAGTATTAACTGCAATAATCCCTGGTGTACATTGTCCGATGGCATAATAGTCCATAACTTCTGCTTCAGAAGCCCAATTCCTCTTCTCTACAATTTCTCTTTGGATAATGGGTAGCATTGCATATCCTCCTCCAAAGGTCACCGCCCCCATCTTTGCAAAAGTCCAAAAAAGCTCTACCAGTTCCTTCAAATTTCTCTCCTCCTAGATGTAAACGTTAATACCTATAAAACTAACACAATTTTTTTCCCTTGTATAGCCTGCGAATAATAAAATAAGGAATATAATCTTGAATAAAGCTCTCTGTAAAAGCTTTCTTCTCAATTTTATATTCCTTATTATTTACTCTATTTTCTCTTATTTCAATTTCCAGATATCCTGGTTGTACTGTTCAATGGTTCTATCAGAGGAGAAAAATCCCGCCTTTGCAATATTCACAAGAACCTTTTTGTTCCATTCCTCTTGATTTTCATAATCTTGATATACCTTTTCCTTAGTTTCAATGTATTCTCTGGTATCAAGAAGTGTCATAAACCAATCTTTTCCTACTAATTCTTTATAAAGTCTTCGCAAATTTTTCTCGTCACCTATAGCAAGAAGTTCTTTTCCTACAATAAAGTCTACCAGTTTATGAATCAGCTCATCTTCTTCGTAAATATCTTTTGAACAATAACCTGCTTCTTCATACAAATCGATTACTTGCTGGGGTTTCTTTCCAAAAATATAAATATTCTCATCCCCTACTAAATCTCTGATTTCTACATTTGCTCCATCCTCTGTACCTAATGTTAACGCTCCATTTAGCATAAACTTCATATTTCCTGTCCCAGAAGCCTCTTTTGATGCCAGAGAAATCTGTTCCGAAATATCTGCTGCTGGAATTATTTTTGCAGCTTTCGAAACATTATAATTCTCAATCATCAAAACTCTAAAATATGGACGTACTTCAGGATCATTTTCAATTAATTCCTGCAGGCACAAAATCAAATGAATAATATCCTTTGCAATGATATAAGCCGGCGCTGCCTTAGCACCAAAAATCATAGTAATCGGTGTCTTTGGCTTATTTCCCCCTTTAATATCCAGATATTTATAAATAGCATATAAAGCATTCATTTGCTGACGCTTATATTCATGAAGTCTTTTCACCTGAACATCTATAATAGAATTTTCATTTATTTCGATATTCTGTGTTTCCTGAAGAAATTTTTTAAATTCCAGCTTCTTTTCCCGTTTAATCTCTGCTAGTTTCTTTAAAACTGCCGGATGATCTACAAACTTCATAAGCTGTTCCAATTGGTTTGCATCCTTTTTAAAGTCACTTCCAATCAGCTCTTCAATATACGCACTTAACTGTCTGTTACAGTGTAAAAGCCAACGGCGAAATGTAATTCCATTGGTTTTATTATTAAATTTTTCAGGATAAATATCATAAAAATTTTTCAGTTCTTGATTTTTCAAAATATCTGTGTGTAAAGCAGCTACACCATTCACAGAAAATCCATAATGGATGTCAATATGAGCCATGTGTACTCTATTCTCATCATCAATAATATATACAGATTCGTCTTCATATTTTCTGCGAACTCTTTCATCTAGTTCTTTTATAATAGGAATAAGCTGAGGAACAACTTCTTCTAAATATTCAATAGGCCATTTTTCAAGAGCCTCAGCTAAAATAGTATGATTCGTATATGCACAAGTCTTTGTAACTACTTCCACTGCTTCGTCCATAGAAAATCCTTTTTTCATAAGCAGACGGATTAGTTCAGGAATAACCATAGATGGATGTGTATCGTTAATTTGAATCACTACATGATCCTGTAATGTGTGTAAATCATATCCTTTTTCTTCACATTCCTTTAAGATAAACTGTGCTCCACTACTTACCATAAAATATTGTTGGTAAATACGCAACTTACGTCCTGCTTCATCTGAGTCATCTGGATAAAGAAAAAGGGTAAGATTTTTTTTGATTGCTTCTTTGTCAAAATCAATACTATCCTCTTCCACAATAGAATTATCTACAGTTTCTGCATCAAATAAGTGCAAACGGCTACATCCAGACTGATATCCCGGCACATCAATATCATATAAGACCGCATCTAAAGAAAAATCTTTAAATTCTACTGTAAAATGCTCCGGTTGTTTTGTTAACCAACTATCCTTCGTAATCCAAGGATTTTTAACTTCCTTTTGTTTCAATTTTTCAAATTTCTGCTGAAATAATCCAAAATGATAATTTAATCCGATTCCATCTCCTGGAAGACCTAAAGTAGCAATGGAATCTAAAAAGCAGGCCGCCAATCGTCCTAATCCACCATTTCCTAAAGAAGGCTCACACTCTAATTCCTCTATTTCACAAAGTTCATGCCCATGTTTTCTTAACACATCTTCTACTTCTTCATACAATCCAAGATTTATTAAATTATTAGATAAAAGCTTACCTATTAAGAATTCTGCAGAAATATAATAAAGCTTTTTCTGACCTTCATTTCTTGGGAGCTTTCCATTTGCTTCCTTTGTTAACAGAAGCAATGCTTCAAAAAGTTCTTCCTTGCTGCAACAATCCAAATTTTTATTGAATTTCTCTTTTAATAATGCCTGTAATCTTTTTTCCACGTTTTTTCTCCTCTATTTCCTATTCTCTTTTCTACTTTCACATTGAGATATAAAACCTGTAGACTCCCTTTCCAAAAGTTCTCCTTCAAAAACCAATTGCTTAGGAGCTTCTCTCCCCTTTATCATATCAAACAATAAGTCTGCCGTTGCCTTGGAAATTTTTTCTACTGGCTGACGAATGGTTGTAATACTTGGAATATAAAATTCTCCTGCTTCCATACCATCAAATCCTGCTACTGAACATTCCTTTGGAACAGAAATTCCAGCTTCTTTTAAAGCTCTGCATGCACCAATTGCCAAAGTATCTGATGTAGCATATAAGGCCGTAAAATCTGTTTTTTTCAGTAATTCTTTTGTCATTTTATATCCTGTCTGAAAAGAATATTTATCTTTTTTAGTATCCATATAACCAATCAATTCTTGATGAACAGGTATATTCCTATCCTTTAATGCCTGCGCATATCCCATAAGACGAAGTTTTCCAATACTTTCATCCTCTTGAGGAGCTGTCAAAATTGCAATTCTTTCATGTCCCAGTTCAAGAAGATATTCTGTCATTTTATAACTTTCCTTAAAATCATCTACTGAAACGGCTGCATATTCCTCACGGTCTTTTCCTGTTATCCCAATTGTGCTAAGCACATAAGGAACCCCAATCTGCTCCATTTTTTCTTTTGGATGAGAAAAACTTCCTCCCAAAAAAATCAATCCTTGTATCTTTTTTTCCTTAATAATGTGAAGAGCAATATCTAATTCATTTTCCTGTTCCTCTACGTGCTGCAAAATACAACTATAATTCTTTTTTTGACATTCTCTTTCTAAACCACTTACTATATCACTGAAAAAGGTGTTACCAATTCCTTTCACCAGTACAGCAATCGCCTGTGCCTGTGTTCTTTTTAAATTCCTAGCACTGTTGTTTGGTACATAATTAAATTCTTCAATGGTTTTCATAATCAACTCTTTTGTTTTTGGATTAATATCCGGATGATTATTCATAGCTCTTGACACTGTACTTACACCAACACCGCATTTTTTTGCAATATCTTTAATCGTCATTTTTCTTCTTTATGCCCTTCTTAGGAAAGTCTTCCATACAGTTTCGTCATATCGTACATTTTGTCTAATACGTCCTTTTGTAGCTGCCCTGGCTGCAGCCTCCATTTCCAATTATATCCTAATGTGGAAGGTTTATTAATTCTGGCTTCTGTTCCAAGTCCCAGATAATCCTGAACTGGAATAACTGCTAAATCTGCTACAGATGCCATTGCAAGTCGAATAAAGTCCCATGGAATTTCTTCCGCAGAAGATTTCTTGTTGTTCATATATTTCTGAGCAAAAGCTACATCTTCTGGTGCCATTTCATCTAGCCATCCCAAAATTGTGTCATTATCATGTGTTCCTGTATAGACTACACAGTTTTTATTATAATTATGTGGCAAATAATCACTTTCTTCTCTGGAATCAAAAGCAAACTGCAAAACTTTCATTCCCGGATATCCAGTATCCTGTAAAAGCTTTAAAACACTGTCCGTCAAATAACCTAAATCTTCTGCAATAATATTTACATCACCAAGAGCGTTCTTCACTGCATGGAATAACTCAATACCTGGTCCTTTCTGCCATGCGCCAAATTCTGCTGTTTCATTACCATAAGGAATCGCATAATATTCATCAAATCCTCTGAAGTGGTCTACACGTACTACGTCATAAAGCTTAAAGCAGTATTTCAGTCGCTGTATCCACCAGTCAAACCCTGTAGCTGCATGATGTTCCCACTTATATAAAGGATTTCCCCAAAGTTGTCCGGTAGCTGAAAAAGCATCTGGAGGGCATCCAGCCACTGCTGTTGGCTCTGAATTTTCATCAAATTGAAACAGTTCAGGATTTGCCCATGCATCTGCACTGTCAAAAGCAACGTAAATAGGAATATCACCAATAATAGAAATTCCTTGCTCATTGGCATACATTTTCAGTTTCTTCCATTGCTTTGCAAACTCATACTGCTGAAACCGTATAAACTGCACCTCATCTGACAATTCTTGCTTTTTATAAGCTAAGGCTTGCGCCTTTCTACATTTCAAATCTACTTCCCACTGACTCCAGCTAATCCCATTAAGGCTGTTCTTAATTGCCATATAAAGACTATAATCTTCAAGCCAAAATTCATTCTCCCTCACGAAATTATGAAATTCTTCATCTTCTACAAAACGAGAAAAAGCTTTTTTCAAAATAGGAAATCTTTGATTATAAATTTTTTCGTAATCAATATAGGAAGGATTGTCCCCAAAATCCCCTGCATCACATTCCTCTTTTGTCAAAAGTCCATCCTCTATAAGCGTTTCTAAATCAATATAATAGGGATTTCCGGCATAAGTAGAAAAGGACTGATATGGTGAATCTCCGTATCCCGTAGGTCCTAACGGCAAAATTTGCCAATATTTTTGCCCGCCTGCTTTTAACTGATCTACAAATTCATAAGCCTCTTTTGAAAAACTGCCAATTCCGTAAGCAGAAGGCAGCGATGAAACTGGAAGTAATACCCCACTTGCTCTCATTTTTCTTTCTCCTTATTCTCTCTTATATTTCCGGTAACGATTTCGGTAACGTTTCCATAACTTTGTAAATATACTGTATCATATTTTCCCCAAAAATACAACAAGAAGATGGATTGGAACAGGAAACAATCAAAATGCAATTGAATATTAAATATGCCTCTTCATGTAACTTCCTCTTATATCAAATATATACCTTATAAATTTGGGTAAAAATTGTAATAGTTTTTCTAAACACTTTTCAGGTAATATTGAGATGTAGTTAAGAAATGGATATCAGATGGAATATTTACAATCATCAAACATTAACATTTCAAAAATAAGAAGAAAAAGACACCTCATGAACCGCCTCTCAAAAGCTAGACCTAAAATTCTAACCATTGGGAGATCACCTCACTGGGGTGTCTTTTCCTAATCCCTGCCATTTCTTCTATTTACAATTGTTAAAAGTCGCAAAAGTTGCGTAAGTGATACAGCAAGTGCTGCCACATAAGTAAGCGCTGCTGCTGTTAATACTTTTCTGGAACCTGCAATCTCTGTATCCGTTAAAATATTACAATTTTCAATAGCGCGAAGTGCTCGCCTGCTGGCATCAAACTCTGTAGGCAATGTCAGAAGTTGAAACAGTGTTGACAATCCAAAACATGCTACTCCTAAATAAGCAAGATTCCCCATTGTCGAACTTGTTCCCGCAAATAAAAGCCCAATCAGAATTAAAGGCATAGCAAGCTTAGAACCAAAATTTGTAATCGGTATAATCGCATTTCTAAGCTTAATAGGTACATATCCCTGTGCATGCTGAATCGCATGACCTGCCTCATGTGCCGCTACTCCGATTGCAGCGGTAGAGGTCTGAGAATATACATCATCAGATAAGCGAATAACATTAGTTCGTGGATCGTAATGATCTGTCAGATGTCCTGCTACTCTCTCAATTCTCACTTGGTACAGACCATTTGCATCCAATACAGCTCTGGCTGCATCTCTCCCTGTCATATTTCTCATAGAGTACTGCGAGGAATATTTCCTAAAAGTACTGTCCACTTTTGAACTTGCCCACATGGCAAAAAGCACTGCAGGTAAAACATACACAATATACGTATAATCAATATACATTTTTTCATCTCCTATAATGTCAGTACTAACAGTATATTCCTCACACTGCTTCCTATACAAGAAATAAAACATAAATTAATTCTAAAATTTTTATTTTTTTTCAATTCCTGCTGTCTCAATTATGAATTTTACTTTTCCATTCATGTCTTGACTTGCTCCGTCAAAAGCTGTATAAGACTTATCTGCATCTTCCACTGCTTTTAATCGATCCAAAACAGTCTGTAAATCCCCATTGAAAACATCATTTAATTTCTGAATACCTTCTTTATCAAATTCTGCCATTCCATCTGCCAATTTCACAGAACCATCCTGAAGTTGAGTCACACCGGATTTTAACTCTTTTCCACCTGCTGCAAGTTTAGATGTTCCATCTTTTAAGGAAGAAGCTCCTGCTGCAAGCTGCTCAATACCATTGCTAAGAACACTGGCTCCCTGACTTAAAGTATTCCCACCTTTTAAAAGTTCCTGACTGCCGGCTGCAAGCTGTTCTGCTCCTGCATTTAATTTTTGATTATTCTGATTTAATTCTTCTGAGCCACGCTGAAGCTGTGCTGTTCCATCAGACAATCCAGCTGCTCCCTGTGTTAACTTTTCAATACCTGCACTTAACTCCGTAGCACCATTCGATAATGCTTCCAGTCCTCCTTGCAATTTCGAAGATCCAACTGCAACTTGAGAAGCCCCTGCATTTAAAGCATCATTTTGTTTACATAATTCTCCACTACCTGTGTTCAATGCAGCTACCGCTTGTTTTAATGCAGATGCCATCGTCGAAAATCCACCCAATGGTTTTACCGCTTCTCCGAAAGTTGCTACACCTTTTGACAAGCTTTCCGCTCCTGCTACTGCGGTTTGAGCACCTGCCTTCAGTTGCCCAATCTGCTGCTGTACAGTCCCTAAATCTGTGCCGGCAATCTGTTGCTGTACAGATGCCATCTGCTCTTGAATACCCTTTAACTGTCCAACTGCTTCTGTATTTCCTGGATTTGCAGGAACCTCAATATTAGCAGAGGTCTGTACTCCAACAGAAATACTGCCTAAATTTGCCAGAACTGCCTGCTGCTGTTCTTCTGTTAATCCAGCTGCCCCAAGAGCTGCTGCTACATTTGCACGTTGCTGTGCATTCGCCTGAGCATTTACTGCTGCATTTTCTTTTGCAATTGCTGCTTTTGCCTGTTCTGTAGCTGCTGCTGAACCACTATCCGTTAAACTTCCAATATAGTTTTCAATAATTCCAGCTGCTCCGCCTGCTCCCTGAGAAACACCACCTGCTGCAGCTGCAAGTGCTCCTACACTGGCTTCCATATTTCCTGCCGCTGCTTCCGCCTGTTTTGCACCTTCCTGAAGCTGTCCTGCTCCTCCAATTAACTCTTTTGAACCTTCTGTAATTCCTTTTATAGCCTCTGGAAGCTGTTCTGTCTGACCTAATGCCCCTTGCAACTGACTATTTAATTGTCCAAGACCTTGATTTAATTTATTTACACCTGCTGTATATGCACCAACACCTTCTTTTAATGTCTGTGCACCTGCTTTTAAATCTTTACTTCCATTACTTAAATTACCAATTCCCTGAACGAGAGCTTCTTTTTTCTCATTTAATGTATCTATACCAGTTTTTAAATTCGATGCCCCCTGAGCTGTCTTTGCAATTCCTTCTCCCAAGGATGCAGAACCTGCTGTATAGGAACCCACTCCTGTCTGAAGCTGAGATGCACCACTTTCCAAAGCTTCCATTCCCTGTGTCAAACGAGAAATTCCATTTAACAGATCACCTTTGCTACTGTTCATTTTATCAATACCGCCTTTTAACTGTCCGGCTCCATGATCTGCACTATTTAGCCCATCTACAAAAGTGTCTGCGGAAGAATTCATTTTTGAAATACCGTCCTGCAGTTCTTTACTTCCTTTTACTAATGCTGTAGAGGAATCTGTAAGCTTATTCATATTTTCCTTTAATTCATCTGCACTTCCGATTTCACCAAGATTTAGTTCATCTAAAAGACCTGTAGTCGCAACAGTTGCTGTCATAGATAACTCAAAATCTTTAACATCCGCTGTAATTTCTACAAAATCAGGTATTTCCAAGTCGCTTAGTTCCTCTGTCTCAGAAATACGCAAGCTGTCAGAAAGTCCTGGAAAACCAAATCCTACCGCAATATTATTATTGCCATCTGACAATATTTTTCCATTTTCAACTTGAACATTAGAAAATACGTCTGTAGGTAAAATCATAGCTGTCATCATCATAAACGGTGTATAAATATTCTCTTTACCTCCGTTTATTTCTGCTTCCTGTTGCAGTTTATTTTCATATGCAATATGAATTTTTACTTTACCGCTTTTTCCTGCAAGTGCAGATGGCTCAATCTCTTTTCCATCTAAATAATAAGTAAGATTTACTCCCACAGGAAGTTCTTTTGTTGTCTCGCCTTGATAATAAATATCTTTTCCATTGGCATCCCAAGTAAGGCAATCATTGCTTCCCTGTTGAAATGCTTCATCGCCTTTTACGTTCTGAATATTACTCAGTTCACTTTTATCAGAAATCTGCGACTCCCCATCTAAATTTTTTAACCAGTTGCTCACAATAACATTTTCAGATTTTCCATTTTCATCTGCATTTACATAAACAGTCTGATCCTTCTCCGGAACTGCCGCCAATACAGAAGTTGTAGGGAGCATTACGGACATCATCACTGCCATACCTGTTAACATAGCCTGCACATTTTTTTTCTTCATATCAAAAACCTCCTATTTCTGTTTTCTCAATCTAAAGTTTCTGCTTGTTTTACATATAATTCCGTCAAACAGCCAGTACATCGCAGGCAAGAATAACAGAACAGATACCATACTGATTAAAGCTCCTCTTGCCATAAGCAAGCATAAAGAACTAATCATATCAATTTTAGAATAAAGCCCAACTCCAAACGTTGCTGCAAAAAAGCTGAATGCCGATACCATAACCGGTCGGATACTGCTTTCTAAGGCGATACTAATTGATGTTTTCTTATCATGTCCAAAACATCTTTCCTGTTCATACCTACTAGTCATCAAAATAGCATAATCTACTGTTGCCCCCAACTGAATCGTACCAATAACAATGGATGCAATAAATGGAAGCTCTGTTCCTGTCAGATATGGAATACCCATATTGATGAAAATTGCCCCTTCGATTACCAAAACAAGAATAACCGGTAGAGATATAGACTTAAATACAAAGAATATAATCAAAAATACAGCCAAAATTGATACGGCGCTTACTACTTTAAAATCATGGTCTGTGATTTCAATCAAATCCTTGGTACAAGGAGCTTCTCCTACCAACATTCCTTTAGGATCATATTTTTTCAAGATTTTATTTAACTCATCAATCTGTTTATTTACTTCATTGGATGCAGTCTGATATTCATTTGTAATCAACATCAGTTCATAATTATCACTTTTTAAAATTTCTTTTATATCATCAGGAATCATACTTTCAGGGAAAGACGGTCCAATAATAGTTTCCAGTCCCAATATTTCTTTTACCCCTTGGACCTTTTTCATTTCATCAATCATTTTATAGATGTCTTTTTCCGAAATTTTATTATCCAATAATATCATATGAGCTGCACCCATATCATAATCCTTTTGAAGCTTTTCATTTGCCTGAATAGATTCTAATTCCTTTGGCAAGCTGGCATCTAAATTATAATATACTTTGGTATTTGCTTGAAAATATGCAAATGGGATAAATAATACCACACATAAAAATGCGAAAGTTTTATGATGCTTTACCAAAAATTCCGGTATTTTCGGGAAATCAGGAATAAGCTGACGATGCTTTGTCTTTTCCAATGCCTTGTCAAAAATCATAATCATAGAAGGCAACACCGTTACGCAACAGATTACACCAAAAATAACACCTTTCGCCATAACAATACCTAAATCCATACCCAGTGTAAAACTCATAAAACAAAGTGCAATAAATCCTGCAATAGTAGTAATGGAACTTCCTACTACAGATTTAATAGTTGCTGCAATTGCCTGCGCCATAGCTTCCTTATGGTTACTGCCAAATCGCTCTCTCTGTTCCTGATAACTGTGCCAGAGGAAAATAGAATAATCCATCGTAACACCTAACTGAAGCACTGCACTTAACGCCTTGGTAATATAAGAAATTTCCCCTTGAAATACATTAGTTCCCATATTGTACGCAATGGCAATTCCAATACTCATCAGAAAAAGAAATGGGATTAGATACGACTCCATAGTAAGTGCCAAAACAATGCAAGATAACACAACTGCAATCAATACATAGATTCCAACCTCTGACTCTGCCAGATTTTTAGTATCTGTAACAATCGCTGACATACCACTGACAAAACATTGCTTTCCTGCCAGCTTACGAATATCTCCAATGGCATCCATGGTTTCATCTGCAGATGTTGTTGTATCAAAAATTATAAACATCATAGTAGAATCATCTGCAAATAGTACCTTCTTAATTTTTTCCGGAAGCATTTCTACCGGAATACTAATGTCTGATAAATTATCATACCAGACAACCTTTGAAACATGGTCTACCTTTTCAATTTCCTTTTTCAATGCAGCTACGTCTTTATTTGCCATGCCCTCGCATACAAACATAGAATACGCACCTGTACCAAATTCATCTACCAAAATGTCTTGCCCTTTCATGGTCTCAATATCATCTGGTAAATAGTAAAGTACATCATAGTTAACTCTCGTATTCAAATAACCAATTGCTGCTGGAATTAACAGCAGAAGGCTTAAAATAAAAATTGGAATACGAAACTTTACAATTTTCCTTCCTAGTTTTAGCATGATTCACCCTCCTTTTTGACTATTAGTCATTTATTGTTATACTCCAAAACTGACTAATAGTCAATATGTCTTTTATACTATTTATGACTAAAAGTCATTTTACTTTTTATGAAAAATGTAGAATTTTTATTCCTACGTTTTTTTTATTTGACTTTTATAGTATTTCATTTCTATAATTGAGCAAGAACTTTAAGTTTTTTATAAAAGAGGATTGAAAAATGAGTAAGATTGACAACAATAAAAAACAAAAAAGGGACTCTCTTTTAGAGTCCGCTTTCTCTTTATTTATTAATAATGGTTTTAACAAAACTTCTATTTCTGATATTGTAAATCAGGCTGGTGTAGCCAAGGGTACCTTCTATCTTTATTTTAAGGACAAATATGATATTCGCAATCATCTAATTAGCCATAAAGCAAGCCAGGTATTTCAGCTTGCCTATAATGATCTTCTGAAATATGAAAATATTACAGACTTTGAAGAACAGGTACTATTTATTATTGATAATATTTTAAATCAGCTATCAAAAAATCATAGTCTCGTTAAATTATTATCGAAGCATTTAAGTTGGGGATTTTTTAAAAATTCTCTCTTTTTTACACCTGGCAAAGATATTCCGCCAATTTACACTATTTACGAAAATCTCTTAGAAAAATCCACATACACTTATCGAACACCAGAAATTATGATGTACATGATTTTAGAATTGGTAAGTGGCACCAGCTATAATACGATTCTTTTTAATCAACCTGTTTCTTTAGAGGAAATAAAAATACCCCTCTATGAGTCCATAAAGGGGATTTTTAAACAATTTAGAATTTAATATTTCTATAACGTATTGCTACAATAAAAACTGCACTTGTAGGTATAACTCCGCCCTATCCGGCACAATGGCTGAGTCACGGATAGGAGCGGTATTTTTACGCTTTTATTAATCTCTATAACAAATTATCCATACTTTTTAAACTAATAGCTAAAGTTGATACATTATGCAATAAAGCAGATGTGGTTGGCTGTATCATTCCCCCAACTCCCAAGAAAATCAATGCACCATTAAATCCTATAATTTTTCTATAATTACTATGAATCTTATCCATCAGTTTATTACTGATTTCCTTCAAAGTTACAATGCTATAAAGACTATCTCCATCAATGGTTACATCAGAAATCTCTCTTGCAATTTCTGCACCATCGCTAATAGCAATTCCAATATCGGAAGAAGATAATGCTGGAGAATCATTAATGCCATCTCCAATCATGGCAACTTTTCTACCCTGTTCTCTTTCTCTTTTTACAAACTCAGCCTTGTCCTCAGGAAGTACCTCTGAATAATATTCATCTACTCCAACTTTCTTTGCAATTGCTCTGGCTGTTTTTTCACTGTCACCGGTCATCATAACAATTTTTTTAATTCCCATTCGTTTCAATGCCTGTATTACATCTTGCGCTTCCTCTCGCAAAGGATCCTGTATACAAATAACCGCTGCTAACTTTCCATCAATAGCCATATACAAATGAGAATATTGTTCATCTAACTTCTCAAATTGCTCTTGATACTCTTCTCTGATAGTACATTTCTCATCTTCAAAAACAAAATGATAACTTCCGATAACTACTTTTTTTCCATTTAATGTAGAAGATATTCCATGTGCTACCAAATACTCTACTTTTGTATGTAATTCTTCATGTTCCAAATTTTGTTTTTTAGCCGCTTCTACAACAGCTTTTGCCATAGAATGAGGAAAATGTTCCTCTAAACATGCAGCAAATCGCAATAACTCATCTGGCTCTTCATCTACAAAAGGTATTACCTTTACCACTGTAGGTTCTGCCTTTGTTAAAGTACCGGTTTTATCAAATACAATTGTATCTGCCTCTGCCATTGCTTCTAAATATTTTCCACCTTTTACCGTAATATGATAGTTTCTGGCTTCTCGTATTGCAGATAATACAGAAATTGGCATTGCCAATTTCAAGGCACAAGAAAAATCAACCATTAATACAGATAAAGCTTTTGTCACATTGCGAGTAATCAGCCAAGAAAGTGCAGTTCCTGCAAGGGTATATGGAACCAGCTTATCTGCCATATGTTCTGCTTTTCCTTCCAAGGAGGATTTTAACTTCTGCGTTTCCTCAATCATGGTGACAATTTTTTCAAATTTACTATCCCCACAACTTTCTTTTACTCGAATAGTAAGTTCTCCTTCTTCGATAACTGTTCCTGCATAAACAGATGCACCTTCTGATTTCTCTACTGCAATCGCTTCTCCTGTAAGTGAAGCTTGATTTACCATAGCTTCTCCACATACAACAATTCCGTCATAAGGTACAACATTTCCCATGTGTACCTTTACCATATCTCCTGCCTGAATCTCTGAAGCTTGAACCAATATCTCCTGATCTCCATTGCAAAGCCATACTTTATTTATATTCAAAGACATACTTCTGGCTAAATCACTAACTGTTTTCTTATGTGTCCATTCCTCAAGAATTTCTCCCACACCTAACAGAAACATAACAGACCCAGCTGTTTTAAAGTCTGATCTTAATACAGACATACCAATAGCCGCTGCATCTAATACTGGAACTTCTAATTTACCTTTTGCAAGTGTACGAATACCATGCCATAAATATTTAATAGATTTCGTGGCTGTTATCACATTTCGTAGAGGCGTTGGGAAAAAGGTAACTTGAATCCCTCTTACAACTACATGTGTAACCAATTTATCCCAATAGACACTATTCATTTCTCTGCTGGAATTTTGTAAATATGCAGTTGGAACTTCAATTTTACCATAGTGGAAAGTATTTAAAAGATCCAGTACTCTTTCTCTTTCTCCTTCATAACAAATCACAACATCTTGTACTCTTTCCTGCACTTTTACGGAAGTAACAAATGACTGTGTGCTTAAATAATACTGCAATATATCAGCCTGTTTGTAGGACATTTTATTTTGAACAACACGAATTCGCATTCTACCACGAATTTCGTGTTTAATTATATATTTCATATTACTACCTCATTCTTTTACGGGTGTTATAAAAACACCTGCAGTTACCTACAGGTGTTTTTATTTTCCATTTATTCTTCTACTTCTTCAAATGTTTCTTCTTCAGAAAAATCTTCTCCACATACACAATCTTCTTTGCTTCTGTCTTCATTTATCTGCTGTGCCTCTGCGTAAATATCTTCTGCATTTTCCTGAATATCAGCAACTGTATCCATTACACATTCTTTCGCTCTAAGTACTGCTGCTGTGCATTTTGTATAAAATTTCTTTGCATCTTTGCTTGTTAAAATCTTAATTCCTGCAGTTCCAAATAAAACACCTGCCGCAAAAATTCCTGTTTTCTTTGCATCAATACACTCAAAACATTTTAACATACTAATTCCTCCTACTTATGTTCATAACCAGTATAGATTGTCATAGCCAGACAGATGAACATTGCCCATGCCCATAATTTGTGCTTCTTCATAAAACACGCCTCCTCCCAGCATTATTTTCAACCTGCATTTAATACACTATACACCAACTTTTCTTTTTTTTCTATATATTTTTTCAAAAATGATAAATTTTATCATTTAGTATTTTCTAAATCATTCTCATACACATTTCCAATGGGAATCCTTTTTTTCATCATCTCCATAATAAATTCTAACTTCCTCTACTTTTTGGTTTTTTATATATCCGCATAATTTCAAACCAGTATTTAAAACTCTATTCAAAGATTGATTAGAGAGCGTACAAGAAGTACCATCATCCAATTTTACTCTGCAATGAATCTTATTTTTAACATCTTCATGATATTCTATTTTATAGCTATTCGTTCTTTGTATTACTCCTATTTCTTCCATCAGATTCAGCATACGATACACCGTAGCAATTCCAATACTTGAATCTGTTTTTATCGCTTCATAGTAAACTTCTTTACAGCAGGAACAGCGTCCTTCTAAAATAATATCCAAAAGAACAACTCGCTGCCTGGTAATTCGCTTCCCATATTCTTTCAATTTTTTCAATATATAATCTTTCGTTCTCTGTGTCGGTTTACCACTTACGCAATAAATTTCCTCAGTTAATATTTTCATAACGAATCTCTATCCCTATCATCTAACCAGTAATTTTTATCTTTTACTTTAAACATAAAAATCTGCATCTTTCCTATTGAAAATGCAGATTTTTATGTTTTACTCATTAAACAAAACGATTTTACTTATCTGTGTCAGAATTGCATCCACAGCTACACTCTGAATGTTCTTTTTTATTACTAGAACAACTACAACCTGACGGGCAGCCGATACATTTCTTGCCACTTTTCTTTGATTTTACAATATAGACAATGGCTGCACCTATTATAATAATTAAAGTTCCTACAATAATAAAATTTGCCATAGCAATATCCTTCCATTAAATAAAAAACTAATCCAACTGATATTGTGAACTGAATTTTTTATCTGTATTGCGAATCAACGCAACAACAATCAACACAATAACACAAACTGCAATCAGTCCTGGAACAAATCCTGTACCAAGTGCACCTGTTGTAATCAAAGTACCAATTTGATATACAAGGAACGCAATTACATATCCTGTTCCCAATTGAAGAGCGATTCCACCCCACAACCATTTTTTGCTCTGCATTTCAGAGTTCATGGCACCAATTGCCGCGAAACATGGAGGAGTATACAAATTGAACATTAAGTATGCAAGTGCTGCTACCTTTGTAAGTCCCATAATTGTTGCTACTTCATTACCACCACCTACTAAAGAAAGTTCTTCTGTATCAATGAAGTTTGTTAATCCATAAACAACTGCTAATGTACCTACAACGTTTTCTTTTGCAATAAATCCTGTTACTGCTGCTGCTGCCAACTGCCATACTCCAAATCCCAGTGGAATTAACAAAATCGCAAATGGAGATGCAATAGAAGCTAAGATTGAAGTATTTTCCATTCCTTCTTCTACAACTTGTAAATGCCAGTTAAATGTCTGCATAATCTGAACAACTGCGTTGCAGACTAAAATAATTGTTCCAGCTTTAACGATATAAGCTTTACCACGAGAAAGCATAGATAAAACTGCTCTTTTTAAGCTTGGCACTTTATATTCCGGAAGCTCAATAATGAAAAATGATTTTCTAAATTTAAATCCTGTTAATCTTTTTACCAATAATGCACCGAAGAAAATAAGTGTAATTCCCACAAAGTACATCAAAGGACCTACCCATGGAGCATCTGCAAAGAATGCACCGGCAAATAATGCGATAACTGGAAGTTTTGCCCCACAAGGCATAAATGGTGTTAACATTGCAGTAGCTCTACGTTCTCTTTCATTACGAATTGTACGGCATGCCATAATTCCAGGAATTGCACAACCAGTACCAATTACCATAGGAATAACGGATTTTCCTGAAAGTCCAACTCTTTTAAAAATTGGGTCTAATACAACGGTTGCTCTTGCCATATAACCACAATCTTCCAATAAAGCAATTAAGAAATACATTACCATTACCAATGGTAAGAATCCTACAACCGCACCTACACCGCCGATGATACCATCAACCAGTAATGCCTGAAGGAATGGATTGGCGCCTTCTACTAAACCAGCTACCCAACCTTGGAATGTTTCAATCCAGCCTACTAACCAGTCAGCAATCCAAGTTCCAACTGTTGACTGAGATATGTAAAATACTAAAAACATAATAACAGCAAAAATTGGAATACCAATGATTTTATTTGTCAGAATTGCATCAATCTTATCCTGCTTATTTTTATCTTTTGTAAATACTTTACGTTTCTCAACTGTACCTACAATTTTATTTACAAAATCAAAACGCTTTCTATCAGCTTCTTCTACTTCCGCTTTATCACGAAGATTAATATCCCCCTGTACATAAGGGGCTTTCTGTCCACAGCCCTTTAAAGATACTGCTGTTTTTACCACTTCTTCTAATCCACTGTTATTAGAAGAAACAGAAACTGTCTGTATAACTGGACAACCTAATTTTTCCGCTAAAAGCTTCACATTAATTTCTGTCTTCTTTTTCTCATTGATATCACTCTTATTCAGAGCAACAACAACAGGAATTCCTAACTCCAACAACTGTGTGGTAAAAAATAAACTTCGGCTTAAATTTGTTGCATCTACAATATTAATAATTGCATCCGGATTTTCATTTTTTACATAACTACTTGTAATACTTTCTTCAGATGTAAACGGAGACATGGAATATGCTCCTGGTAAATCCACCGCAATTAACTCTTCTGTTCCATTAAAATAACTTTTTTTAATTGAACTTTCTTTTCTTTCTACTGTAACGCCAGCCCAATTTCCGACACGTTCATTTCTACCTGTCAGCGCATTGTACATTGTCGTCTTTCCACTATTGGGATTTCCTGCCAATGCAATTCTCATAATCTAACTCCTCCTAAATTGTTATAAATTAGAAATAACTAACTAGTCTTTCTAAAAAAAAGTGACCGAAATCACTATTTTTATATTGAAATAGCTTTCGCTAAATCATTATCAATATTATACCTAGCATCTTTTATAGAAACTACGCAACCACCCTTTAAACGTGAAACAACGGTAATAGGTTCCCCTTTGTAACAACCCAGTGAAAAAAGAAATGCATTTAATTCTTCATCATCTGTAACAATATCTTTAACAATATACTCTTCACCTAGATTGGCACTTAATAAATCCATATCTCCCCTTCTCTCCTTGTAAATCAAAACATATTTATCTTATTTTAGTTAGCATTATTTAACTTTCCTGTTTTTTCATTCTAATACAATTCAAAAAAGATGTCAATGCTTTTCTTGTCTCCTATACATCAAAGCGATTATATTTCTCATAACAATCCAGACAGAACAATTTTCCATCCTGTAAACGAAGCATAGGTTCTGCTGTAATTTCTCCACACTTACTGCATGGTTCTGATTTGAAAATTTTTGCAGCTTCTGGAACTTCCATAATTGTTTCCTTTACCTCAAATAACTCTGCTGGTTCCTGATTTTGAAGATAGGCAAAGGATTCTTCTCTACTCATTCCTTTTGGCGTAGCCTTTAACACCAGACGAACAGACTTCCCATTCTTTCTATTATAAAACGAAAATGCCTGTTTCCCTCTTATATGAAACAAAAGATTCCCTTTTCCTACACTACATCCTAAAACAACCTGAATGGCATCAATCCCACATGCATCATTTTCTGCAATACAAACAAGTTCTTCATCTGTGGAAAGGCATCCTTTTTCATCTGCCTCTAATCCCAATAATTCAATTGCATATAACGCTGCCTGAAAACCTATGGTAAGTCCACCACACTCATGTCCATGAAAAGCAACACATTTTTCCCATAATTCTTTTCTCATTTTTCTCACCTTTATACACACCAGCTCATTGTCACAATCGTGGTGTCTGTCCTTTCTGTAATTCTTCCACTTTTACTAATATCAGAAAGATACGCCTGCATCTTTCCCCTTTGTTCCCATGTAACTTCTCCTTGCAAATTTGCCCGACCAATGCACCATGCCAGCATTTCTTCCAAACTTTGGCTCATTTCCCACACTTCATCACGATAAGAAATATGTGGTAAATATCCTTTTAACCATAAATAAGAAAAAATCATAGCTACAGATGAATCCATTTCCCCTTTATTACCTTCTATTCCTGCTGCCTGAAATGCACCATCCAATATCTGATCTTTTCGTCTGGAAGGTTTCACCAAAAAACATTTATTCCTAGAACAGTCACACATTTTTTCTAATGTTTCATAATCTGCAATAGCCGGAGTCATATGGGCAAATACTATATCAAAATTTCTTAAAAATCCCATCTTCTCAATATCTAAAATACTCCAGTCTTCATGGAAAAAAGAAACATTTTTTAAACCTTCCCGTTTTGCCAGTTCTTTTGCTGCTGCAATCATCTCTGACGACACGTCTGTTCCTGTTACCTGCGCACCAGCTTTTGCAAATGCTAAACTAAACCGTCCTGCTCCACATCCTATATCCAAAATACGAGTATTTTCATTTATTTCTATTTCTTCATAAACTTGCTTTAAAAAAGGATTTTCCTCTGGAGTAGGAATTGGTCTTTCTTTATATTCTCCTGCCTTTTTATCCCAAAGTTTTGCCTGAATTTCTCCCTGATCACCATTTTTCCGACTCCATTCTCTTTTCAATTGCTTTAAATCCATCTTATCACCCTTTTCTCTATGCATCCATTACCTATGAATTTACTAATACCATTTTTTGTCCACACACAGATACTACTTCACCTCGAATATGATAAACATCCCAAATTGCTTTTGGAGTAAGAATTTCTGCATCTCCACTGGCATAAACCTGTCCATCTTTCATAAGAAGAAATTGATCACAAAATCGAAGAGCTAAATTCAAATCATGAATAACAACAATTGCAGAAATTTTTGTATCACGACAAATATCCTGTACAATCTGCAATACTTGATATTGATTTTGAAGATCAAGACTACTGGTAGGTTCATCTAAAAGAAGCAACTTAGGTTCCTGGGCTAAAGCTCTTGCCAACATTACTTTCTGGCGCTCTCCGCCACTTAACTGATTTAAAAAACGCCCTCTCATATCCGACACCTGTAGCTTATCCATTGCTTCATGAACCATTTCATGATCTTTTTCTGTAATTCCCCACTTCATATAAGGCTTTCTTCCAAGCATTACCATGTCGTGAACCGTCATCTTCACATTGGGAACACTTTGAGCTACAAAGGCAATCCTTTTTGCAATCTCTTTTGCAGAAAGTTTTAAAATTTCCTCTTTATTTAGAAAAATACTCCCGGCTTTAGGTGTTAAAATTTGATTAAAACACTTAAGCATGGTACTCTTTCCTGCTCCATTATTACCTAAAATTGCCATAAATTGTCCTTCACCCAAGGTAAAACTAATATCCTTTAAAACTTCCGGTCCTCCCGGATAACCATATTGAAGATTTTCCACCTTTAACATGAACGACTGCCTCCTTTAAACAACAAATATAAGAACAATGGTGCCCCAAGGAATGAGGTAATCGCTCCAATAGGCAGAATAATAGGACTAATTAAAGTTCGGGCTGCTAAATCTCCCAAAAGCAGCAAAACGGCGCCTGCCAGCATAGAACCTGGTATAAGGTATACATGATTATTTCCTACTACCATTCTCACAATGTGAGGAGCAACAAGACCAATAAAATTAATTAAGCCAATATAAGAAACAATTGTAGATGCCGCAAAACAACATAGAACCATATTAATAAGAATCAATCTCCTTACATGAATTCCCAGACTTGTCGCTGTTTCATTTCCACTTAACAATGCATTAAAATCCCATCGGTGAAGAATAAAATATATTCCTGTAAGAAAAACGACTATGGCCATAAAGCTTATTTCTCTCCAATCTGTACTTCCCAAATCTCCAAAAGTCCAGAACACCAAAGCATTTAACTCTACTTCATCTGCAAAATATTGAAGAAGAGTCGTTGCCCCAGTAAACATAGAACTAATTGCCACACCGGCCAAAACCACAGATTCCGCTGAAATCTGACAAAAGCGAGACAATCCAAAAATAACAATAGCAACTGCCATACTTCCCACAAAAGCACAAAGAGGAATAATCAAACTTCCATTCGCAGTACTTCCTGCACCCAAAACAATAATTGCCAAAGCTGCCCCAAATCCAGCACCTTGCGAAACTCCAAGGGTACTAGATGAAGCAAGGGGGTTATTTAAAATTGCCTGTAAAATACAGCCTGTTACACCTAAGCCAGCTCCTGCAATTACTGCTGTACAAATTCGTGGTAATCTTACATTTCTTACTACTACGTTAATCTTATTATCTGATGCCTGTCCAAAAATTCCCATAATTAATTCTTTTAAAGGGGTATCATAAGAACCAGCCCACATGGAAAATAAAATTGTAAAAACCAATATCGCTGCCAGAATTATTAAAAAACAGACACTCTTTCGTTGGTTTTTTCGATATGCACTATCTCTGCCATTATTCTCCAATCTGGACCTGTCTGAACTCATAACCATTCTCCTTTAATACATCATAAAATTTCTGTCCTAACAACTTTTCAAAAATTTCGTTTGCTTTCTCTTCCGGATCAATATCCGCAAATTTTTCAGGATATAAAACAGAACCTGCATAATATGTATCCGTCAACGCTGTATCCAAGTTTGATGCACTGGAACGGAAAGAAATCTGAGAATATACTTTTCCTTCCTGTACTGCTTTTAATTGCTTATAATAATCTGGATTTTCTGCATAATGTTGTTTAATTAATTCCATACCATTAAAATCAATAAAAATCACATCTGGATTCCAAGCCAGAACTTGTTCTAAATCAACATTAAAAGCTCCTGTCTGATCTGTCTCGTTTGCCAGATTTTTAGCATAAATTGCAGAAAATGGGGCATAATTTGCTTCTGTTCCTTCAAATCCATGCTGTCCTTTAAAGCTTACACCACCTACATAAACAGTTTCCTTTTCTTCATCTGGGATATTCTTTGTTCGACTATCCAAATCCTTTTTTATATTTTCTAAATATGAAATAAGTTCCTCCGCTCTATCTTCTTTATGATAAACTTCTCCCATAATTTGAAAAGTTTTATATACATTTTCATCCATCATCTGATCACTTCCAGGAACAACGACAACTGGAATTCCCGTCTTTTCCTGTACATCATCTGCATCACAATTTCCTATTGCAGACATCATAATAACATCAGGATCTGCTGTGATAATTTCTTCTATATAATGTTCCCCGTTATTTCCTACTACAGGCAAATCTTTAAATTTATCAAAATTCACGTAGTTATATGGTCTGGAAATACTTTGTTTTTGCTCATAATCTTCAACCCCTACAACTAAATCTTGTGCCTGCATATAACAGGTATAACGAAGACTTGTAACATTCAAACATACAATGCTGTCAACTTCTTCAGGAATTTCTACCTCCCTGTCCATACCATCCACGATTGTTCTTGTTTCATCTTTTTCTTCTGTATTTTGAGTTTCTTCTTTTACCTCACTGCTACCACACGCAGCCATTCCTACTGTCATACAAGTTGCCAGCATCAATGCTAAAAACCGCGTTCTCTTTTTCATTTCCTTATCCTCCTATTTTTGCAAAGTTTGCTTTTATTTTATCATATCCTATTAGTTGCACAAGCCTCCCTGGGGGATAGAAAAACTGCTGCATGAGACAATCTTTTCATGCAGCAGTTTCATTATTTAACAATTTTTATTTTGAAAAATCCTGTATAATATCCTTGTGGCTTTAAGCTCACCAAATTATCCTGTTCTTCTAAATCTTCCACAATATCTTTACGTGATGGAAGAGAACTCCATGGTTCAATACATACATAAGGAGCATCAGTACGCGGCATATGCCAAATCCCAAGATAGTCTAACTGATTGGTTTCCACCTCAATTCTGCTACTTCCTTTCTCTGATGCCAGTACCATTTTGGAAGGAACATCTCTTAAAATAATCGCATCATCATCAAAGATATTATGATGTAAATGTAATCTTCGATTTTCATCTAATGGAAAATCTTCATCTTTTCCAGTAACGAAACAATCCTCTGACATTCCTACTCTCTTTACATTTCCCACTTTAGAAAACTCAATAAAATAGTCATCAAAAGACAATTCTTTTTCTATCGGAACTTGAAAACCAGGATGTCCTCCAATTCCAAAATACATCATTTTATGATCTTTATTAACCACGCTATACGATACTTTTACTTCGTTTTCAAAAAGCTCATATTTAATTTTCAATTCAAAATGATATGGATACTGTTTATATGTTTTTTCACTGTCTTTTAAGGAAAATACCATTTTAGTTTGCGTTTTTTCTTTTAACTTTAACACAGAATCCTTCAAAAATCCGTGAATATCCATCTTGTAGGTTTTACCCTTTAAAGTATATTCTCCTTGTGTCAAACGGGCGATATAAGGAAACAAGTTTGGGGCACAATCTGTCCAATATTTCTCATCTCCCTGCCACAGATATTCCTTTCCTGTAGCATCCTTTATAGAGCGCATCTGTGCACCTAAATCCTCTACGGAAACTTCTATTTTGCTGTTTTTAATTGTGTAAATCATTAGCTTCCTCCTAATATTTTCTTATTTCTCTACATCCTCATTCATAGCAATCCGTGGCTTTGTATTTAAAATTCGCATAAATTCTTCGCCTGTAATCGTTTCATTTTCATATAAATGTTTTGCCAATTCATGGAGTTTTGCAATATTATCCTCCAGAATTTTATACGCCTTATCATGTTGTTTTTTCACTAACTCCACAACTTTTTTATCAATCAAAGTCTGTGTTTCAAAAGAACAAGAAAGAGAACTATCGCCTCCTAAGTACTGATTGGACATACTTTCCATGGCAACCATATCAAACTCTTCACTCATACCAAAACGACTTATCATTCCTCTGGCAATTTTTGTTGCTTGTTCAATATCATTAGATGCTCCTGTAGTTACAGAATGAAAAATCAACTCTTCTGCTGCTCTTCCTCCTGTAAAAGTCGCAATTTTATTTTCCAATTCTTCCTTTGACATAAGAAAATGCTCACCTTCATCTACCTGCATGGTATAACCCAATGCACCAGACGTTCTTGGAATAATGGTAATTTTATGCACAGGTGCAGAATTCGTCTGAAGTGCTGCCACAAGAGCATGGCCGATTTCATGATACGATACAATAAGTTTTTCCTTTTCAGACAGAACTCGACTTTTCTTCTGATAACCGGCAATAACTACCTCTATACTTTCTTCCATATCTGCCTGTGTAGCAAATTTTCTTCTGTCACGCACCGCTCTAAGAGCTGCTTCATTTACAATATTTGCCAATTCTGCACCGGATGCCCCCGATGCTGCTTTTGCGATTTCATGAAAATTTACATTATCTGCAATTTTAATCTTTCTGGCATGAACCTTTAAGATTTCTTCACGACCTTTTAAATCTGGTAATTCCACTGGAATTCTTCTGTCAAAACGCCCTGGACGAAGAAGCGCTGCATCAAGAGAATCTGGTCTGTTTGTTGCAGCCAGAATAACAACACCTTTAGAACCATCAAATCCATCCATCTCAGTAAGAAGCTGATTTAAAGTCTGTTCACGTTCATCGTTTCCACCCATTGCACTTCCATCACGTTTCTTTCCAATTGTATCAATTTCGTCAATAAAAACAATACATGGTGCTTTTTCATTTGCCTGTTTAAATAAATCTCTAACTTTGGCTGCACCCATACCTACAAACATTTCTACAAATTCAGAACCTGAAATTGAGAAAAAAGGAACACTTGCCTCTCCTGCTACAGCTTTCGCTAAAAGCGTTTTACCAGTACCCGGCGGTCCTACCAAAAGAGCTCCCTTAGGCATAGAAGCCCCGATTTCCTTATATTTCTCAGGATTATGCAGATAATCAACAATCTCTAAAAGCAATTCCTTTGCTTCATCTTCTCCTGCTACATCTGAGAATTTAATCCCTGTAGATGAATTAACATAAATCTTGGCATTGCTCTTTCCAAAAGTCATTGCCCCAGGTCCGCCACCCATATTTTTCATCATTTTTCGCATCAGCCAGCTGCCTACAAACCACATAAGCACAAAAGGAAGTACCCATGTTAGTAAAACACTTACCAGCGGATTCATTTTCGTAGGAATTTCCTCTGAAAAAACAACATTCGCTTTATGAAGCCTGTCCACTTCCTGTAAGTCAGAAATACGGCCTGTTTTATATACTTGCTCTTTATTACCTTTTCCTTTTTCTACATAATAAATAACATCTGGCTCCAAAGTAACTTCTGAAATCTTTCCGGATTCCAAGTCATCTAAAAATTCATTATAGTCTGCTTCCTTAATGCTTCTTTCTGCAATATAAGGAACCACAAAAACATTCAGCAACACTAAGACCAAAAGTATCATTCCATAATAAAATAACACCGGTTTCTTAGGAGGCTGTGGTTTTTTCTTTTCTTCAATATCCATTTCTTTATCCTCCATTTTTACATTGTCTCCAATGCTTTGGGTTTTTCCCTATTATATAGACTATACAGCTTGGCATATTATTATGCAATGAAGAAAAGATAGTAATTCTATTAAAAAAAAATAAAACTCTATTTATCATCCCCTGTTAATCTAAGTACAGACTCCATTTCCTCCACATCCATATCAAGAAAGGTTGCCAATTCTTCCACACTATATTTCACATCTTCATCTTCCGTCAGCTCTTTTACCTTTTTTTCTAAATCTCTGACCTTTTCAACTAAAATATGGTCTTCTTTTTTCTGCTGTGTCTGTTCCTCAATAAACAGTTTTATAGTACTTTCAATCTCCTTTATAATCCATTTGTCGGGATTGTCCTGTTCTGAAAGACGATTTAAAGCTGTTAAAAGCCCCATATTCCCTTCCTGAATTAAATCTCCAAAAAATATATCTTCACAATTCATTTTCTTTGCAGCTTTTACAATCTCATCTTGATATGCACAAATTAATTTTTCCATGCATTCCTGACTTCCTGATAAAAATTCATTAAGCAATTCCTCTTTTACCAGTTCTTTCTCAGACTCAAATCCTAAAAGATATTCTTCCAAATATTCTGCTTCTTCCTGAGTAAGAGGAACAATTTCTTCTACTGGCTCTGCAACAGGTTCTTCTGACACTGAATTTTCCTCTGATTTCTTTGCTCCTTCAACGTAAATCCCCTGTATTTCCAGAAAATCATAAACTTTCTGCAACTTATCTTGTGTAATGTCATCTCCTTCGAAAAATTTTTCTACTAAAGATGCCTTTACTTTTTTACCATTATTCAAAGCAAGTGTCTGTACTTCCTTTAATTTATTTTGAAATTCAATAATATCCATTTTATATTCTCCTGTCTTTATCTTATATTTGAAGTGTAACACAAAGCAGACACTTAAACCATAAATTTTTCTCGTAACAACAAACAATTAGTTCTCAAATAGTGCTGTAGAGTAATAACGATCTGCACTATCAGGAAGTAACACTACAATGGTTTTCCCCTTATTTTCCTGGCGCTGTGCCTGCTGGATTCCTGCATATAAAGCTGCACCAGCAGATATTCCTACTAAAATTCCCTCTTTATGCGCAAATAATTTTGCTGTTTCAAAAGAATTTTCTGCTTTAATAGGCATAATTTCATCATAAATTTGTGTGTTTAAAACAGCAGGTACAAATCCTGCACCAATTCCCTGAATTTTATGAGGACCTGCAGTCCCTTTTGAAAGTACAGGAGAATCCCATGGCTCAACTGCAATAATCTTTACAGCAGGATTCTTATCTTTTAAATATGTACCTACACCTGTAATAGTTCCTCCTGTTCCCACACCTGCAACAAAAATATCCACCTTCCCATCTGTATCTTCCCAAATTTCCGGTCCTGTAGTAGCAATATGTGCTGCTGGATTAGAAGGATTATCAAACTGTCCTGCCAAAAAGCTTCCTGGAATTTCCTCTGCCAACTCCTTGGCCTTTTCAATAGCACCAGTCATTCCTTTAGAACCTTCTGTAAGAACAATCTCAGCTCCATAGGCTTTCAAAATATTTCTTCGCTCCACACTCATAGTCTCTGGCATGGTCAAAATCAGTTTATATCCTTTCGATGCAGCAATGGAAGCTAATCCAATCCCTGTATTTCCCGATGTTGGCTCAATAATCGTTGCTCCCGGTTTTAATCTTCCCTCCTGCTCAGCGGTACAAATCATATTTTTAGCAATTCTGTCTTTCACACTTCCTGCTGGATTTAAATATTCTAATTTCACAAGAATTCTGGCTTTTAAATCCAGTATTTTTTCTAAATTTTCAACTTCCATAAGCGGTGTTTTACCAATAAGTTCCTGTACATTTTTATATATTTTTTCACCCATAATCATCCTTCTCCTTTTATATCCGACTAATTTAATAGGGATTATATGCTACTTGTATAATCCTGTCAAGAAAAACTCTCTTTCTTATAATATAGGGGAGAAATCCCATAATGCTTTTTAAACAGCTTACTAAAGTGATAAGCATCTGAATATCCCACTGCTGCTGCCACTTCTTTTATTGGCTCTTCTGGATATTCTTCCAAAATTTCCTTTGCTTTTTCCATACGAAGACCAATAAGATAATTGATTGGTGTATCTCCCGTTTCACTTTTAAAAATTTTAGCAATATAAAAAGAACTTAAATACATATTTGCTGCAATTTGCTCTAAAGATATTTTTTCTCTATAATTTTCTTCCATATATTTCATAATCTGCTTTACAACATACTTTTTTCCTGTAGATTGAAAAATATATCCTTTTCCTTCATATTCTTGCTTATTCTCTTGTTGCTGCCTGATAATTAAACATAAAATCTGGATTAAATATGCCTTCAGCATAAAATATCGTCCTGCATCACGCTCTCTTGCTTCTTTATTCATATCTGCACAAATCTGAAAAACACTCTTCTTTACTTTTCCTTCCATTTTCATAATCTTTTGATTTTCTTTAAATAAAGGAAAATATCCATTTTCGCACCCTTTAAAAGAAACCTTTGAGAATCCAATATAACATTCTTTCAATCCCTCTTTGGTGTACCCTGCTTTACTTCTATGATAAGTTCCCGGATTAAGTAAAATCAAGTCACCTTCTTCTACTTCATAATCCTCTCCATCAATATAAAAACTTCCTTTTCCACCCATGATAATTGCCAATTCAATAAAATCATGAGCATGATAATTCTGTTCCTCCTCTGTTCTTCTCGAAACACAGGTAAACAGAAATTCTGGATTTAAGTCTCCATCTGTAATGTCATACATTTCTTTACACATACCCTGCCTCACCTTTTCTATCTCCTTGTAACTATACAATATATTACATCCATTGCACAAGAAATTACATTCTACTTTTCAAAAATTTTTTTATAATAGAATTTGTCTCCGATAACTTTAATAAATTTTGACGGAAAGGAAGTATAAACTCATGACAAAAACACTTACAGAGGGAAATCCCGCCAAATTAATTTTATTTTTTTCTCTCCCGCTTATTATCGGAAATATCTTTCAACAATTTTACAGTATGGCAGACACTTTAATTGTTGGACGTACACTTGGTGTAAATGCACTGGCAGCTGTAGGCTGTACTGGAAGTATTACTTTTTTAATTTTAGGATTTGTTCAAGGCCTCACTGCTGGTCTTTCCATTATTACCTCCCAAAAATTCGGAGCACACAATGAAGAAGCTGTACGAAAAAGTTTTGCAGCCAGTATTCTTATAAGCTGTGTTGTAGCGATTATCACAACTGCTTTATCCGTACTATTGACACGTTCTTTATTGGAACTCCTACAGACACCGGCGGAAATTATTGATGATGCATGGAAATACTTAATAATCATCTTATTAGGCATTCCTGCAACCGTCTTATTCAATCTTTTATCTAATACCATTCGAGCGTTGGGAGACAGTAAAACTCCTCTATATTTTTTGATTTTTGCCTGCTGTGTAAATATTGTACTTGATTTAATATTCATCCTGTACTTCCATCTAGGGGTTGCCGGTGCTGGTATTGCCACCATACTTTCTCAGCTTTTATCTGGTATTTTATGTATTTTCTTTATTATAAGAAAAGTTCCTATTCTCTGGTTGAAAAAATCTGATTTTCAAATGCATCCCGAGGTTATTACCTCTCATTTAAGCCTTGCCCTTCCAATGGCTTTCCAAATGTCAATTATTGCCATTGGTTCTCTCATGCTTCAATTTGCATTAAACGGCTTAGGTTCTGCTTCTGTAGCAGCTTATACTGCTTCACAAAAAATTGAAAGTATTGGAACTATGCCTCTTGGCTCATTTGGAACAGCTATGGCAACTTATGCCGCACAAAATTATGGAGCTGGAAAAATCTCTCGTATTCGAAAAGGTGTATTTCAATGTATTTTAATGTCCGGCAGTTTCAGTATTCTTGCCGGTGTAGTCAACATCATTGCCGGAAGTCAACTTACCAGCATCTTTGTAGGCCCACAGGAAACCGAAGTTCTTTCTCTTTCCCACACCTATCTGGTAATCAATGGATGTTTTTATTTTACTCTGGCATTATTATTTATTTATCGTTTTACACTTCAAGGTCTAGGAAAAAGTTTCATACCCACAGTTGCCGGTGTAATGGAACTAATCATGCGAGCTATTGGAGCCCTGATTCTGACTGGAACTTTTGGTTTTGCTGGTGCTTGTGCATCCAACCCCCTTGCATGGATTGGCGCCTGTGTACCTCTGATTTATTCTTATTATAGAACGATGAAAAAAATTGAAGCACAATAAAAAATTTCCGGTAGTACTCATCTTTATACTACCGGAAATTCTCTCTATTCTTTTATGAATATTCTATTTTATCCCTCGATGGCTATATATTTATTTTCTTCCACCTGTTTTGGTGCCTCTTTTGGTACTGTCAATCGCAAAATTCCATTTTCGAATTTCGCGTGAATATCTTCCTGCTGAATACTTTCTCCAATATAAAAACTTCTGCTCATTGCACCTACATAGCGTTCTCGACGAATATAATTACCCTGTTTATCTTTCTCATCTTTGTCAAGACCCTTGGAAGCGTTAATGGTTAAATATCCATTTTCTAATTTTACTGTTACCTCCTCCTTCTTAAAACCTGGTAAATCCATATCTAATTCGTAGGTGTTTTCAGTTTCTCTTACATCTGTTTTCATAATGTTCTTTTCATTTTTTCCATAAAGTGGATTTTTTCTTCTAAAAAAATCTCTCTCAAATGGAAAATCCATAAAATCATCAAATAAATTTTCTCCAAAAATACTAGGCATCATCATAAGTCATATCTCCTTTCTTATATCACAACAAATTTTATTTTAGCACTTCGAAAAATTCAAAGTGTTGGTTACAAGAATCAATGGATTGGAATCTTTTTTCTTCTCCTTTGTTCTATCTGTAATATAACACTTATAATTAGCACTGTCAAGTGTTGGCTGCTGATTTCACATTTTTTTCACAATTGTGATAAAATCACAGAACTGTTTATCTTCTACTTGTTATAATAAAATATATAAATTATCAATTATAGGAGGTTGATTATGGAAAAGAAAAAGCGAAAAGCTTTTGTTAATATGGATGATTGCGTTGCCTGTGGCTGCTGTATAAAAGTCTGTCCCCGAAATGCTATTGAAATCTGGAAAGGAATTATGGCAAAAATTGATGTTATAAAATGTATCGGGTGCGGAAAATGTGCAAAAGAATGTCCCGCTTCTGTAATTGAAATTCAGGAGGTACAGCCATGAAAAAACGTTGGTATGATTATCTCTGGATTGTATCTCTTACCTATCTCGTACTAGGATTTTTTAATATTCTTTTTGCATGGCTTGGACTGCTATGTTTCTTTATTCCTTTGATTATTTCCATCGTAAAAGGAACAAAAGGCTATTGCAATCGTTATTGTGGAAGAGGACAGCTTTTTGGGTTACTAGGCGGACGCTTTGGTCTTTCCCGAAAAAAGGACATTCCCAAATGGATGAAAAGTAAATCCTTTCGATATGGATTTCTTATTTTCTTTTTTATTATGTTCTTTCAAATGCTTTGGAATACTTATCTAGTATTTTCAGGCGCACAAAATTTAAAACAGTTTGTAACCCTTTTATGGACCTTTAAACTTCCATGGAACTGGGCATATCATGGTACATTATTCCACTTAGGAACGGCACAGTTTGCCTTTGGCTTTTATAGTATCATGCTAACATCAACCATTCTTGGTTTCCTTACCATGCTTTTATTCAAACCTCGAAGTTGGTGTGTTTATTGCCCGATGGGTACCATGACACAACTTATTTGCAAAGCAAAAAACAAAAACACATTATAAAATTCATAAATTTTGTTAGGAGAAAATACAATGAAGAAAAAAATGATTCCTATTTTTATTTCAACTTTCCTGCTTCTTGCCGGATGTGGTTCAAAAAATTCCAATACTGAAAACAATAGTTATCGCCATGTTGATATGGAAGAAGCTGCAAAAATAATGAAAGAGAAGCAAGACTATATTATTTTAGACGTAAGAACCCCAGAAGAATATGAAGAAGGTCATATTCCTCATGCAATCAACATTCCAAATGAAACTATTCATAACGAAGATATTCCAAAACTTTCTGATAAAAATCAACTTATTCTCGTCTACTGTCGCAGTGGAAGCAGAAGTAAACAAGCTGCCGGTAAACTCAGTAAATTGGGCTATACCAACATCATAGAATTCGGTGGAATTATTGACTGGACAGGAGAAATTGTTTCTGGAATTGAATAACCTAAATAAAACCCTGAAAACAGATGCAAAAATAAACTTACATCTGTTTTCAGGGTCTATTTTATTAATCTTTTCTCTGTTTTTTTAGAAAAGTATTTACCCATAATAAAAGTGATCACCTCAACTGTTGGTATGGATACCCAGATCCCATCAATCCCCCAGAGATAAGAAAACAAAACTACAATGGCAATAATACCAATGCATCCTCGAAAAAAGGACAATTTCAATGAATAAGATACATATTCTGTTGCGCTGAACCGAGCCGTTGTCATAAAATTATATCCCAAAAATAAAAAACTTACAAAATAAATTTTTATTCCTCTTTCAGCCATCATTTGCAGTGCACAATTCTGTTCTTGATTAAAAATTTGAATCATTTCAGGCGCAAAACGTAACGTACCTAAAAATACCAATATACCTATTATTGTAGATACAACAATTCCCCTGTAATAAATAAATCTTACCTCAGATGTCTCTCCTTCTCCGTATGCTCTGCTAAGAAGCGGCTGTACCCCCTGAGAAACTCCAGTAAAAATAGCCAAAACAATCAGTGCCAGATTAGCTACAATACCATACGCTGCAACCCCAACATTTCCAGAACTTTTCAGAATAAGAAGATTAAAAACCAGCAATACAATACCAGAAGAAAATTCATTAATAAACGATGCCAAACCAAATCCGCATAACTTTCTAATTTCAAAAATCGGAAGAATTTTCTTTGTAAAATGAAATTGATTTTGCTTGTATAACCAATGTAGTGCACAAATTAGTACACCAACAACCGGTGTCAATGCCGTAGCAAAGGCCGCCCCAAAAATTCCCATATGAAACGGATACATAAATAAATAATCCAGAATAATATTAGCAGCACTTCCTATAAGCATAGCAATCATAGCTAATTTGGGACTACCATCATTTCGAATAAAACTTATATATAAATGACGTAGAATAAAAAAAGGTGCAAAACATAAGATAGTTTTCATATAAACATCTGCCATAGGCAGTATCTCCCCCTTTGCTCCCAAAAGCAACACAACTGTCTTTGAAAAGAAAATACCAATGAAGCATAATAGAATTCCTATACCGATAGATAGGTAAAATGCCGTAGTAAAAATTCTATTTGCTTTAAAATTCTCTCCTCTGGCTTTTGAAATAGAATAATAAGTTGCACCTCCAATTCCAAATAACATACCTAATCCATTAATCAATCCAAAAATACATATAGTAATATTCAAAGCAGCCAAGCCATTGACACCTAATTTATCCGATACGAAAAATGTATCCGTAAGAATTGTCACTGCCGCTCCCAGCATGCCTAAAATACTCATGGAAATATAACGATAAAAATGAACTGTTTGTTTCACTCAATTTCCCCTCCTTAAAATAAAAAAATAAGGTGCTTTACACATTCCTTCTAAGATCTACGGAATGTGTAAAGCACCTTATTAGTATCCATCCGATGACAGAATACTTGTGCACATTTTTTGTTAACTATATCACAGGAAATATTTCCTGTCAATTAAAAAGACGCCAACAGGCCTATTATTTATTA
>JARIAQ010000056.1 GCA_029257775.1 Blautia sp. | reverse complement strand
TAACAACTAAAGTATAATGGATAAACAATTCTTTGTACGCTCCATTTTGTAGATTTAAAGCTCCAATCAGATAAAAACAGACAGTACAGAGACGCAATTATAACTTGTATTAAGGATGAAAAGTCAGTATTATAGTTATTAGAATAATGTAGGAGGGGTTGCACATGGAACATTTACGCTGTGTAATAGAAAGAATTACATATCAAAATGCGGACAATGGATACACGGTGTTAAAGTGTTCAGTAAAGAACTGTAAGGATCTGGTGACAGTTGTTGGTACCATGCCAGAGACACACGTAGGATCTGTTCTTTCTTTAGATGGATTTTGGAAAGTGGATGCAAAATATGGTCGTCAATTTTCCGTGGAACATTTTGAAGAAACACTTCCGGCTACGGTTTATGGTATTGAAAAATATTTAGGTTCTGGTCTTGTAAAAGGGGTTGGACCGAAGTTTGCCAAGCGTATTGTGGAGAAGTTCGGAAAAGATACATTAGATGTGATTGAGGAATGTCCAGATGAGCTTTTGAAGGTTTCAGGAATCGGAAAAGTTCGTGTGGATCGAATTAAGACTAGTTGGAAGGAACAAAAAGAAATCAAGAATATTATGCTTTTTTTACAGAGCCATGAAGTGAGTACTTCCCACGCAACAAAAATATTTAAAACTTATGGTAGTGAAAGTATTGAAATTGTCAAGGAAAATCCCTATCGTCTGGCAGATGATATCTGGGGAATTGGCTTTAAGACAGCAGATTCTATTGCACAAAAAATGGGAATCGAGAAAGAAAAATTTGTGCGTTTAAGAAGTGGTATTTTTTATACGTTAAATAAGCTTGCAGAAAGTGGTCATTGTTATGCAAATAGGCAGCAATTGCTTGAAAAAGCACAGGAACTTCTGGAGGTAGAGGAGCCGGAAATACAGGTTACCTTGGATGAAATGCTTCGTACCAATGATGTTATTAAAGATGTGGACTTGGAACATGAGGTGGAAGCAATTTATCTTCCACCTTATTACTTTTCGGAGACGGGATGTGCCAAGGGGTTGATTCGGCTAATGTCCATGATGAGGAAAATCGAGGTTGATCCAGAAAAGATTGTGGAACAGGTGATAGAAAAATCTCAAATTACATATGATGAAATTCAGCTGGAAGCCATCAGGACAGCTATTTCTTCTAAAGTCATGGTGCTGACTGGTGGCCCAGGTACTGGAAAAACAACCACAACCTTAGGCATTATATCAGCATATCAGCAGGCTGGGTGTGAGATTCTTTTGGCTGCTCCAACAGGCAGAGCAGCCAAAAGAATGTCAGAAGCCACAGGAATGGAAGCGAAGACTATTCATAGATTATTGGAATATAAACCACCAGAAGGTTATCAAAAGAATGAAGAGAAACCATTGGAGGGGGACGTTCTGATTTTGGATGAGTGTTCCATGGTGGATATTATGCTAATGTATAATTTGTTGAAGGCTATTCCAGAGCATATGTCCTTGATTCTGGTGGGAGATATAGATCAGCTTCCCAGTGTTGGTGCTGGAAACGTTTTGCGTGATATTATTGATTCTGGAAGTGTTCCTGTTGTACGTCTTACAAGAATTTTTCGTCAGGCACAGGGAAGCCGGATTATCATGAATGCGCATAGGATTAACAAGGGAGAAGCCATTGATATGCGTGGTGGAAAAGATGCCGATTTCTTCTTTGCAACGAAAGAAACAAATCAGGAAGTGGTAGAAACGGTTGTCCAGTATTGTAAGACGAATTTGCCCCGCTATTATCATGTGGATCCGCTGGAAGATATTCAGGTTTTAACACCAATGCAACGGGGAGAATGCGGAGCAGTGAATCTGAATCAAGTATTGCAGGAAGCTATGAATCCAACCAATATTTTTTTGCGTAAAGGTGGAACGCAATACCGCTTGCACGATAAGGTTATGCAAATTCGGAATGATTATGATAAAGAAGTATTTAATGGCGATATTGGAATGATTGTAAAAGTGAATATGGAAGACAGGGAGTTGACGGTTAACTTTGATGATCGGGAAGTAGTGTATGATGTGACAGAATTGGACGAGTTATCATTGGCTTATGCAGTAACCATTCATAAATCCCAAGGATCCGAGTATCCTATTGTTGTTATGCCATTTACCATGAGCCATTTTGTGATGTTGCAGAGAAATCTTCTTTATACTGGTGTGACAAGAGCAAAGAAAATATTAGTTCTTGTAGGGGAGAAAAAAGCTGTTTTTTATGCAATTAAAAATGAAATAACTACAGGGAGAAATACGGGATTAAGACAGCGATTGGCAGCAGGAAGCAAGGAACATCAGGAAATAGTGAAAGAGCAGTCTTTAAAAGAGAAGAAGATTGTATACAAAGGAAGTATTCAACCATCTCGTATTTCTGAAACACCTGCAGTATATGAAGGGAATATTTGGGAGAGGTTATCCCAATCCAAATTTCGAAGTAGCTTTATGCTTAAAGCTAATGACAGACATTATGTAGCTGAAAAAGGAATGAGCGTTGTAAAAGAGCATGCTCAGGAGTTTGTTAAGAAAAGATTATCTCCGGCAGAGCCACAGAATGATGGAAGACAGACACCAATGCGAGGTCATCCGGTATTTGTGGCACAGCATGCAACGGCAACATGTTGCAGAGGTTGCTTAGAAAAGTGGCATCATATCCCGGCAGGAAGAGAAATGACGGAGAAAGAACAGGAATATGTGGTTGAAGTGATTCTTGAGTGGATAACTAGGCAAATGTCATTATAAAATGTGGAAAAGAAGGAGAAAGCTGTTCATAAAAAGAAAGAGGAGTGAGAAAAATGAAATATTCGAAAATCGTTGTTCTTACGGCGGGTCTGACCGCATTGAATCTCATTGTCAAAGAGCCTGTTTTGATGGTTGCCAGTGCTGTTGTGGTGGCTGTTGTAGTAGTGGCTGTCTTCCGCAATCACGGTAAGCAGAATGGAAAGCATTGATGGTTCTCAAACAAGTGCTTCTGGACCGCAAATTCATGGAATTTGAGGTCCTTTTGTTATTTTAATGGTAATGTAATTTTTACAGCAAATCCACCATAAAGGCTGTGCTCAATACCCGTTGTTCCACCATGTGCATCCACGATTTGTTTTACAATAAGCAGACCTAATCCATGGCGTTGTTCTGTGGTATTACGATCACAGAACATATAATGTGGTGCGTTGTTAAGCAGGGTAATTTCTTCATCTGTGGCGCCTATGCCATCGTCGGCAATGATTAAAATGCAATTATTGTTATTAAGAATAATATTGATATAGATTGTGCATCCTTGTTCATTATGATTCATACTGTTTTGAATGAGATTTTCAACAGCTCTTTTTAGTAAATTTTTGTCTCCTTTTATGGGGCATAGAATTAACTTTTCATCTATTTTCCATTCAAATTTATATTTATCTTCAATATTCGTATTCATAAAATCAACAACAACCTGACGGACAATAGAAATTAAATTTTGTTTTACAGGATTGATTGGTTGCATATTGTACTCTAATTTAGAAGCAAGGTTCAGGTCATTGATTAGGTTTTTTATACGTGTACTTTGTTTTACGATGACTTCAGCTTTTTTCCGCTCTTGGGTATTTAAGTTACGATCATCTTTTAATTGACCGGCATAGCCCATAACCATTGAAAGTGGAGTGCGAATATCATGAGAAATTCCTGCAATCCAATTTGCTCGGGCAGTTTCTTTTTTTCGTAACTCATATTTTTGATTGCATAATATTTCAGAAGTACGATTAAGATTTGAAGATATTTCGGAAAGTACACCCTTTTCTTTCAGTGAAATAGACTGTCCCGTAGGTAATGCTTGAATGCCATCTGTAATTGGTTTTACTGATTTTAATAATTTAGTATTGGCTATGATATAAATGAAAAAAATAAGTAAAATATTTAAAGTTAAAATAATTAGGATAGTTTTAGGTAAGTTAGCAATAAATTGATAATCCCAACTTGGCCACATATGTTTCCAGAAACGGTCTTTTGGGTAGCCAAGAATGATTAAACCATCTTTACCTTCTCCTGTAAAAGTGGGATATCCATCAATATATCCACGAGTGAGAGTAGCAATATCGGAAATGGTGTATTTTAAAGGGACTGTTTCAGGGAGATTACCCGAATGCCAGACACATTCTCCTGTTATGTTATCAACATAAACAGCCCATATATTTTGTGTATTCAATTCTTCCATTATTTGATTAGGCAGGGTATATCCTTGTTCTGTTTTCTCTATACTTTTTGCAGTGTGTTCTGCTGTTTTCCAGGGCAATCCATTAGCCGTCTGCTTGTCAGCAATCATTGCTAAGATAAGGAAATTTATTATAAGAATTAAAAAGGAACTTAACATTAAAATTCCTACAAAGCGTGTAATTAATTTGGGTATGCTTTTCATATTATGTCCCTTCTATAACTAATTTATATCCTAATCCTTTCACCGTGAGTAAAGATACGGGGTGAGAGGGATCCATTTCAATTTTTTCTCTGATGCGTCTTATATGTGCCATTAAAGAGTTTTCATAGCCAAAAGGATTTTGGCCCCAGGCAGCCTCACATAGAGCATCAATTGTCACAATCCGTCCACAATTACGATAAAGAACCGATAATATCTCATATTCTTTTGCAGTTAGTGTAAGGCGTTTTGAATCCTTTATAACTTCTGCACGATCAAAATCTATTTCGCTATTTTTTAATTTCACAAAAGGATTCTCCTCTTTATAACATCTTCGTAAAATAGCCATTATACGGAATATCAATTCTTTTGGTAAAAATGGCTTAACAATATAATCATCTGCTCCAAGGCCAAGTCCTTGTAATTTGTCTTCATCTTCCCCACGCGCTGTTAAGAACAAGATAGGATAGTCTGCTTTATTTTTCAATTGTTTCATGAGAGAAAAGCCGTCACCATCGGGTAACATCACATCCAGGATAGCCATGTCTGGTTGAAAACGATCAGCTAAAGCTTGTGCATCTTTCACGGTTTTTGCTGTTATTATGGAGTGAAAACCTTCTTCTTTTAGAATAGATACAACCATATTTAAAAGCTCTTGTTCATCATCAACAAGCAACAGACGTTTATTTTTTAAATATTCAAGATCCATAGAGACACCTTCTTTTTATTTCTCATTATAACATATAAACAGGAACTTTCTTTGTATATAGAAAAATGTAAGGTAAATGTAAGGTAAAGAGAATGTTACCACAAGGTTTACATTATAAAATAAATGGAAAAGATGAAGGGAGCAAATAGATATGAATGTTATAGAAACAAAGAATTTAACAAAATCTTATGCGGGATTTACTGCGGTATCAGAGATAAATCTTCATATTCCAAAAGGAAAGGTGTATGGATTTTTAGGACCTAATGGCGCAGGAAAATCCACTACCATGAAAATGTTTTTAGGTCTTACAAAACCTACAAGTGGAACATTTACGATTGACGGCAAAGAATATCCCCAATCAAGGATAAAAATTTTAAAAGAAGTGGGTTCTTTTATTGAGTCCCCTGCTTTTTATGGGAATTTAAGTGGTGAAGAGAACTTAGAAATTATCCGTAAAATATTAGGATTACCAAAGTCTTCTGTGTCAGAAGTTCTTGAAGTAGTAGGACTTACCCAGTTCAAAAACAGACTTGCCAAGAAATATTCTCTTGGAATGAAGCAGAGATTAGGTCTTGCAAGTGCTTTGATTGGAAAACCACCGATTTTGATTTTAGACGAGCCTACCAATGGACTTGATCCCGTTGGTATTCATGAGATAAGGACATTGATTCGTTCTTTGCCGGAAAAGTTTGCTTGTACGGTTTTGGTATCCTCACATCTGCTATCAGAAGTTGAACTGATGGCAGATGTAATAGGAATTTTAAATCATGGACATTTATTGTTTGAAGGAACATTGGAACAGCTTAAAACCCGTGCTAATACAGAAGGCTATCCTACGGATAATTTGGAAAATACTTTTCTTGCACTGATTGATGATGACAATAGGCGCAGAGGTGGTGCAAGATGAAATTAAGTTTGGAATGTAAAAAAGTAAAACGTACAGGATTTGTTCCCATATTTCTCGTAGGTGGTTTGCTTGTAGCGGCTATTCCTATTGTAAATATGGCAGTTCGTTCAGATATGTATACGGGACTTAAAGGTTCTCCTATAAAAATTTTAATAGATGCCAATTGGCAGATGATGGCAATGTTAAATATTTTGTTTTTCGTGCTTGGTGCGTGTTTGATGTATCATGGAGAGTATGCAGATCACGCCATTGAAAAAATGTGTGTTTTGCCCATGAAAGAACAAGATATGTTCTTTGGAAAAGCGGTTTTGCTTACAGTTATGGGATTTATCCTTTTAATATTTGAAATGAGTGGTATTCTTTTTTGTTCTATTTATTGGTTTGAGATTTCGGAAAGTTTTGTATTAGAAGGATTGAGAAGTTTTGGATATGCCTTTGCTTTACTATTGCCGTCAGTTTTGTTTTCCTTATTCATAGCATCTCTTTGCGAAAATATGTGGGTATCATTGGGAATTGGAGTTATTTGTGTGTTTCTGGCAACATTGCTTCCCACAGATCAATTTCTTTTATCCATTTTTCCATTTGCAATGCCTTTTCAGACATTGGCAGGAGCAACCAGAGAAGTTATTCAAAAGATGTTACTTGCAAGTGTGCTTGAAAGTAGCATTATCATGGTTGCAGAAATATTTATTTTGAGAATGAGGAGGTCTATGGAATGAGTTTTACTTCATTACTTGGCGTTGAATTTCAGAAAATACGCCGTTCGAAAATGATACTAATTTTATCAGTGGCAGTAATAATCCTATGGCTGCCGTCTATTTTCAATGGAGATATGAATTTTAAAATGCAGGAAGAAGGCATAGCGGCGGAATATAATTTTTTAATACAAGGTTTTCTTGGAATGTCCTGGTTTATTTTCCCTGCCAGTATGGTTATTAGTACTGTTTTGCTTAATCAGACGGAGAGAAGCAATCATGGTATTTTAAAAATGCTTGCATTACCTGTTAGTACAGTAAAATTATGTATTGCGAAGTTTGTGGTGCTGTTTTCTTTGTCAGCAGTTCAAGTCTTTATGTCAGTTGTGATGTATTATATCAGCGCTGTTATTGTGACAGGAATGTTGGATTACAATTTTCTTTTGCCACCATTATTTGTATTGAAAGAAGCGGGATTGCTATTGGTGTCATCCATACCAATGCTTGCCGTTTTCTGGCTGCTAGCAATTGGTATACAGACACCTATTTTTTCCATTGGTGTAGGATTCGCCTTTATAGTACCATCTGTATTAATGATTAATACAAAAATCTGGTTTGCATATCCCATGTCATATCCCTTCTTTGTAATAACTGGGGAATATGGAAAAGTAGCATCTAATCTAAATACAGCACAAGTTAAACTTATCCCATGGTTACCGGTTGCAATTGGTATTACCTTAATTTGTTTATGGATTTCCTGTATCTGCTTTGGTAAAAAGGAGAGAAGATAAGGCTAAATATTGTATTGATCAAGATGATTATTTTTTACAAATTCTGTAATGGTATTTAACATTTCTTGGGGCGAATACAATTTTAAAATACCTGCTTTGCTGTTGGGAATGGTGTTTGTTTTTATTTGCTTTTTAAATTCATTTGGTGTGCAGGAACTATATTTTTTAAAGGCGTTATTCATGTATCGATAGTCGGAAAAACCGCAACTATAACAAATTTCTGTTAAAGAAAGTTCGCTGTTCATGAGTAATGCTTTTGCATTAAAATAGCGTGTATAGGTTAAAAATTCACTGAAAGACCGGTGCAAATTTTTTAGAATAAAATGGGATAAATAGGATGTTGATAGACCAAAATATTCTGATAAATTTGTAAGTGTTAATTTTTCTGCATAATGTTCTTCAATATAGCTAAGAATATCGGAAAGCAGACGACTTTGTTTTGTTGTTTGCTGAAGCCTATAATTATATATTTGATGATAGGCACAGTTTTGAAGAATGTCATACACCATAATGTTAATAAGTCCGGCACATTGAAGTTGATAGTAGGGGTCTTTGCTTAAATACGTTTTTAGTAGTTTACAAAAGGTGTATATAAACATGCCTTCGTTTTTACTTACCAGGGTATTATCTTCAAATTTAATAAAAGTCATTTGTGGAAAATAACCTTCAAAATATTGTGGCAGAATATGGAGTGAAAGCACAGTAGATGTTTCTGTTTCGGATATGATTTCATGAAGCTCGTTGGCGTTAATTAAAACCACTTCTTTTTCATGAAAAGTTTTCGTGTTGCCATTAATATTTACTGTTGCACTGCCTTTTAGTATAAGAATTAATTCGATTTCCGGATGTAGATGCAGAGATCTGTATTGAAGATCGCATATAGTCAAATTCATGTTTTTAATTTGAGGGTGTTGAATATTTTCTACTTCCAGACTCATAGTATCTCTCCTTTTTTTATCTATATTTTTATATTATACGATAAAAGATAAAAATAGCAAGTTCGTTATATGATTAGAGCATAATCGGTATAGAAAAGGGAAAAAGGTTCACCTATAATCAGTAGTATAGTAAATAAGAAAAAATCTATGTAGAAAATGAGGAGTGAAACATGAAAAAGAAATTTACTTCAAAGGTTGGCCTTATTATGGCCATTATTTTTACGTTGCTGTGTTTGATAGGTTCTTTTACAGTAATGACCAATTTTTATTCGGTTAAGGTATCAACAACAACAACAAAAACAACTTCCGGAGATACTGTAAGCTTACGAGTATATAAGCCAAAAGCTGCAACAGAAGCAGAAAAAGCACCGGCTATTGTGTTAGCTCACGGTCTTTCAACAACAAAAGAATGTTACACACAATATGCGATTGAATTATCAAGAAGAGGTTATGTAGTTGTGACACCAGATATGTTAAATCATGGTGCTTCTGATATTGTAGCTGCTGAAACATTTTTTGGTGATCCACGAGCAGACGGTTATGGTGTATACGCTGCTGTAAGATATATGGCAGGACTTGATTATGTAGATACAGATCGTATTGGTATAGCAGGTCATTCCATGGGCGGAAATGCAACAAATCTGAGTGTAGAGTTAGATAATATGAGCGAAAATCCATTGATTGATTCTGTATTTCTTCTCTCAAGTAACCCAACATTTAAAGATCGTGATAAGAATTGGGCTAATGTCTATGGTGACAGAAGTGTAGGACTTTTCTATTCAGACTATGATCATGTTTACTTTTCAAGTGTAGATGAAAATGGTGGCATGGTTCCTGCTCAAAAATTTTTAAGTGGACCAGAAGCGAAATCTTTTGTAATGTTTGGTAAAGATCCAGCAGAATTTGAAGGTGAAAAAGTTTTACCAGGTCATACTTATACTTCTGACAATGCTATTCGTCGTATTTATGAAGCTGATGTTATTCATCCATATGCACAAGGTGGTAATGAAGCAATCAGTGCAGCTGTTGACTTTTTCCAGGATACTTTAGAAGCCCCTCATTATATGATTGGTTCTGAACAGATAGGAGATATATACCAGATTTTTTCTATTCTTGCATTGTTTGGTGCATTAGCAATTGCTGTATTTACAGTAGCGAACCTTACAAAAGTAAAATTCTTTTCAGAAATTGCTGCACCACAAGATAGAACACTTAGACCAGCTCCTGATAAGACAGGTAAGATTTGGTTCTGGGGACTGACTATTTTAAACTGTGTATTTGCTTTTGTTAGTATTAGCGTGATTTTTGCAAAAGGTTTTGGATATTTTGTAATTCCACAGCTTCCACAGCAGGTTTCTAATATCTTTGCATTGTGGGCACTTGCAAATGGTGTATTTATGCTTATAACTTCCTTCCTTTCTTACTTTATTTATGGAAAGAAACAAGGACAGTCACTTCGTGATTTAGGAGTTGTAATTGGAATTAAAAAATTGCTTAAATCTATTTTAGTAGCAGTAATTGCTGTTTTAAGCGTACTTGCAGTTGTATATTTGGCAGGATATGTATTCCACATGGATTTGAGAGTTTATTTATGGGGTATAAGAGATATTCCTGCTGACCATTTATATTTGTTCTTTACTTATTTACCATTTTTCCTGTTGTTTGCTATTTCAGTAAGTATTGCAATCAACTCAACTTATTATTCAAAAATTGGTAAAGAACCTACTTGGCTTAATGATGTATTCTTTGCTTTTATGAACTTTATTCCAGCATTTGCAATTACTGTAATTGGATATTATTTGTTTAAAAAGACTGGTGTTCAGCCAGACGTATTTGGTTCAACATTTACATTTACTTATATGATTAATGCAATTCCTGTGTTCCCAGTAGCAGTATTATTACTTCGTAGATTATACAAATACTGCAACAACCCATATGTTCCAGGTATTGTTGTAGGATGCCTTTTATCATTTTTCCAGGTAGCATCTGTATTTACTTGCCATACTACGATGTTTATGTAAGTTATTAAAAAACGAGTGGATTTTCCACTCGTTTTTTATATAATTTAAAATGACTATTATTAGCGAATAATTTCTCCATTTGAAGCAATTACTTTTTTATACCATTTACCGGATTCTTTGATTGTTCTTTCTAATGTCGTATAATTTACATAGATGATTCCAAATCTTTCAGTATATCCAAAAGCCCATTCAAAATTATCTAATAATGACCAGAGAAAATATCCTAATACAGGAATATTTTCTTCACTTGCTTTTCTGTAATAGTGTAGATATTGTTCAAGAAAGGCAATGCGGTTTTCATCATGTACTTTGCCATCAGCAGCAATCATATCTGAAGAAGCTAGCCCATTTTCTGTAATATATATGGGTTTATTATAGCGTTCGTATAAAAATTTTGGTGCCCAATATAATACTTCAGGGGTGATTGGCCATTTCATACTTGTAATTGGGAAACCTGTGTAACGTTCTTGAAGTTTCCATTTTGTTTCTTCATCTGCACTTACCATTTGTCCATTATAAATATTTGCACCAATAAAATCTAAGGGTTGATGAATTAACTCCATATCCTCTTTTGTAATTTTAGGTAAATAAGGCTTTAATACTTCCAGACCTTCTTTGGGGTAGTGACCAAGGTATACCGGATCATTCCACCATGCAATGTTCCATACCCAGTTATCTTCTGTAATATTTTTAAACATCATGTTTTTAGCTGCTTCGATATCCTTTATATCTTCAGTAGCGGGATATGTAAATGCACCTGTTGGAGCAAAGCCTATTTTAATATTATTTTTTGAATATTGTCTAAGCATTTGCACTGCGCGTCCATGTGCTTTCAGTGCATTATGAGCAGCTTGCAAACCTTCCCGAATTGTTCCTTCATATCCTGGTGCGTGTTCTGTTCCTATATAGCTTAATCCAATAAAACATTGAGGTTCGTTAATTGTAAAAAAATTGTGAACTCGATCTGAAAAATTTTCAGCAACAATTTTAGCATAATCACCAAACCATTCTACAATTTCTTCATTTAGCCATCCACCTTTTTTGTGCAATTCATAAGGTAAATCCCAATGATATAAAGTTACGAATGGTTGTATATGGTGCTTTAGCAGGCAGTCAATTAGTCTATTATAATAATCAATTCCAGCTGGATTAATTTCTCCTATTCCTTTTGGCATAATGCGTGGCCAGCTGATAGAAAAGCGATATGCTTGAATACCCATTTCTTCCATTAATTTTATATCTTCTTCGAAGCGGTGATACTGATCACATGCCACTTCACCAGTGTGATTATTTACTATATGTCCTGGTTTTTCGCAAAATACATCCCAGATTGAGAGTCCCTTTCCATCTTCATAGGCAGCACCTTCTACCTGGTACGCAGCAGTTGCGGCTCCCCATAAAAAGCCATCTTTAAAATTCATATGATACCTCCTGTAAATAGAATTTAGTATTTTTATGCTATATATCTACCATAAAGTTAGAAACAATCCTATTATAATTTTGCTATTTATGATATATTTTTGCTATACTTCGAAAAATAAGAAAGGGATTTTATGGATAAAAAAAATACACCTTCTCCATATATAATTAAAAAAAAGGCAAAAGAAATTTTGATGATGGAACGTTCTTCATTTGAGTATCACACTTTGTATTTAAATGAACAGCAGATGCTGGAAGCGGTTAAAAATGGAGATTCAAAATTAGCAATTCATTGCCTTCATATTCTTGATACCAATGGAATTCCAGGAATTTTATCTCAAAATGTTCTTAGACAGGCTAAATATTTATTTGTTTCTCATATTACACAATTAACTCGTGCAGTAATACAAAGTGGTGTTCCTGAAGATATTGCTTATGCCATGAGTGACAGCTATATTCAAATTGTAGATACCTGCTCTATGGAAGCGCAGGTTTACAACCTACGGGAACTTTCGGTGATAGCTTTTTGTGAGTTGGCAATAAAGTACAAAGGTATTCCCCCTCATTCGAGATATATTCGAAAAGCAATACAATATATTCATAGTCATTTATCAGAAAAAATTTCATTAGCAATACTTTGTGATGTTTCAGGTCTTAGCATGAGCAGATTTTGTCATTTATTTAAATATGAAATGGGTATGAGCCCAATGGTTTATATTATGTTTCGAAGAATAGAAACTGCTAAAATTATGCTCACCTATACAGATAATACAATTTCTAGTATTGGATTAAATCTCGGATTCTATAATGAAAGTCATTTTATTAAGAATTTTAAAAAATATACAAAAACTACGCCTGCAAATTACCGCAAAAATGATAAAAAGGGAGAAAAATATAACAGTGAGTCAGAAATGTAATAAAAAGAGGTCGGAAATGTTCCTTACATTTTTGTATAAGTATGCTAAACTATGCGTAAATAAAAAGTAGGAGGTTTATGTATGGAATTGGAATTGTTTACTACGTATGGAACAGGGAGTTGGATGGAACAATTTCATCAAGTAATAGCTTTGAAAGAAGATTATGAAGTAGAAAATCAGGTAGTAAATATATACCCAGAGGTACAGTACGAAACAATAGAGGGATTTGGAGGAGCGATTACTGATTCAGCTGCCTATGTATATTCAATGATGAATAGGGAACAGAAACAGCAATTAATGGATACTT
>JARIAQ010000042.1 GCA_029257775.1 Blautia sp. | reverse complement strand
CATTGGTCTTTGGATTGACTGCTTTATGTATATCAAAAAAAGTAGTTATCCAATCAAAATCACAACTTTAAACCACTCCTTGTCGTAAGAAATATTGAGTGTTCCAGCATATTTATTTACAATTTCTTTTATAGAAGAGATACCAATTCCATGGGAATCTTGATCTTCTTTATCGGATAGAAAGCGTCCTTTTTTCTCATGTATTTCATTGATTTTGCTATTCATAAGTTCAAAGCTGAAGTATCCATTTTCTGTGTATCGGCATCTTAGTTCCAGTTTCCTTTTGGCAATATCATCTATTTTACAGCAGGCTTCAATGGCATTGTCTAAGGTGTTTGCAAAGATGGTGCAAAGGCTTATATCATCAATAAACAGCATTTTATCAATATCAATATTGATAAATGTATCAATGGAAGTATTGGTCATTATTTGGTATTTGGCATTAATTACCGCATTTACTACGCTGTTTTGACAGAATTTGCGATTTGTAGTCTGCATATATCCAGAGATACTGCTGAAATATTCTTTTGCTTCAGAGAGATTTCCGTCATTCAGAAGATTTCCTACTACGGAAAGATGATTGTTCATATCATGTCGGAATTTACGAATTTGATTCTGGCTGTGTTCCAGTTCTTCATAATAATTTTTCTGAAGCTGAAGATTTTTACGTTCCAAGTCAGCATGAAGTCCATCTGCCAGATATGCGGCAAGACGTATGCTTCCCATATTAGTAATCAGACAAGCAAGGATACATGGCCAAATGAAATAGGTTTTGTATTCTGGTGCAAGATAAATGCAGCTGAATAATGCAGAGAAAGAGGCAAGGCTGATTATGTCTACAATAATCCATGCTTTATCGGTAAATATGTTCTGGATTTTTTTCAGAGAAGGACTGAAAAAATGATAGAAAATGATCCAGAAAACAGGAAGAATAATGAAAAAGGTGGAGGAAAGAATAGCATTTGCAACTTCATCTTTTTCCGTAAAAAAATGCATGAAGATATGTCCTCCGATATCTATATAAAGCAGATTGGCAGAGGCTGCAATGGGAAGAAAAATAAGAATCATGGAAAGTTTTATAAGCCATTTTCCTCTGTAAAGCATAAAGTTTGTCAGGGCAAACAAAAGAAGTGAAAAAGAAATATTTGTCATATCCTTGGGAAAGATTACCAGAGTGGATACAATGGTATAAAGTACAAGTCCCAAAAGAAATGGAAGACGTCCTTTTCTTTTTTTCATCATACAGTCCATACATTTCATAAAAAAATATCCGGTAATAAATTGCATGATATTTGTCAGCCTATAACAGAGAAAGATAATAACAGATGAACTCATAGAAATACTCCTTTTTTAGTTTAACATTGTTTTTGCAAAGGCAACTGCAAGGGGCTGTTTGTAAGTGCGGCTTACAGGTAGTTCTTCTCCGTTACAGATGCAGAAATTACTTTCTAGTCTGGAAATGCAGTTCATATTTACAAGATAACGGTTGTGAATACGCTGAAAGAAATCTGGAAGTTCTGCTTCCACATCATTTAATTTTTCGTAAAAAGAAATTTGTTCTCCATTTTTCTGTATAGCGTATATATTTCGTTTATCACTTTTAAAGTAGGTGATCTCTTGAAGGTTAAGACGGATGATACCGGATTTTTGTTGCACTAGATAGAATTGATTTTTTTGTGAAGAAAGTTCTTTTATGGCGTTTTCCAGTACTTCTTTTAATTTTGTTTTTTCATATGGTTTTAAAATATAATGAAAGGCATGTACCTCATATCCTTGAAAAACATAGTCAGGATACGCAGTAATAAAGATAATTAACATCTTTTTTCCAAGATTTCGAAGAGATTTAGCCGTATCCATTCCACCGATTCCCGGCATTTCAATGTCAAGAAAGAGAATGTCCGGTTCTTTTTTATCAACGTGTTTAAGAAGAGAAATTCCTGAATCGTATTCGTTTATTTCATAAGTAAGAGCCATAAAATCAAGCTGGACTTCGATTAAATGACGCAGGTTCTTACGAAGCTGTTTGTCGTCGTCACAGATTGCTATTTTCATGATGTAACTCCTTGCTGTCTAATTTTGTTTTATTGTGAATCTATAATATCATACAAATTTTACAAAATCCATGTCAAAAATGACATTAAGAGAAGAGAGAAAATGTGTATGTTTTTTTATAATAGAATCAACAACAAACTAGGGAGGAAACAGTATGTTAAAGGTAGAAAAGTTGAACAAAAGTTATACAAATGGTGTAAATACATATCCAGTATTAAAAGATGTTTCACTTCATGTGAAAAAAGGAGAGTTTGTGGCGGTTATGGGACCGTCGGGAAGCGGAAAAACAACACTTTTAAATTGTATTTCTTGTTTTATTCCTCATGATAGCGGAAATATTCGCTTGGGAGATATGGATATATCTAGTTTGGATGAGCGTAAACTTGCTTATGTAAGGAATGAAAAACTGGGATTTGTATTTCAGGATTTTATGCTTCTTGATGGTCTTACAGTTGGAGAAAATATATGCCTTCCTCAGATTATAGCCAAGAAACCTATTGCACAGATGGAGGCAAAGTCAGAGAAATTATGTAGCTTATTTGGCATTAGGAAGATTATGAATAAGTATCCTGCAGAGATATCCGGTGGAGAAAAACAGAGAACAGCAGTGGCAAGAGCGCTTATGAATCATCCATATATTATCCTGGCAGATGAACCTACGGGAAATCTTGACAGTAAATCTTGTAAGGCTGTAATCGATGCCTTTTTACAGGCAAAAGAGCAGATTGGGGCTACCATTTTTATGGTGACACATGATAGTTATGCGGCATCTTTTTGTGACAGAGTTGTTGTTTTAAAAGATGGAGAAATTCATCAAGAAGTAAAGCGGACAGGGACACGACGGGAATTTATGGATGAGCTTTTGGATATTTTAAAAGAGCTTGGAGGAGATGAGGATCATGAATAGAATTTATAAAAAACTTCGAAAAAACACAAAGGGACAGTATTATTTGCTAAGTTTTTGTGTGACATTGTCGGTTCTTCTTGTGACTTCCTTCTCTTTGATGTATTTCGGACCTACGGTGCAATCATTTCTTCCAGAGGGAGGAGATACCCGAAAAATGGCATCACTTCTTCTTGGCGTAACTGCGGTGGGATGCTTTGTGTTTACTGTATATGCTTCTGGCCTTTTCTTTCGGTTTAAGGCGAGAGAATATGGGATTTTAATGGCATTGGGAACAGAAAAGAGACAGCTGAAAAGGCTTCTTTTTCAGGAGCTTTCTGTTGTAATTGTATTGTCTTCTCTTGTAGGATTGCTGTTTTCTGTTCCGGCATCTTTTTTGATTTGGAAACTGTTTGAGCTGTTTATTATTTCCAATGAGCAGATGACATACCGATTTGGAGGGGCGGGATTTCTTCCGGGAATTCTTTTTGCATGTGTTCTTGCATGTGTTCTGTGCATTGTAGGAAGACGATTTATAAATCGTTCCGATATTATGGAGATTCTTCGTACACAGCAGAAAACAGAAATGGTAAGAGAGATAAAAGGATGGACGTTTCCGGTGGGGATAGTGTTGATGGTTCTTGGGATTCTCATTGGTGCAGGTCTTCCGCAGGTGGCGGCAAGAGTATGGGGAATTGGACTTTCGGGAGTTGTAAATCTTTTTTATCTGCTATCTCTTGTGGGTATTTATTTTATTCTTTTATCAGCTGTTGCTCAGAACCGTGCTAAAAAAAACAGAAGCAAGTATTATGAAAATCTTGTTTCTATCAGTCTTATGCGTTTTACTGCTAAGGCAACGACAAAAAATATGTGTGTGATGACACTTCTTATATTTGTGTGCGGTTTTTCTGCTTTTTACGGAATGCAGTATGTACTGGCAGGAGGTGTCATACGTACAGAAAACAGCAAAGATTTTTCCCTCCATTACCCTGTTCTTGAAAATCAGATTGGAAAAGAAGAGATTGATTCTACCGCCTCTGTCTACGGAATTGAAGTGACTGATTTTACAGAAAATACGGCAACCAATCTTGTTGTTTCCTATCGAGCAAAGGATTTTAATGAGGAGACAAACAGGTATATTGAGGTTTACAGAGACAAAGAAATGGTGGCACTTTTCGTTTCAGAAAGTGATTTTGAAAAGTTGTCCGGACAGGATATTATGGTAGCACCAGATACTTATCAGACGGTTACGGCAACTGGATATAATGGATTTTTTGAATATGAAGATGGATTACAGGAAGTTATGAATCCAGATACTGGGAAAGTATATGCTCTTACGTATGGAGGAACTGTGGAGAGCGATGTGTTGGCACCATTTAGTGAACCATTTGCATATGTTGTATGTGATGATGAGTATAGAGAGATGACAGAAGGGGTAAAAGATGCTTATAAAGAAACAATCATTTCTTTTAATGCAAGAAATGTAAAGGATTCGTATGACTTTGCGAAAGATCTTCTTTCACAGTATGTAGAAGGTGCCACAGATCTCTCGAATCATATGGAGTATTGGAATGTATGGGCGCAGAAAATGGCAGATGAGGTAGGGAAAGAGTATGTGTATGGAGACAAAATTAATATGACCATAGACAATAATATGCTTCTTGCAGATTGGAAATATGCTCCTGCATTTCATATTATTACTGCGCAAGACAGAATGCAAATGATTAGTGTTTATGTAATGTTATGTCTTTATATTTTTATTATTTCTCTGGCAGCAGTTAGTGTAATGGCATATGTTAGAAGTATTTCTGTAGCAACAGATAATAAAGGACTTTTTGAAAGCCTTACAAAACTTGGAGCAGATACACAATATAAAAAAACTGTCTTGAAAAAACAAATTGCACGTATTGTACAGTATCCAGGAATTATCGGTTGTGTACTTGGGTTTGCTGTTGCCTTTGTTATGAATTTTATGAATGATGGAAAGATTAGCCAGATCGAGATAAAAGCACTTGCAATTCTGGCAGTCATGTTGCTGGGAATGGGAATTATCTTATATGGGGTTTATAAATATTCAATGTATAAAGCGGAAAAAATTGTAATGTGAAATTTCTTTATACTAGGAGGTTTATTTTTAAAAGCAACCAGGAGTATTTGAGTTTTGTCTGGTAACATGAAAATTGCAACAGTCATCTCCCGAGGCAAGTGTTTTACTACGCTCAAGTGTGGCGCCGATGAGTTGATATTTTGGGTAATCCATTTTACACATACAGGGAAGATATTTCGTGACCTTTTCTCTTTGCGCAAGGCGATATACACCACATTTTGTGTATGTAATCCAGAATTCATCTTTTCCTTTTTGATAGGTGAATTCCCATCCCATTTCATATGGAGAGCTCTGTGAAGCCTTTGCCTCACAGAGTTTTTTGTTCTGTGCCTTATCCTTGAAAATAGATCCTTTTTTCTTCTCATGGGAATGAATTTTTTTCATAAAGCTAGAGTTAATTTCTTCAGCAATCATATCGTCCATAAGCTCTGGTGTCATATAAGGAATTATTTTGGCAACAGCAAAAAAATACGCTGCGCCGACCAGATTGCTTTCTAGGCTGCTTCCACCAATATCTGGTGTTCTTTGGAGAATAGCTTTGTATTCTCTTGTTATATTTCTTTTTATTTGATTAAAATTCTGCTCTGGGAAATGTTTTTTGTAATAATCTCTGAGCATCTGATGAAAGGTAAATGCTATTACTTTTTCTTGAATACCATATTTCATTTTTATCACCTTAATATAAAATAGTTGAATCTGTTTTTGGGTTAAAGTTCTGTTGCTTTTTCCAACATTTTCTCTCTGGCATTTTGCTCTGTGTCTTCCCGTTCATCATAGGCATCATAGGGAGCTTTGGGATCAAGGGGTTTTTGTTTCATCCATGCATTACAGCTTCGGTGGATATGGGCAAAGGCAAATTCAAAATGGTCTGTCCAGCCTGTGTGACCAGTGATAATCAGAGGGTGAAGCTTACGCTCTTCCAGTTTTTGGCGAAGCAATGCCAGAGACTTTCTTGAGAGTCGATTGTCTTCGGCCAATACATTAAGAAAACTCTGCCCTCCATCTGCACCAAGCCAAAGTGTGTCTCCAACAAAAAGATAAGCGTCATCAATTAAGTAAACCAGATGTCCCCAGGTATGACCAGGTATAAGAAAACATTCAATTTTAATATCATCAATCCAAAATATGTCACCATCATCAAGTAGTTTTTTGGGGTTATGTATCACAACCTGTGGAAGTTTTTCCAAACCACCGAACACTTTACGGCGCTTTTCTCCAGTTAGATATTGGTTTTCGATTTTTCCAATATAAAGTTGTGCATGACGAAAAAGTTGGTCGCTATCTTCTTCCACAGCACCTACATGATCTGTGTCTTGATGGGTAATGAGAATATGTTTGATACTCCCAGGAGAAAGATCAAGCCATTGCATCTTTTCTTGCAAACGTTCATAATTGTATCCTGCATCAATCATGATTGTTGTCTTGCCTTTTGTATAGAAGTAGATATTTGCTGCAAACTCACGAATACAGCTTACACGATCATCAATGTGTCCAGTATTAAGAGGCTTAAAAATTCCTTTTCCTCGAAAAAAACGAGACATTACTTTTTCTTGGAATTGTGAATCTGACTTTGACATGTGATTCCTCCTTTCATTCGTGAAAAACGGAAATCGCATTTATCTCCGCCTTCTGCCAGGGTAGAGGTACGCTCTAAATGAAGTCCCATGACTTCAGCAAACATATAGTCTAGTTTACAAAGGTATTGAGCAAATTCCGGACAGCCTTCATCACGGCAAAGTTTGCAAATGCCACATTCTAGATAATCGTATCCCAAATCATAGACACCGTTTCCGGGAATTAAATCAACCACCCAGTCGTTTTCATATTGTCGTGTTTTGGTACTGTCTGCCCATTTTTTTTGTCTTTTAATGCGTTTAGGGGAAAGATAGTGGTTGGCATCTCCCATTACAATACGAAATATTCGACTGTTGCGTAGACTTTCTGTTAGTAGTATGCAGTTTTCTTCAGGCGAGAGGTCATTTTCACGATTCATGGCAATAAACCATGCCCCCAAAGCATAGGCGCTAAGCAAAGTGTTATGTTTGCCAATATCTTTGGCATTAGCAAGAATTCGCTCATATTCGGTGCGAATTTTTTTTCGACACGGCAAGGTCAGCTCTTTTTTTACGATTTGAAAAAAGAATTGTCCCATAAGCTGCGTGGAAATATTTTTGACCATTGATTTTTCCTTTCTATCATAAGTGACAACAAGAAATTATATTGGTAATTGTTAAGTGATTTTTGGGTTAATCACAACTAACTACATGATAACATAAAAGTTTATATAATCCAAGTTATTTAGAGATTTTGGTACTTTTGTATACTTGAATTCCCCTAAACGCAATGATATAATTAAATTCAGATAGAGAGGCTTTCCTTAAAAAGAAAGGAGGAAGAGCTTCTACATCGTTTTAATCTCAATATTTTCTAGAATTTATCACACAGCTTTCTGCTGTAATTGTTTCATACATTCTGTATGAAGAGAAAATCCATACTATGAACAAAAAGAAGAAAATTTGGAGAGCTTCTCTATCGTTTTGTATCTGAATATGTGTGTTTGTGTTGAAAAAAGCAGGATAATAATATATCACGAAATAAATCCTGCAGGAGGAAGCATGGATAAAAGAGAAGCAAATGTACTCCATCGGGAGTTGAAGGTCTATCGTGAAATGGGAGTTCCTCTTTATCTAAATGGAAAAGAGAGTACACCAAAACGCATAGAGAAAGCATATAGAATTGCAGAAGATGGTGTCTATATGAGAGATTACATACAAGATGATACAGGAAAATTAAAGGGATTATCCTTTGATTTTGTAAGAGAAGAAGTATAATTAAATATATAAAGAAAAGATAAAATCTGAAAAAAACATGAAATCCTGAAGAAATTGATGACGAAGAGAAAAAATATGGTATAATGCGTATAGACAAAGGAAAAATAAAAGGAGTTGAAAAATGGCGAAACAAAGGAGGAAAAGACGGCGAAGAAACCGATTGGTTTCTATATTAGTGGCAATGCTTCTGATTGTACTTGTGGCTATTGCAGGTATCATAACAAGTTTTATAAAAAAATATACACCATCAGATGCGAAGATGGATTTAGCAGATTATTATCATACAGATAAAGATGAAATTGCTTTGATTTTGCAAGATACAATCAGCGATGCAAAAGGCAAGATGGTGGATGGCAAGGTTTATTTACCATACAGTATTATAACAAAAGAACTGGGTGGAAGGTTTTACTGGGATCAAGAAAGTCAAAAGATGCTTTATACAACAGCAACTGATACTTTGGAGATTAAACCGGAAGATACTGCATATACTGTAGCAGGTCAGGCAAAACAGCAGGATTATGTTCTTGTAAAGAAAATCGGTGATGAGTTCTATATAGCATTTGATTTTGTAAAGAAGTATTTGCCAGTTGAAGGAAAAATTTATGAAAACCCTAATAGAGTTGTGTTGACTTATAAATGGGGAGAAATCAATACGGTATGTGCTTTAAAGGATGCCAAAGTCAGATATCAGGGTGGGATTAAAAGTCCAATTCTTTCTCAGGTGAAAAAAGGTGATACTATGATATTGCTGGAAGAAATGGAAAACTGGTCCAGAATTATGACAGCAGATGGTATTGATGGATATATAGAAAAGAAAGATTTAGGGAAAAATCAAATTACAAAGTTATCTTATAATGGAGAGTATCAAGAAGATTATAGTAGTCTTACAAGAGATCATAAAATAAATTTGACATGGCATCAAGTTACCTCTGAGGCAGCAAATGCAGCACTTGGACAGGTGATTCAAAATATGACAGGGGTTAATGTTATTTCTCCAACATGGTTTTCTATTACAGCCAATGAAGGGACAATCTCCTCATTGGCAAGTGCAGATTATGTTAATGAGGCACATAATAAAGGTTTGGAAGTTTGGGGATTGATTGATAATTTTAATTCTTCTGTCAGCACGTTGGAGACTTTATCAAGTAGAAATTCCAGATCCCACATTATTCAGAAGCTTTTAGAAGAATCCAAGAGAGTAGGACTTGATGGTATCAACGTGGATTTTGAGGCTCTTACAGAAGAAGAAGCACCACATTTTATTCAGTTTGTCAGAGAACTTTCTGTGGTGTGCAGAGCCAATAATCTGGTATTATCAGTAGATAATCCCGTTCCTCAGTTTACAGGATTTTATAATAGAAAAGAACAGGGAATCGTAGCGGATTATGTGATTATTATGGGATATGATGAGCACACTACAGGTTCAGAAGAAGCAGGTTCTGTGGCTTCCTTGCCTTTTGTAAAGGAAGGAATTGAGAAAACTTTGCAGGAAGTGCCAAAGGAAAAAGTCTTAAACGGAATACCATTTTATACCAGACTTTGGACAGAGTCTAATAATGGAACACTTTCCAGTGAAGTTATGACTATGGGAGATGCAGAGCAATATATCCAGCGTAATGGTATTGAAGTGTACTGGGAGAGAGAAACTGCACAGAATTATGGTGAACTGCTTACAGATAAAGGAACACAAAAAATATGGCTGGAAGATGAACAGTCTATTGAAGAAAAGATGAAACTGATTGAACAGTATGATCTGGCAGGTGTAGCTTCATGGAAGCTCGGATTTGAAAAAGCAGATATCTGGAAGATCATCAGTGAATATTTACAGTAAGAAAAATAGAGGTGGAGTATTATGGGAGAACATGAAATGTTTAAAACAACCTTAATGGGTGGATACGATAAGGAAGAAGTTCAGGAATTAATCCAGAAAATGAAAGATGAAATGGCAGAAGTGCAGGTGAATTATAGAAAACAGCTTGCAGAGAGAGATGCTAAAATAGCAGAGCTTCAGAAGCGTATTGAATTAAAAGAAGCATATCAGGCGCGCATGGAAGAGGATATTAAAGAAAAATATCAAAAGTATATTGATAATTATGAAAGTATTGGAAAATTGGTATTTGAAGCGCAGTTAAAGTCAGATAGTATGCAAAAAGAAGCAGAAGAAAAATGTAATAAAATGATTCAAGATGCAGAAGAAGAGGCAAAACGTAGAGTTGAGTCTGTGCAGTCAGAGATTGACGATAAGCTTTTAGAAGGAAAGAAGAAATATTTGGCTGTTCAAGAGGAGATGAATGGCATCGTAGATCTTATTAATCAGGCACAAAAGAGATTCATGTCTTCCTATAAAGAGGTACATCAGATTATTAACAGTATGCCGACTTCCTTAAACGATATTGAAGATGTGGTGGATTTAGAAATACAGAAGTTGGATGATATTCCTGATGAGGATATTTTAGAACCAGTGAAAGAAGAGGAAGTCCATCTGGGAGATACTCAAGAATTAGATATTCTAGATGCTGTGGACGATATTTCAGATTTAGAAGAGTTTGATGAGGAAGACACAGAAGAACAAGATGAAGATAGTAAACTTGCCATGCAGATATCAAAGCTTTTAAGTGAAGAAGATGAAGCAATGATGGAAGAAGAATTGGAAGATCTCTTTAAAGAATAAAATAGGATATGAGAAACCGCTTTCGTGGAGAAGGCGGTTTTTTATTGTATAGGAAAGCACGTCCTATACAATAAAAAACTTGTGCATGAATAAAATTAAAATTTACTTTGGTAACACATACAAGGCGGAGTATTTGAAATATAAGAGATGAATGGTGGACAAGGGATTTAAGGAAGAGGGGATTGTTATTGTGTAGCTTATTATTAGTATTTGTATTGCCTGTATCTCAAAAAGCGCTAGAGAAAAATCAATTACAAAAACCAGTATGTGAAAATTGTGGGTCAGAAAAATTAGAGATTATAGAGGTTAATAATTATGAAGTTGGACCTACATCAGAAACTTGTGTACAGGGGTATCCTTATGGAGATGATCTAGTTTATAAGCAATACACCATTTATCAGTATAAATGTTCCAATTGTAAATGTGAATATAAAAGTTCAACACGAACGGAAGAATCTGGTAGCAGAGTAAAATGTCAT
>JARIAQ010000035.1 GCA_029257775.1 Blautia sp. | reverse complement strand
TCCGATCAATTCCATAGTCAGACCTGTAAGACTGATATTTTTCTGCCCCACAATAATTAAGCCGAGGCAAACAATAAAAACAATACTTTTAATAATAATCTTTACTGCATTATTCATTACTATTTCCTCCTATCCTTTCAAACCACCAAGAGTCATACCCTCAGTTAAACGTTTCTGTACTGCAATATACAAAATTAATGTAGGAAGCATAACAATTACAAGACCTGCATACATGATACCATAGTTTGTAGCTGTTTTTTCTACTGCCATTAAGTTTTTAAGTCCCATAGCCAATGTATCATGTCCATCCATCAATGTATATGCAATAATATATTCATTCCAGAAGGACAAGAAGTTAAATAAGATAACTGTAATAATACTTGGTTTTGCCATAGGAATCATAATTTTAGTCATGGTTTTAAAATAACCACATCCATCAATATAAGCTGCTTCTTCAAATCCCTTTGGCAATGTTTTAAAGTAACCGCTTAATAAATAAATTGTAAACGGAAGACTGGTAGCCGCATAAATCAGTGCCAAAAGAAAACGGTTGTTTAGGAAGAAATTTACAGCAAATGTCTTATTGGCATCTGAAAGCATCAGGAAGATTGGAACTACAATGTAGTTTACATTAATAAACAGACCAGCCATACAAGCCATATTTAAAATTCCTTTACCTTTAAAATTAAATCTGGCTAATACATAAGATGCCGGTAATGCAATTAACAGTAACAGACAAAGAGCCAATGCAGTTACCATAACGGAGTTCAAAAAGAATTCTCCCATTCTTGCATCTACAAATGCCTGTTTAAAATTCTCCCAACGTGGATCAGCCGGAAGTGCCCATGGGTTAATATCTGCACCAATAAATTCTGCATTTCTTTTTACACTGGCCATAAATACCCAGCCAACCGGCACAACAATAGAAATTGCCAGAGCAAAAAGAGCAATATATATAATAACTTTTGACAAAATCTGACCTACTTTATGTGACTTTTTCATTTCTTTTCGCTCTCCTTTCTAAAATTCTAATACTTCTCGATCTGTAATCTTGTTTACAACTGCTGCAAGAACAAATGAGAAAATAAATACAACAACACCAATTGCCATACCATATCCATATACACCTGCGCCATAAGCCTGTTTGTACATGTAATTCAGTGCAACCTCTGTTTTTCCATTTGGTCCACCATCTGTCATAATCTGAACAAACAGGAAGCTTAAGTTAATCGTACTGATAATATAAAAAGTTAACGTTGTACGAATATTATTCCAAATAAGAGGCAGTGTTACTGTGAAGAATGTATGAACTGCAGAAGAACCATCAAGAGATGCAGCTTCATATAAATCTTCTGGAATTGCTGCCATACTTGCCATATACATAACCATATAATAACCAATTGCTTGCCATACAAGAGCAAAAATTACCGAATAAAGAACGATCTTTGGCTCACCCATCCATTGATGTACCAAACCATCCAGATGAATCGCCTCTAAAAATGTATTTAACAAACCTGTGCTAGGATTATAAATAGCACCAAAAATACCTGCTACTACTACAATACTTAAAATATTAGGAATATAGAAAATAACTCGGAATATGTTTTTCCCTTTAAAATCACCTCTGGATAATAAAGCTGCAAAAAGAACTGCTAATACAATAGTACAAATCATAACCAGTACAATAACCAGAATTGTATTCTGCATTGCCTCTAAAAATGTCTTATCATGAATTAATTTTGCAAAGTTCTCAAATCCAACAAATTCTTTTTTATTTGTAATTCCACCCATACGATATAAAGACATCTTAAAGACTTTCACCGTTGGAGCGAAAATAAAAAGTAAAATCAAAAGAACTGCCGGTGCCAGACAGGCAAACACAAAACGCCCCTGTGATTTCTTCCTGTTCATGGTTTTCCTCCTTTTCTTTTAAAAACGGTGAGTCATAAACAACTCACCGCTTCAATATCCATGTTTAAATCGTGCTTACTTTAAAGCGCCTGCACATTTTGCCCATGTCTCTGTTAACTGTTTCTGCCAATCTTCTACTGTCATTTCACCTGTATTTACAGAGTATGCTGGTCCATAAACTGCATCTTTCATATTCAGACCTTCGATTGGTTCTGTAGCAACCCAACCACCTGTAACAGTAACAATGTTATCTGCTGTTGCTGCTTCGTAGCAGTCTTTTGTTGTACCTTCTGGTAATTTTTCAGCAGCACCTTTTACTGGAGCTACAACTGGAGCTGGAGCTGTTTTACCTGTTTCTTTATCTGTTGTTTCATTATTTAATAAAATATCAACAACTTTATCAGAATACATAAATTTAACAAATTCTTTTGCTAAATCCATATGTTCAGCTTCTGCAGGAATCCACATCTGTTCTGTGAATGTGTACATTGCCTGATTTTCATCACCTTCCCACTTAGGAGCTGGCATCATACCCCATCTGAAGTCAGCTGGTGTAGAAGCTGCCATTTCACCGATTACCCAGTTACCATTCGGCATAAATAATGCTTTGTTGTCAATTACATTCTGCTGGTTGATTTTGAAACCACCATCGGCATTTGCATTTGCTACTGTATCTTTTTCTGTATAAGCAGGAGATACTAATTTTCCTAATGTATCAAGAACTTTCTTACCTTCTTCAGATGTCCATGTATCTTTGTCATATTTGATTGCTTTCTGATAGAATTCTGTTCCACCAGCCTGTGCTAACATACTGTAAATTGTTGCATCTAAGTAACCAGACTGTGGGAATGTAAATAAGGAAACTCCATCAGCTTTTGCCTGATCACCTAAAGCAAAGAATTCTTCCCATGTTGTTGGAAGATCATATTTTTTATTATCACCTTCGAACAGATTTTTGTTGTACCAGAATCCTGTTGGTGTATAGAAAATAGGTGCAAGATAGATTTTTCCATCAGCAAATGGCTGAGCATCTGTACCATCTGTAATACCATCTAATAATCTATCTTTTAATTCTTTATCTTCAAAAACATCTGTAATGTCAGCAATTGCGCCTTCCTTTAACATTGTTTCTGTAAATCCGCTCTTCTGTCCTAAATTGTAATATACAACGTCAGGGAATTCACCTTTCTGAATTGACTTTGTTAAGTCTTTATCTAATTCAGAAGACATCTTTAATTCTACTTCAACACCTTTTTCTTCTTCAAAAGCTGCTGCGATATCTTCCCAAATTTTTTCTCCGTTACCACCTTTGAAAGCAGCTAATTTTAAAGTCTGTTTTTTGTCAGTCTTTCCATCATCTTTACCTGCTTCTTCTTTTTTGTCTGGTTCTGCTTTTTTTGTATCTCCACATGCAGCAAGTCCAGATAAAGCCATTGTTGAAACAAGAGCCATAGCTACCAGTTTCTTTACCATCTTCATTTTCATTACTGATTCCTCCCTAATTTGTCGATGTTATACATCTCTTTTAGATTTTATACATCACATTATAACACATTTTTTAGTTTTGTATTTATATTATTCATTGCATATTTTGCACAATCCATTTTCTCTATAGTTATTTCACCCAAAAATCCCTTATCTTTCTTATTTATTTATACTTTTCTCATATCAAAATGCAAAACTTATCTCTTTTTATTTCGTCATCTTTACCAATGCCATCTAGTATTTTTGTAAATCGCCTTGTATTTTTCAGAGAATTAACGTATAGTTGTACATAGTTTGAATGAATGGAGGAATAAAATTTTGAACCAACCTAATATTCTACTTATTATGACAGATCAACTCCGCGGAGATTGTCTTGGATTTGCAGGACATCCAGATGTAAAAACTCCTTATCTAGACACTCTTGCCAGTAAAGGAGTTTCTTTTGATAATGCATATAGCGCTTGCCCCAGCTGCATCGCTGCAAGGGCTGCACTACACACAGGTATGGCACAAGAACATCACAAGCGTACTGGATATGAAGATAACATTCCCTGGAACTATTCCCATACTATGGCAGGTGAACTTTCTAGAGCAGGCTACTACTGTCAGTGTGTAGGAAAGATGCATGTACATCCCTTACGAAATTATCTAGGCTTTCACAATGTAGAACTTCATGACGGTTATCTTCACAGTGCCCGCTACACTAATGTACCTTGGCAAGAATCACAAAAAAATGCGGATGATTACTTTCATTGGTTAAAACAGGAAAAAGGAATTGATGCAGATGTAACAGATACCGGTCTGGAATGTAATAGCTGGGTGGCACGTCCTTGGATTTATGAAGAAAAATACCATCCTACCAACTGGGTAACAGACAGAAGCATTGATTTCTTAAGAAGAAAAGATCCAGATAAACCATTTTTCCTAATGGCATCTTATTTAAGACCTCATCCCCCTTTTGATGCGCCATCTTACTATTTCGACTTATATAATAAAAAAGATTTGACACCTCCTGCTATAGGGGACTGGGAATCTGACAATGAATTAGAAAAAATGGGGCGTGTTTTTGATTCCAAATGTGGACCATCAGATCCAGAACTGATCCGAGAAGCACAAATTGGTTATTATGCCTGCATCACCCATCTTGACCACCAAATTGGTCGATTAATACAGGCCTTAATCGAATATGGTGTATATGACAATACTCTTATTCTTTTCACCTCTGACCATGGTGAAGAATTATGTGATCATCATATGTTCCGAAAATCTCGTCCTTATCAGGGAAGTATTCGTATTCCTATGATTTTATCTGGAAACGAAGGTCTTCTTCCTGGAATTAAACCAGGGACTGTTTCCCACAGTGTTGTAGAACTTCGTGATGTTATGCCTACGCTACTCGACTTTGCCAAAGCGGATATTCCAGAAAGCGTTGATGGAAAAAGCATGCTTCCACTTATTGAAAATCCAAATGAAGAACTTCGTGACATTTTACACGGAGAACATTCTTATGGAGCTAATTCTAATCATTGGCTCGTTACACCATATGATAAATTTATCTGGTACAGCGAAACAGGTATTGAACAATATTTTCGCATTAAAGAAGACCCAAAAGAGCTTCATAATGAAATATCTAATCCTGTTTACAAAGAACGAATTGAGCAACTTAGAACTCATCTAATTAAAATTTTAAAAAATCGACCTGAAGGATTTTCAAATGGATCGCAACTTATTACCGGCTGTCCATATCCGCCATATATGCACTAAGCATGACAAAAAACTCCGCTATACCATATAATCAAATGACCCTATGGAATAGCGGAGTAATTTGTTTATAATCGTGATGCTAACCATTCCCATCTTGTAATTGTATATGCAAAAAATTCCTGATAAGCTTCACAAAAATAATTTTTATTTTCTTTTGTATAATTTCTTTTACAACCACCTCTGCAAAGGGGATACCATTTGCACGCCTTGCAATCCTCTCCTCTTTTCATACCCTCCTTAAAAAACTCCATATTGGGTAATACTCCTTGAAAAAATCGGAAATTTTCGTCCTGAACATTAGCAATCTTACAATTGTCTAACACATAAAAATCACAGGGATAAATATCACCGTTTGCCTCTATAATAGTCTGCATAGAACATCTTCCTGTCTGAGAACAAGCTTCTGGAGGAAGCCCTTTCAAAATAGAAAGCCAATTATCAAATTCTCGAATTGATACCATGGTTCCATTCTGAATATCTTCAAACCACAAATCAAAAAGTTCTTTCAATGCCTGAGCATATATCTTAGGAGTTAAAGACCATGGATACTGCCCCTCCTCTTCTCCTAATGGATCCAAACAGGGAATATACTGTTGATAATAAAATCCTTCTTTTTTTAAGAAACGATAAATAGATGACACTTTTTTTGCACTTTGTTTTGTCAGAACACAAAGAATATTTACTTCCACTTGGTTTTTCCGCAGTTCTTTGGCATTTTTTAATACAACTGAAAAAGTTCCTTTTCCTCTGGCATCCTGCCTATTTCGATCATGAAGTTCCTTTGTTCCATCCAATGAAATGCCTACTAAAAACGGATTCTCTTTTAAAAATTTTATCCATTGATCATTTAAAAGTGTTCCGTTCGTTTGAAGACAGAAATTTACCTTTGTCCCTTTCTTCTTATATTTCTTTACACATTCCACAAATTTTTCAAAAAAATCCAAGCCTGCGAGAGTCGGTTCACCACCTTGAAATCCAAATGTACAAAAATCTTCTGTTTCCTCTAGTGCCTTTTTTACCAATATTTCCATAATTTCTTCTTTCATAATCCCATAAGAAGATATCTCTCTATTTTTACACTCATCTTCATAAAAACAATACGAACATTTCAAATTACAATTTGAAGATGCTGGTTTTATCATCATTTGCATATATTTCATATTTCTTCCTCTTTCTCCTCTTGTTTTCTTTATTTTAGCTTTTTCCTTCTACAAATACAACTTTTTTATACAAATGTAGATTTTTCACTTTTTTTCCTTTATAATAAAATTAACGTTCATTCT
>JARIAQ010000034.1 GCA_029257775.1 Blautia sp. | reverse complement strand
TATTTTTTTACAATATTGACATTCCTGCATATTTCGATTATGCTTCAATTAACTTAACACTGCCATATTTTTGACAGTCAACTATAGAAAGAGGGAATTAAATGACAGGACAAATTTATCATGTAGGGCTTACTGTATCTGATATAGATAAATCTATAGCATTTTACAGAGACATTTTAGGACTTAGATTTATAGGAGAAATTCTTATGGAAGGAAAAGAGACAGACGCCCTGTTTCAAAGAAAAAACTGCAGGGCAAGAGTTGCTTATTTAAATGGATCAAATGAGCTTCATATGCCTCCTGTAGAACTTATCCAATTTTTGGATACCGAAATTCAAAACAAAAAGTCAGACCTTTTTAGCACATCCATTTCCGAACTATGTTTTTATACAAATGACATTGAGAAAACCTATCATAAATTATTGGAATATAAAGTAGAATGTTTATCCCCTCCCCAGGACTTTGATTTTACATCAACGGGATTTGGAAAAAGTAAAGCATTCTATTTTAAAGATCCAGACGGTATCATTTTAGAAATGATGCAACCACTTTAAAAAAGATGAGGCTGTCTTGTATACACAAAATAGCCTCATCGTACATATTCTTTCTTTTTATCTTACTGTTGTAATTAACGCTTCATACTCACCGCTTCCTGCTGACATAAAGAAACTATCTCCTTTTCTGTAAGAAATTTCTTCTTCTCCACAGGATATTGTACCTTCACCTTCCATAATTAAAATATTTACAAAAGATTCTTCATTTACAGATCCCTTCATACAGCTCATTACTTTTCCGTCCATATTTAAACAGTCTACTGTAAAATAGTCGCAGCTTGCAATATGAGGATAGCATGTATTTTTTCTGGAAATCGGAACACGATTGGTTACTTCCACAGCTTTATCAATGTGTAACTCTCTCTTCTTTCCATCTTTTCCCACGCGTCCGAAGTCGTATACTCGATAAGTAACATTGGAATTCTGCTGAATTTCAGCAATTTTCAAAGCATACTCATTGTCCGGATGTACCTGAATGGAAAGATTATCCTTAGCATCAATAAATTTAACCAGAATAGGGAATTTTTCAAATTTCTGACAATTAATTCCCAGCACTTTTTTACCTTCTTGATCTATTCGTTGCAGCTGCATAAATAATTGCCGCAACTGCCCCTTCTATCATAATACCGCGGGCTCCAATCAAAAGTTCACGTTCTGTGGGCTTTTGATTCGGAATAAACTTCTGTCTCAACTTAATCTTCATTTATTTATATACCTCTCAAAATCATCAGATATTGCTGCAAATGTACCTCCATTTGCAAATATTGTATAAATTTTATTCAACTCGTTTGTTACATTTTCTTTTCCAGATTCAATCCATATGCCATGCTTTTCTTGTAAATACTAGTATAAAGATATTATGCTTTCACATTTCCTGTGTAAAACTAATAACGCCTTCTCTCTATCTAACATTTTATTCTCTTGTCATTTTTACAAATAACCCTTGCATGGCCTTTTCAGAAGTTTCTGTTTGCACATGAATTTTAATATTTCTCTTTTCACATTCTTTTGCAAAGTCTTTACCAAAATAAGCAAAACTTTTTGAAATCTGACCACCGAAAATAATTGCATCCGGATGGAAATCTTCAATTACAGGAAGAATTGCTTCTATAATATCATTACCAAATCTCTCCCATGTTTCCAAAGCAGCCTTATCATTATTCTGACATAACTCATAAAGCTCTTTTCCACTCTTAGCTTCTCCCAATACTTCCTTGCTAATTCGTTCCAGTCCTCTTACAGAAATATAATCATCGATGATGGAATCTTTATATGGAAGCCAATACAACCATCCACATTTCGGTACTCCTTCTCCTGATTTCTGTGGGGCTTTATCTTTTAAAAATGCTATACCTGTTCCTATACAAAGGCACACAATTTTTGATTCATTTTGCATTTCGCCGAACCATGCTTCCCCAACTGCAAATGCTTCAATATCATGTAAATAACCAAATTTGGCATTTTCAATCTCAGGAATTCTCTTTTTCATTTCAGATTCTAAAGCTTTTCCGTAAATACTGTCATATTTATTCAATCCCTGAATTTGACAAATTCCCTTTTCATAGTCAAAAAGTCCTGGAAATGCCATACCAACTCCTATTATTTCTGCCTGAGGATTTGTATTCATTAATTCTCTCAATATAAAAGCAAAATTATCAAGAATCACATCTGCACTTTCTCTGGATTTTGATGGATAAGAAGTAATATCTGTCTTTCTGTTTCCTTCTTCATCAAAAACAGCACCTTTAATCTGAGTTCCTCCTACATCAAGAAGTAAATACGCTTTTTCTGTATAATTTGTCATAGTCATTTTTTCTTTCAATACTAGTATTTCTACATTTGTAGTAATCATAACGTTATGACCTTTATATTACCAAATTTTTTTCGTTTGCAAGTTCTTTTTCTCCATTTTTGGAATTTGTGAACGATCAATACCACCTTTTGGACGATTTGCCTTGCTGCTGTTGCATATATAACTTCAAGCATTGCAAAATCAACTGTAACTTTCTGCAAAAAAGAGGCTGGGCACTAATAATTAGTGCCACAGCCCCCTTATACAAATCTTTGTATCTGAAATTAGTAATTCGTACAACGTACCTCAAAGTAACTTTGTGGATGATTACATACTGGACAAATTTCCGGTGCCTTTGTACCCACCATAATATGACCACAGTTTCTACATTCCCAAACTTTAACTTCACTTTTTTCGAAAACCTGTGCCGTTTCAACATTGTTAAGCAATGCACGATAACGTTCTTCATGCTCTTTTTCAATTGCTGCAACCATGCGGAATTTGGCAGCTAATTCAGGAAATCCTTCTTCTTCTGCAGTTTTAGCAAATTCTGAATACATATCTGTCCATTCATAATTTTCCCCATCAGCAGCTGCTTTTAAATTAGTAGCAGTATCTCCAATTCCGTTTAATTCCTTAAACCACAGTTTTGCATGTTCTTTCTCATTATCTGCTGTCTTCTGGAACAATGCTGCAATTTGCTCAAATCCTTCTTTTTTTGCTTTCGATGCAAAATATGTGTATTTATTACGTGCTTGAGATTCCCCGGCAAATGCTGCTTCCAGATTTTTTTCCGTTTTCGTACCAGTATATTTTGTTTTCATAATCACGTTTCCTCTTTCTTTCAATAAATGATATTCGTTCTTTTTCCTATCTCGTCCTAAAAATTTCTATCCTCATAATTTTTGCTAACAACATCCCAATTAATTAAACCAGTCCATGCATCAAAATAATCCGGACGACGATTCTGATAATCTAAATAATATGCATGTTCCCAAACATCAACGGTCATCAACGGAACAAATTTACAAAGATCAGGAACATCTTGATTTGGTGTTGAACAAATGGAAAGCACTCCCTTGGCATCTGTAACAACATAAGCCCATCCGGATCCAAAACGACCTACAGCAGCTTGTTTTAGCTGAGCAAGCATTTCATCAAGACTTCCAAAATCACGTTCAATCGCCGTCTGTAAATTCGCAGAAGGTTTTGTTCCGGCATTCGGACTAGTCAGTGTTGAAAAATATAATTCGTGATTATAAACACCGCCGCCATTATTGCGAACAGCAGTCTGTGCCGATTGAGGCAATTCATTCAGCTTTGTTAATAATTCATGTAAAGAAAATTTATGAAAATCAGGACAAGACTCCAATGCTTTGTTCAGGTTGCCAACATAAGCATTCATGTGCTTATCATGATGAAAATGCAAAGTATCACTGCCTAAAACAGGATCCAATGCCTCATAAGAATACGGAAGTTCCTTCAATACAAATGGATAACCTTTATTCATGTCTATCATCCTCTCTTTTTAAATAAAATTTCGCTACTAACAAAAAAATATATAAATTATTTCATAAATCATATCTTATTATTGTTTTATTCATTGTATCATATTTATATAGTATTAGCAATTTAAAAATAATCCGTTCAAATTTTATCTATTTTCACACCTAATAAAATAGGGAATACAGAGGAAATCTTGGACTAATTAAACTACTTATCCAAAACTTCCTTCGCACTCCCTAGAGCTTCTCTATCTATGCCCTCTAAAAGTATTACATTGAATTTGAATCATCAATTACCGGATAACGATCCTCTTTATTTTGAAGCACACAACGAACTGTGACACGTGCCTTTCCTCCATAAGTACAGGTAAAAAGAGTCAAATCATAACTGCTGTTCGTCATCTCCTCTACATCTGTCGCATTCATCGTAAAAACTTCTTCCACCAGATATTCATATTTATATCCAGTGGCATCTGTCACCTGAACCACATCTCCCGCAGATAGACTATCAATGCGACCAAAATGGCGCTTATAATTATGGGCTAAAATCACTAAGCCTCCATCTTGAATACTTCCAGTATAAACACATGGAGTTTTTCTTAATTTAGGGTAACTCCAATCCGCTTGCACCGGCAATTCTAAATCAAGTTTGGGAATGGTCAATACCCCAAAATAAAAGGTATCCTGCCATTTTATGGTAGACTCTTTATCAGAACCAACTTCCCCTGCATGGGGATTTTGATCTATTTGTTCTTGCACTGCCTCAAGAGCTTCATCACTTACTTTGCCTGCAATATATTCCGTTCTGCGGTTATATCCAAACAAAATTAATCCTGCTGCAAGTATCAAGCTTCCCAGTAACATCATCATTTTACCTATTAATCTATTTCTCTTCATTTTATCTTTCACGTCCATGTAAACGATAACCAATTACAATAAGCAACAATCCTGCCAACACCAGTACCGGTACTGGCCACTGAACCATACCTGTCTGTGGTAACTTTGTATCTGGAACAGTCGTTGGTTGATCTGGCTGCTTATCCGGTTGCCAATCAAACTTTGGGATTACCGTTGCTGTATATTCCCAGCGGTCACTTTCGTGCTGATAGCTTGGCAAATATACCATAGTCGGAAGCATTTTTAAACTGGCAGGTTCTGCGTTTTCCCACTTCATTAGTAAATAAACTCCAGCTTCTAAATGATCAAAATGAATTTTTCCATCTATTCCAGGCTTTTCTTCCTTCACCGGAGCCAATTTAAGATTTGCATCTGGTACAGAACCCGGTTGCTGTAACCGCCCACACAACTCTTCCAACAAGCTGGAAGCTTTATCTTCTGTATAATTATCAAATACCAAATCCTCATAAAGTTTTATTGGTTTCATATGCAAATTGCCAGTTTCGTCTATCTCTGCCGTTGCCACATGATAAAGGGAAATCTGAGTATTGTATACTTTTTCTGAATTTGGAATATTTAAATCTACATCAATTGCAAACTTTTTGGAATCCGCCTCCACAGCCAATGCCGACACATTCCGTGCAGGGAATAACAGAAAAAGTAATAACAACAATGTAACGCCCTTTTTTTTGCTACCTGTCATACACCTCATCCTTTCCATTTTTCTTCTTACGGCTACGTAAGAACAATCCAACTAACAACAGCAACACCAGTGGAATAGCCAACACTGGTGCGATTAACATGAAATCCACCTGCATAGCATCTGCTGTAACATGACCTGCCCCAGTAGCTTGACTGCCATTCTCTATTCGATGTCCACGAACCAGCATTCGATGAGTGTTAATACCATAAGGTGTACAAGTCACTAAAGTACAATAATCCTGCTCTGGATCAATCTCAAGTTCTGTAAGATCCTGCGGCTCAACAATGTGAATTTGATCCACCTGATAAGTCAAAGTCTCATTTAAAACATGTAAAACAAATACATCTCCTTCTTTAACTCGATCCAAATGTGTAAATAGTTGTGACGATGGCAGTCCCCTATGTCCGGTAATAACTGCATGTGTCCCTGCCCCACCAATAGGCAAAGATGCTCCCGGCATCGTACCCGCACCTACATTCAGTACAGCGGAACTGTCGCCCAAATAAAGTGGCAATGTAACATCAATAGAATCAATTTCAATATAACCAATAGCACCGCCAGTAGAACCTAGCAACTGCAAATATTTCTCTAACGCCTCCCCTTTTACAGCAAAGCGAGCCTGGTCAGAAAGAATTTGCTCATTATACTCTTTTGCTTCTTCCATGATTTTCTCATAAGAGGACGTATCTATTTCCTTCATATGTTCCTTGTAGGAAGCAATTGCTTGTGTTTGATGCTTGGAATTAATATAGTTGCTTACTGTTGGATAAAGCAACACGGAGAGGCCCGCCAAAAAGAGAATCACAATTAAAATGGTTGATAAATGTTTTTTCATAGTTCTCTCCCTATTACTCGTCTGGAAGCGGAGGTGTTAACCTCCGCTTCAATCAGTACGTACCTATTTATTGATTAGTGATTCATACGTTTCTTAACCATTAAAACAACCACTGCTGCTAAAATTAGCACACCACCAGCTACATAAAACATCGTTGTACCAACACCACCAGTAGAAGGTAATTCTGTACCTGTTTTATTGATAACAGTAAGAATAAATTCATTTCCTTCTTTTGTCACATCTTTACCATTTACCTTAATCGTAGGATCAATTCGGCTTCCATCTTCATTAAAAGCTGAATCTTTAAATTGTGGTAAGCTAGATGTTTTATTTAAGTTTGCAATAATCTCTATTTTAACAGGTTTTACAAGCTTATTATAACCAGCAGGAGCTTCAATTTCCTTTAAGTAGTAAGTACCAGCAGCTAATCCTTCAATCTTCGCCTGACCTGCAGTAATTGTAGTTATTGCACCATTCTCTACTGTATTATTCAGATACTTTTCCGCTAAACGGTATACACTCTCTGTTTGAATGAAATACATACGATTCTCTTCTGTACACTTTTCATCTGTGTATAATCCAAAAGTTGCTCCATTCAATACTTCTTTTCCATCAGTCTTTTTCACTGTAAATTCATAGTTTGCAACGTTTACTTTATATGGAGGAGTCTGAGCATCAACATTAGGTCCGTTTTTATAATCCATAATTACTTCATTGTCCATACTAACAGTCTTTTTTGCAGTCGCATCATACTCTAAAAGAAACTCTGTGCCAGGCTTATATCCTTTCAGAAAATCTGCTGAAATCGTCACTATCAAAGTATTAGACGGTACCCCTGGAGTATACACTTTAGTCCAACCAGTATCAATAGTTTGCTCTTGACCTTTGAGTTTAATTGTAACACCCGCCTGTTGATCTGCTGTCATATCTAATCCAGTCATTCTATCTGTGATAATATAATCGCCCCATATATAACCGCCTCTTGTAAAAGGGATTTTGTAATGAACTGTTTCACCATATGCTGCATTGGTCTTATCCGCTGATTTGCTAATTGTTGGTTCCTGATTCTTTTCATATATCTCTGTAGTTGGATTTGTAGTATCTAATGCACATAATCCCCCAAGCGTAGTGGATACTACATAATAACCAAGTGGTAATTGTTCAAATATAACGCTTGTTTCATTCTCTTTAGTAGTAATTTCTGCATCAGCTACAATAGAAGGATTTCTTTCCGCATAAGCCTTAGCCAGCTGAGCCAACTCCTGCATATATACTTCCTGCTTATCTGGTTCTATGTCCTTCAACGTAACATTACCATTTTCTGCATCAATATTAACAAACTTTGCACCTTCTCCTGTGGTAAAAAAATCTTCCCATGCCTTATTCAGTGTGTAACCATACTTTGTCGCGGTTGCATCAAGACTTAAATCGAATAAACGATAAGCTTTATAAGTTTCATTTGGCTTTGCATTGTTAATTGTTATTGTTGGCTTTTTCTCTGCTATTCCAGCTGCAAAAGCAGGTGTTGCAAGCATGAATACCATCATGATGGCAAACATCACACCCATAAGTTTTTTAATTTTTTTCATAATAATCTCCTTTTTCTAGTTTTTTTATTCATTTTTATATGTAATTTAAGAATTACTTTCCTTTTTAGTTTTCTCGTTTTCGACG
>JARIAQ010000011.1 GCA_029257775.1 Blautia sp. | reverse complement strand
TTTTAGAAATTTAAACCTCTAATTTTTCAATTTCAGTTCCTGTAAATTCAATATCCGGAAGTAATTCAAAGTAAAAATCAGAGTACTTTTCTGCAAGAGCTTGAATACAGCGAGCCTGAATGATTTTAAAGCGTGAAAGGGAAACGGTGTCTTTATCAAAAGTAATGTAAACACTAATCCACAATTTACGTCCAGTACGTACAATATCATAATAAAGTTGTGTATGTCCATAAATTCCAATAATTGGTTCGACTGTGTTTTTAATATCTTCGATGGTTTCTTGTTCCGGTGGTATTAAGATCAAATCTCGAATTCCTGTAACAACTGTTTTAATTGGAATAGGAAGCATGAAGAAAGATAAGAAAATAGTAATAATCTGATCAATATATGGAATAACGGGAGATAGCCATGTATTTGTAAGGAGAGAGGGAACAAGAAATGCAATTGTCATTCCCAAAGATACGATACTGTCTATTTCCCAACCTTTTCTTTCTGTTTCCAACAAAGGTGAATTCATGGCTTTGTTCTTTTTTCTTAAATATAGAGATACAATGATACCTAAAATGCAAGCAAACAGTTCAAAGTAAGCAACAGAATGAAAAGAGATTAAGTGTCCACCATGTAACATGAGATTTAGGTTATTCGTAATTAATCCGATAGTAACAGCTGTCATCATAATTCCTTTTATTACAACAAAAAGAGTTTCAATCTGCATATAACCAAATGGATGTTTTTCACTAGATGGTTTGTAGAGTAAAGGAATTAAGAAAATAGAGGGTAGAAGCATGAAAAATTCTACACCGTCATAGACAGCGTCAAGGAGAACAGCCTGTGAACTAGTGATGATAGCCATGATTAATTCTACGATAACGAAAAATAGATTTCCATATAGAGAAACATTCATGGCTTTTTTTTCTTTTTTCTGAGCTTTTTGTTCTGTATGCATGAATTCATCTCCTAACATATTATATAAAATTATTATAGCAGTAAAATTCCATATAATCCATATTGAAATTCTACCTTATTTTCAGTATAATCCTCTCATGAAAATAGTGAATTTTTCAAAAATTTAAAATACAGGAAGAGAATATGGTGAAAAAACAGATAGAAAATTTTGACTTGGAGCAAATTTGTAATTCTGGTCAGTGTTTTCGTATGGAAAAATTAGAAGAAAATAAATATCGGGTGATTGCCAATGATCGATGCCTAGATATTTATCAAAAAGATGGGGAATGTATTTTCAATTGTTCCTTAGAGGAATTTGCAGAAATATGGGAAGAATATTTTGATCTAAAAGAAGATTATAAGTTTTATATAGATCAAATTAATCCTAAGGATACCTATTTGTTAAATGCAGCTGGTATGGGAAGAGGGATTCGTATTTTGAATCAAGACTTATGGGAAATGATTGTTTCTTTTCTGATTTCTCAGCAGAATAATATTGTGAGAATTAGACGATGTATTCAAAATATTTGCAGAGAGTATGGGGAAGAAAAGAAAACAGCTTCAGGGGAAAGTTACTATGCTTTTCCAAAACCAGATGTATTAGCCTGTTTAGAAGAAGATGATTTAAAAGCTTGTAATTTGGGGTATCGTAGTAAATATGTGGTTCGCGCAGCAAAAGCAGTTGTTTCTGGAGATATAGACTTGCAGGCAATTGAAAAGATGAAATATGCAGAAGCAAAAAAAGAATTATTGAAAATATTTGGAGTGGGAATAAAAGTGGCAGATTGTATTTGTCTTTTTGGACTGCATCATTTAGAAGCTTTTCCTGTGGATACTCATATTAATCAAGCATTAGAAAAGCATTATAAGAGAGGATTTCCGAAACGTAGATATAAGGGATTTGAGGGAATCTTGCAGCAGTATATTTTTTATTATGAGCTTTTTGGAGAAAAATAGAATAGAAATGGAAGAAAAGAGCGCTTGTATCACATAATATGAGAGGCTCTTTTTTTGTGTGATAGATTGACAAATGTGCATATGCACAGTAAAATTTAAGTAAGAAAATGTGCATATGCATAGGGGAATAATATGGAAAAAGATAGAAATAAGAAGATTGAAAAGACAAAGGCGAATATATTAGAAGCACTGCTCATATTACTGCAACATAAAGAAATTTATGAAATTTCTATTCGAGAACTTACAGAAGTAGCTCATATACATAGAAATACATTTTATATTCATTATGCGAATTTATATGATATTTTGGCAGAAGTGGAAGAGGATATGTGCCGGGAAGTAGAAGAAATGACAGATGAAATGGAACCGGTTCAATTACAGGAAAACTTGGAAGTTGTTTTAAAGAGAGTATTTGAATACTTATATCAGGAGAAGGAAAAATGCCAACTGATTATGAGATATAGGGGAAGTGTTTCAAGTGGAAAAGGTATTGTAGAGTCTATTTTTGTTAAGTACTTAAAAGCTTTTCCTAATACAGTTGACAAAACATCGGTGGAATTTCAGGTTCAGTTTTATTATTGTACAACAGGAGCTATGGGAATTGTGCGTTACTGGATGGAACATGACTTTAAGGAGAGTCCTCAAAAGATGGCAGTGCTTACAGCAAAACTATTAACAAAGGGAATACAAGGTGTGTTAGAGGAATCTAGGAGAGGGTAAGCTATGAAGGATTATGTAAAATTAGAAAATGTAACAAAGGTATATAAAATGGGAGAGGTGGAAATACGTGCAGCAGATGGCATAAATTTTTCTATATCAAAAGGTGAGTTTGTAGTAATTGTAGGACCTAGTGGAGCGGGTAAAACAACAGTTCTAAATATTTTAGGTGGAATGGATACAGCCACAGATGGAACTGTATTTGTAGACGGAAACGATATAGCAAAATACACACCGAAGAAGCTTACAGGATATCGCAGAGATGATATTGGCTTTGTTTTTCAATTTTATAACTTAGTGCCCAATTTGACCGCCTTGGAAAATGTGGAACTGGCGCTTCAGATTTGTAAAGAGCCTTTAGATGCAAAGGATGTTTTAGAAGACGTAGGACTTGGAAATCGTTTAGATAATTTCCCTGCACAGCTTTCCGGAGGCGAGCAGCAAAGGGTTTCCATAGCTAGAGCATTGGCAAAAAATCCGAAACTTTTACTGTGTGACGAGCCTACGGGAGCGTTGGATTATAATACAGGAAAAGCTATTTTGAAGCTTTTGCAGGATACTTGTCGTCAGAAGGGAATGACGGTTATCGTGATTACTCATAATTCGGCCATTGCCCCTATGGCGGATCGAATTATACATATTAAGAACGGAAAGGTATCCAGTATAGAATTAAATTCTAATCCTGTTCCAGTGGAAACGATTGAATGGTAGGTGATGAACGAATATGAAGAAAAGGGCAATAAAAAAAGATTTTTATGTAGAGATTCGTAAAAGTTTAGGGAGATTTTTATCCATTTTCTTTATTGTAGCAATGGGTGTTGCATTTTTTTCCGGTATTCGGGCCAGCGAACCAGATATGAGGTATTCCGGGGATGCTTATTTTGATAGAAATCATGTTATGGATCTTCGGGTTATTGGAAGTTTAGGTTTAACAGAAAAAGATGTGGAAGCGTTAGAAGAAACAGAAGGGGTAGAGGATGTAGAGCCAGGATATTCGAAAGATTTGCTGTTGAATGTGGAAGGGAACTATAAGGTTCTTCATGTAGCTTCTATTTTGGATAGTATGAATAAATATACAGTAGAAGAAGGAAGAATGCCTGAAAAATCGGGAGAATGTCTTATGGATGGAGATTTTCTTAAGGCACATGGATTTAAAATTGGAGATAAAATTACGCTTTCCAGTGGTACAAAAGACGCAGTTACAGATACTCTAAAATCGGATACTTTTGAAATTGTGGGTAGTGGTAGTAATTCTACATATTTTACTTACGCTAGAGGTAGTAGTACGGTGGGAAATGGTGAAGTTAGTGGTTTCTTGGGAGTTCTTCCTGAAGATTTTAAGCTAGAGGCATATACAGAATGTTATGTTTCGGTTAAGGATGCAAAACCATTGGTTGCGTTTACTTCACAGTATGATGCCAAAGTGGAAAAGGTACAGAAAAATATTGAAAAAATTGCCGAGGAACAGGGAAAGAGAAGAGCTGACGAAATTCGTGATGAGGCGAGGAGAAAACTTTCAAATGCGCAAGAAGAATTAGAAGAAGGCAAAAAAGAAGCAGAAGAAAAGCTTACAGAAGCAAAACAACAAATTGATGACGGTACCAGACAGATTCAAGAGGGGAAAGAACAGCTTGAAAAGGCCAATGAAGATTTGAAAAGCGGGAGAAATGAATTATATGCCAGTCAAAAAAAGATAGATGGGGCAAAAAGGGAAATTTCAAACGGCTGGAGTCAGTATAATACGGCAAAAAAAGAGTTTGATGTACAGGAATCTGCTTTTCAAGAGAAATATCTTGCAGGAATGGAAGAGATTAGGAAAGGTGAAGAAGAACTGACTAAAGCGTGGGAGAGTTTCCATAGTCAAGAAGCAGAGTATAACAAGGGCGTGGGAGAGCTTGCCCAGGCAAAGGAATTATTAGAAAAACTTTTGGAAAGTTTAGAAAGTGGAAGTTTACCTTTGGAGCAGGTGGCGGAGATACAGGCACAGGCAGATGGATTAAAAGCACAGATTGCAGAGAAGGAGCCAGTTTTACAGGCAGCAGGACAGCAAATTGAATCGGCAAGAGCCGTATTAAATCAGAAACAACAGGAAGCAGATATTCAGTTTTCAGAAGCAAGACAACAGTTGGAGCAAGGACGAGCAACCATAGAATCAGGACAAAAACAGTTAGAAGCAACCAGACAAAAGTTAATTTCTAGTGAAGAACAGGCAAAGAAGGGAGAAGAACAGATTCATGTCGGTTGGAGCAAAATTCATGCTGGAGAAAAACAAAAAGCAGAGAGTGAGGCTTTGCTTGTAGAAAATGAGAAAAAACTTGCCCAGGCGCAGGAAGAGTATGATCAGGGAAAGGAAGAGGCAGAACAGGAAATTTACGATGGAGAAGAAAAGATCAAAGAGGCCCAGTTAGAAATTAATAAAATTGAAAATGCTCAATGGTATGTGCAAGATAGAAGTGTATTGCCAGAGTATGTGGGATTTGGGGATAATGCAAATCGTATACGTGCTATTGCAAAGGTCTTTCCTATTTTGTTTTTTATTGTGGCAGCATTAATTAGCTTGACAACTATGACTCGTATGGTGGAGGAACAGAGAACCCAGATTGGAACTTTAAAAGCTTTAGGCTATGGGAAATTAAGTATTGCAGGGAAGTATTTAAATTATGCTATTTTAGCAACTGTGGGCGGAAGTATTTTTGGTGTACTTTTTGGTGAAAAATTTTTCCCGTACATTATTGTAAATGCATATAAAATTATGTATACACATGTTCCTGATGTTGTAATTCCTTATAATTGGGAATATGGAATAGTTGCAGCAGGAACAGCAATTTTATGTACAGGTTTTGCAACCTTTTTTGCCTGTTATAAAGAGCTTGCTTCTCAACCGGCTGTGCTTATGAGACCGCCAGCGCCGAAACAAGGGAAAAGGGTTTTTTTAGAGAAGATTCCATTTATTTGGAAGCACTTAAGTTTTATTTGGAAGTCTACAATCCGAAACCTTATTCGTTATAAAAAGAGATTTTTTATGACGGTTTTTGGTATTGGTGGTTGTATGGCATTGATGATTGTGGGATTCGGCCTTCGTGATTCTATTTTTGCTATTGGCAAATTACAGTATGGGGAACTCCAATTGTATGATGGAATGGTCATTCTTAATACAGAAGCAGTAGAAGAAGATAGACAGGAGCCGATGGAGTATTTATCTGGGGAAAAAGCTGTTTCTGATACCATGGAAGGCTATTTAAAACGGGTTAAAATTGTTAAAGGAAACGAAAAACAGGAAGCGTATTTAAGTGTACCATCAGATCTTGAAAAGGTGAAGAAATTTCAAGTGTTTAGAAATCGAATGTCAAAACAGGAATTCCAGTTGGAGCAGGATTCTGTGATTTTAACAGAGAAGGTAGCAAAGCTTTTAGGTGTAAAAAAAGGTGATTGGATTACTTTTGACGATCAAGATGAGAAGAAAATGAAGCTTCAGATAACAGATATATGTGAAAATTATATGGAACATTATCTTTATGTTTCCCCAGAAATTTATAGAGAAATTTATGGAGAAAAGATAGAGCCTAATACTATTTACTTTAAAATGAAAGACTTTAATGAAAAGAAACTTAAAGAGATAGGTGAAAATGTTTTGAGTAAACGTGGAGCTTTAAATGTAACTTATACAGATAATATACAAAGTCAGTTAGATGATATGTTAGAAAGTCTTGATGTTGTTATTGTTGTTTTGATTATTTCTGCAGGTCTTCTTGCCTTTGTAGTGTTATATAATTTGAATAATATCAATATCACAGAGAGGAAACGAGAACTTGCAACCATTAAAGTATTAGGATTTTATGATAAAGAGGTTTCTGCCTATGTGTTTCGAGAGAACATTTTACTTACCATAATTGGTGTGATGGTAGGAGCTGTTCTGGGAAGTATTTTACATCGCTTTGTAATTGTAACAGTAGAAATCGACAGTGTTATGTTTACAAGAATTATTGGAAATCTCAGCTTTTTGTTAAGTGCAGCATTCACCTGCTTGTTTTCTTTTCTTGTAAATGCAGTGATGTATTTTAAATTGAAAAAAATTGATATGGTAGAATCGCTAAAGAGTATAGAATAAGAATTCTTACAAAAGATGTAAGTGTTTTTTCTTTTCTTTATCTTCTATAATAAAAATATCTTAAATAGGGAGATGAAGAGTCTATGGAAAAAAATTATTAGAAATACAAGGGTTAAAGAAAAGTTATGGGAGAAAAGAGGGACAGACAAAGGCTTTAAGTGGAGTTTCCTTTCAGGTTTTAGAAGGAGAATTTCTAGCCATTATGGGAAGCAGTGGTTCAGGTAAGACTACACTTTTGAATTGTATTGCGACTATGGTAAAGCCAACAGAAGGAAAAATTTTACTGAATGGAGAAGATGTTAGTGCTTTTAAAGGGGAAAAGCTAGCACAGTTTCGAGGCAAGGAAATCGGATATCTTTTTCAAGATTTTGAACTTTTGGATAATCTTACAGTGGAGGAAAATATTCTTCTCCCCATTGCCATACGTGGAGAAAATCAGGAGCAGGCAGAAAGAAAATGCAGAGAATTGGCAGAATATCTGGATATGCAAGATATTCTTGATAAATTTCCCTCTCAGATTTCAGGAGGACAAAAACAGAGGGTAGCAGCAGCAAGAGCACTTATTTCTCAGCCTAAAATCTTGTTGGCAGATGAACCTACTGGTGCATTGGATAGTCGCAGTGCAAAAAAACTTTTAGAAAAGATAAAAGGTGTATGTGAAGATTTTAAAACAACGGTGATGATGGTAACTCATGATGCCAATGCGGCAAGTTATTGTAGCAGAATTTTGTTTATTCAGGACGGAGTTATTTTTCATGAACTTCGGCGTCAAATTCCAGAGGAAAGTCAGCATGATTTTTACTTGAGAATATTGGAAGTAACAGCTGCACTGGGAGGAGGAAGCGCCAATGTTTTATAAGCTGATTAAGAGAAACAGCAAATCTTGCAGAAAGGAAAATAGCCTTTACTTTGCGTCTTTGATTATTTCTGTAGTGGCTTTCTATGTGATTTTGTCCATAGAGAATCAAGATGTGATGATATTTATAAAACGTATGGAAAGTGATGCTGTTCAGAAACTTTTTATTCTTATTCCGGTATTTTATGTATTTTCTCTTTTTATTCTATCTTTTTTGGTGTTTTTCACCACAAGATATCAAATGGAGCGTAGAAGTCATGAATTTGGCCTTTATTTTATGATGGGAATGAAGAGAAGTCGCCTATTTTTCATGCTTCTTGCAGAAGATATGTTAAATACAGCCGTTGCTTTTTTAGCAGGATTTCCTATTGCAATTCTTATAACAGAATTGATTAGTCTTACAGTATCAAGAATTATTGGATTGGGGATTTTAGAACATCACTTCACCATTACATGGACTGCTGTTTTATGGACAGTAGTGGGAATTGTTTTGATTAAACTTGTAATTCTTAGTATTTTAAGTGGAATAACTATAAACAAAGAGCCTTATGTATTAATGAAAAATTCAGATGAAAGTGAGAAAAATAGAACAAAAGGAAAAACTTTCAGTGTTTTCTTTTTTAGTGGGCTTATTTTTTTAGGAAGTGCATATTATCTGGGGACGAAAAAAGGATTATGGGAACAAATACGATTTATTCCTTTGCTTTTGCTCTTTGGAATAACAGGGACTTATTTTTTATTTCAAGGTTTTTACTTTCTATTTCATATAGCTTTGAAAAAGAAAACAAAAGGGCTTAGAATTTTTACGCTTAGACAGTTGCAGGAAAGTATTTTTCTGAAAAGTGGATTTTTGGCATCTTGTTCTTTGTTGCTTTTAATCTCATTTTGTTGTCTGGCATTTGGAACTTCTGCTGCGTTTTCACAGAAGCCAGAGCATTTCACAGATTTTACTTTTGTAGGAGAGGAGCAGGAAGTAAAAGAAAAACTGGAGCAATCAGGAATTATGGAACAGTTTTCAGATTTTTATCAAATGGAGATTTCTTATTTGTCAGCCTTTGATGGAGAACACACTTTTTCAAATGAGGAGCTGATTAAGGAACTGGAAAGTTTACCTGTATCAGAAGGTAGAGATATTTTAATTCATAATATGGGATATAGAAATTTTCCATATATAGTGAAATTATCCAGTTATAATCATCTTTTGGAGTCAGCGGGAAAAGAGCCATTGCAGTTAGCAGAAAATGAAGTGTTTTTATACGAAGATCCAGAAACGATAAGCAAGGAAATGGTAAAAACTTTACAAGAAGCATTAAAAGCAAAAATCCATCTGCAAATTAACGGGAAAGAGTACCTTGTAAAAGACAAAGTCCTGTTGTACGATGTGGTGACAGATGATAAAATCACGCTTCTGGATGCATTGATTGTTCAGGATAGTGTCTTTGACGATTTACGCAACAAAAATGAAGATAGTACACAATCCTATTGGAATGCAGTGCTGAATAGTAAAATAATTGAAAAAAAGGGAATGATTCCAACTTTTACAGAACTGAATAAGGTGTTGGTAAAAACAGGATTAGAGTATGAAAGTTATATGGAAAATATAGGACGACATTTGTTTTATATTGTGTCGGAGAGTTATTTGTTTATTTATCTTGGTGTTATATTTTTGATTATTGGGAATACGGCAATTGGAACGCAGTTTCTTATGTATCAAAGGAAAACAGGAAGACGTTATCAGGTTTTATTTGCTCTTGGAGCAGATTTTGCAAAAGCTTCAAAATCAGGGAAAACACAGATATGCTGGTATTTTTTCCTTCCTGTCGGAATGGTTGCCATTAGTTCTGTTTTTGGAATTATAGCAATGACAAATGGATTGTTGTCCTCTTATTATGACAGGCAGAAGAGTAATATGATAGTCATGTCATTTGTTGTAGTGCTGCTTATTATTATGATAGAATGGATTTATATAAAAGTAGTTGTGAGAAACAACAATAGGAATATTCATGCTTTATTAGAGCGGAAAAGAGACGAATAGGAAAAGTGAGTGGGGGTTATGAGTAGAATTACTATAGTGGAAGATGATATTTTTATGAGGGAAGAGCTGGCAGATATTCTGGAAAAGGCTGGTTATGAGGTAGTACAAATTGGTAATTTTCAGTATGTGTGTGAAGAAATTAAGAAAAGTAAACCAGATCTTGTGCTTTTAGATATAAATTTGCCAGGCAAATCAGGATTTGAAATCTGTAAACAATTAAAAATAAAAAATTTGTGTCCGATAATTATTCTTACTTCTCGGACACAAATTGAAGATGAGATTCATGGGCTGAAGTTGGGAGCTGATGATTTCTTAACAAAGCCGTACCATAAGGGACGGCTTTTGGCACGTATAGAGAATACGTTACAGAGATTTTCCAGTTTTGAAGGGATTTTAAAGGGAAATGGTTTTTATTTGGATAAGTATACTTACACAATTTACACAGGAAATTATTCAAAAGTATTGCCAGAAAAAGAAGGAAAGATTCTGGAAATATTGTTAGAACATCCGGGAGAAATTGTTTCAAAAGAAAAAATATTTTTGGAAATATGGGGAACACAGGACTATGTAGATGAAAATATTTTACAGGTAAATATGACACGTTTACGCAAAACACTGAGTATTTTGGGCTTAGGAGATATTGTGCAGACAGTTCGTGGAAGGGGGTATCTTTGGAATGGAACAAAATAGAAGAAAAAAATGGCAGACAGCAGGCGAAGTGTGGAAAGAAAATGCAGAGTTCTTTGTTGCTATGCTGTTTTTTGATTGTTTTTCTTTTCTTTGCCTTTGGCTGATGGATAATAAAAAAAGTGAAAAATTGATGGTTGTTTTTTTATTTTTTACAGGAATTATTTTTGTGTTTCTTTTTATGGTAGAGATGAGAAGAAAAAATAGAAAGTTTCTTTATTTTCAAGAATTGTTAAGTGACCAGAATTATTTGAGTAAAGAATTGAAAACAGATGTATTATTTTTTGAAGAAAAGTGGATAATAGAAAAGTTCATAGATAAAATAGAGACTATTGAGAAAGAAAAGAAAGATAGGAGCCTTTCCATTTTACAGCAACAGGAATATGTGGAAAAGTGGGCACATGAAATTAAATTACCAATTTCATTACTTACTTTACTTTTAGAAAATAGAGAGGACGAAATGAGTTTTAGAATTTACCAGAGGCTTCAACACATCAATATCCAGTTACAGGAAGAGGTTTCACAGATTCTTTATTTTTCTCGGTTATCTTACGATCATAAAAGGGAAGTTATGGAGTGGGTAAATGTTCAAAATTGTATAGAATATGTATTGGAGGAATATCAATATTTACTAAAAGAAAAGAAAATTGTAATAATAAAGAATTTGGAAATAGAGAAAGTGTTTACTGATAGAAAAAATTTGGAATTTATTTTATTTCAGGCAATTAGTAATAGTATTCAATATGCCAAAGAAGATGGAGAAAATAGGATTATATTCAGAACTTGTGGAGAGAATGGAAAAAGGAGATTTTCTATTGAGGATAATGGAAAAGGAGTTTCAGATGTAGATTTACCTTTTATTTTTGAAAAGGGATTCACAGGAAGTAATGGACAGGAAAATAAAAAATCTACAGGAATTGGACTGTATCTTGTAAAAAGATTGACAGAAAATATGGGGGTTCCCTGTTATGCAGAAAGCAAGAAAGACGTAGGATTTTCTTTGATATTGGAATTCCCTGTGATAGAAAAGGAGATGCTTGTGTGCAAGTAAGTTTTATGACGAAACAGGAATTTATTGTTTCAAAAGTACAATATCCCCATAGGCAAAAACTACTAAAAAATTTAGAAGAGTCTGTATATTGTAAAATAGATTTTTTTTCAGACTGTATGTTTGGAATTTTAAAAATACCAGATAAGAAAAATCTTCAAGGAAAATTTCTCACAGTAGTATATTATATATGGAAAGGACAAGTTATCTTTTTTGATGAAGATGGTGTAATTCAGCCTATAAAAAACAAGTTAAAGGATATGGAGACTATAGGAAAAGCGCAGGAGATGCAGGTGCTTTTGGCAGCCTTTAATGGAATTATAGAAGATGAGATTTCGTATTTACAAAAGATAGGAGAGAGGATTACAGAATTGGAGAAAATGCTGATTGATCAGCCCCCTGGAGATTTTCCTCGTGTTTTAATGCAATTTCGTAGAGCAATGACACGTCTTCATGGGTTTTATGTACAACTTTTGGATGTCATTGAGGAAATACAGGGAGAAATAAATTCTATGGAGGAAGAAAAAAGATGGAAAATGCTGATTAGTCGATTATCAAGACTTCATAGTTATACAGAAAATATACGTGAAAATCTTTTGCAGTTACAGGAATTATATCAGTCACAGATAGATCTTTCACAAAATGAGATTATGACAGTTTTAACCATTGTAACGACAGTATTTCTGCCACTGTCTTTGTTGGCTGGCTGGTATGGGATGAACTTCCCTAATATTCCATTATTAAATTGGAAGTATGGATATTTTACAGTGATATTAATTACAATCCTGATTATTGTTATAGAGATTTTTTATTTTCAAAAGAAAGGATATTTAAGAATACGAAAGAAAATGTAAAAGACAATTCTTTTTTTATAAATTTAGCGTAAATATAGAACAAAAGACTTTGGAGCAGAAAATGAAATTTTTGATTTTTTTGTCAGAAATCAGCATACCTTTGATTTTGTTTTATATTGTAGGTTTTGGTATTTTGATGAAATGCCATGTATATGAGGAATTTGTGAAAGGTGCAAAAGATGGAATTTTAACAGTGGTTAAAATTTTACCTACATTGATAGGGCTTATGGTAGCAGTAGGTGTTCTAAGGGCATCAGGATGTCTGGATATGTTGGGACAGGTGCTGGGAAAGTTAACAAGGCAGATTGGTTTTCCGTCAGAGTTAGTTCCGCTTACCATAATACGAATGTTTTCGTCAAGTGCTGCAACCGGGTTGGTTCTTGATATTTTTAAAGAATTTGGAACAGATTCACACATTGGTCTTATTGCATCAATTATGATGTCCTGTACAGAAACTATTTTTTATACGATTTCTGTATATTTTATAGCAGCAAAGGTGAATAAAACAAGATATACGGTTATAGGAGCCATGCTGGCAACCATTGCAGGTATGATTGCCAGCGTTATTTTAGCTGGTAATATGTAAAAATTTTTCTGTGAAATTTCCGCTAGGTATGTTAAACTGTTTGTGAGTGAATAAGAGAAATATAGAAATAAGCAGTAGATGAAATGTAGGTAAAAATATGCAGGAAAAAGATAAGAGAATGATGGGGAAGGTATTGCTTATCTTATTAAAAGTTGTGTTAGCAATACCGCTGACAGTAATCTTTGTTGTGATTAGAGGGATTCAATTTTTTCTAAAAATGTGTGGGACAGTGGTTTCGTTTGTGTGTATTGTATCTGCGGTGATGCTGTCCATGGGAATTCTGATAGAAGTCGTATTGCAGATAAATGGAAAAGGTCCGGGAATTCCAGCAATTATTCTGACTATGGCTGTAGCAGGAGGATTAGCATATGTTCCAGCAACAGGTGTTGCAATGGTTATGGTGATTCTTGAAGCAATTTGTAGTTGGATCTGGAAATGGTATATGGGAAATTCAGATAATTGGAAAGCTTTTTATAAAAGACCGGATTATCAGTGGTCGGCTTTTGATGGCGGATATAAAGGGAAGGATACTGATTCTGCAGAATTTCATATTCATTATTTTAAAGGAATTAAAAATCAAGAAGAATTGAAAAAGCGTTATTATGCGCTTCTTAGAATTTATCATCCAGATAATAATTTCGGAGAAGATGAAATTACCAGAAGTATTATGGAAGAATATGATTATTTAAAAAATAAATTTTCTCAGGAACATTAATTTCTATAACTTGTGACCACATTTATGAAATGAATACGCTTTCTTTGTACCATGAAAAGTGCAAAATTACTGGAAATAATCCTGACAGATAAGTTGACAAGTACAGGGAAAAAGTTATAATTGAAAGTAATGAATATTTTAAAAGTGGAGGATTTCAAAATGAAAGTATTAGTAGAAACATCTGCAAGACATGTACATTTATCTCAGGAACATTTAGAGGTTCTGTTTGGTAAAGGACACGAATTAACAGTGAAAAAAATGTTAAGCCAGCCAGGACAGTTTGCATGTGAAGAAAAAGTTGAAGTAATTGGCACAAAGGGAAGTCTGAAAATGTCTGTTTTAGGACCTGTAAGAAAGGATACACAGGTAGAAGTTTCTTTAACAGATGCAAGAAGCATTGGTGTTGTTGCACCAATTCGTGAATCTGGAGATATCAAAGATTCAGGAGCATGTAAGATTGTTGGACCAGCAGGTGAAGTTGAATTAACAGAAGGTGTAATTGCTGCAAAACGTCATGTACATATGACACCAGAAGATGCTGAAAAAGCAGGTGTAGCTGATAAACAGATTATTGATTTAGCTATTGAATCTCCAAACGGAAGATCCTTAACATTTGGAGATGTAGTAGTTCGTGTAAGTGCATCTTATGCAACAGCTGCTCATATTGATACAGATGAAGCAAATGCTTTGGCACCAGGTAAAGAATGTTTTGGTGAAATGATTGTTAAATAATTATTTGAAGAAGGACATCGGCAGAAACTGTCGGTGTTCTTTTGCTTTGGTGAAAATAAAAATTCATTGTTTTTATCACTTAAATCAGATATAATAAAAGTAGAAGAAAGTTGAAGGAGTGATAAAGTGGATCATTACGAGGTTTTCCATGATATTCTTGTAAATTTATTTCAAGAAATTATGGATATAGAGGGAAAGGCACTGATTACTTCTGAATTTAAAGATATTTCTGTTAATGATATGCATATTATGGAAGCTATCGGAGAAGAAAATGCGAAAAATATGTCTTCTGTTGCTAAGATATTATCGGTTACGGTGGGAACTTTAACGATTGCCATCAATGGCCTTGTAAAGAAAGGATATGTAGCCCGAGAAAGAAGTGAGGAAGATCGCAGAGTTGTTCTTATTTCTCTTACAGAGAAAGGATGTAAGGCAAATCAACACCATAAAAAATTTCATGACGGAATGATACAGGCTCTTTTAAAGGATTTAGATGATAAACAGCAGGAAGTTTTGGTGAAATCATTATTAAATTTAAGAGGATTCTTTGATTCGTACGAAAATCAGAAATAAGGGGTTGGTGCAAGAGCATATCAAATGCTGATGCACAACCCCTTTCCTGTTCTAAATTAATATTTCATAAGTAAATATTTTTTAACTACAGGAAAAGGAGCAGGACCTATTTCCAGAATGTTTTTATGAAATTCTTTTAGGTTAAAGGAAGTTCCTTGCTGATTATGAACCGTATTCTCTAGAGATGAAAAATTTAAAAATCCCAGATAATATTTTAAATAGTTTGCAGGATTCTCGATAATATATTGAAAGATTTCACGGGAAACTTTTTCTTCGGTTATGCCAAAGGAAGATAAAATTTCTGTTACAGTAGAGAAATCCCATCCTTTATTATGAATACCAATATCAAGAATAGAATATAGACAGAGACTAATACAGCGATTGAGACGTAAAAATTCCATATAGGCAGGATCGATATTTAAGAATTCTGAACAATATTGGTAGGATCGATTTTCTACAAAAGTTGCCCAGCCTTCTATATATCCACTGCAATTAAAACAGCTTCGAATCGGGGCTTTTTTTTGTTTTCCAAAGTAGAGCGTCTGGTATAGATGCCCAGGAAATCCTTCATGAGCTAAAGTGGTGAAAAGTTCAGGAGAAGAAATGGAAGAACTTTTATTAATATAAATAGTATTGGGAGTAAGGGTATCAATGGGAGGAGTAAGGTAGAAGGCAGGACTTGAAAAATCTTCCATTGATTTTGGGACGTATTTTATTTCATAATCGTTTATGGCAAGTGGAGGAAAGTCTTTGGAGATGTTTTGTTGTAAATAAGTAAGGATTTTTTTCGGAGATTTTAGTTCTCTGGAAATTTCTGAATTTAGGTTTTTTAGAAAATCGGGATTTTTTTGGGATAGTTCTTGTATATCATCATAATATCCTAAAAGTTCTTGATACAATTCTTTTTCAATTTCGTCTACGCTACGGTAATCACCAACGTCATTTTTAATAAGGTAGGCATAATAGGCTTTTCCGTTTGGGAAGTGTGAAAGCCCATTTTCATTTTTTCCAGTACCTTTTAAGTCTGTAAGTTTTTGTATTAGAAACTCATAAGATGGGAAAACAGACTCTTTTAAAAGTTTTTGATGCATATTTATGTAAGAGGAAACTTGCTTTTGGTTAATTTGTTTTTCTTGTTGCAGTTTTTTTATACGCTCTTGAAACATAGTGTGGAGATAGTTTTCTTCGGAGTTATCTATAAAAGTATGGCATTGTTGGATAATTCTGTCTGCAGTTGTATCACTCATAAAAAATCCTTTTTGTGATTTTTCTTTTTCAAATTCAGCAATACTTTTAAAATATTCGGGGAAGGAAGCGAGTAAAGAAAAGTAATCTTTTATATCGTCAGGAGAGCGAAAAGTATATTCTGCTAAAAGGACAGGCAGTTGTGCTTGAATACCTAGATTGGGTCCTAGTGGTTCGGATAAAAGATAATCATCTGCTATAGAAAGTTGTGTAGCGAAAGAAAGTTTTAAAATATCATAGATAATTTGATTTTCTGTTGAAAGGTCTTCTGAGGAAAAAGAATTAAGTTCCTTTTGTAGTTTCTGAAGTTCTTCTTTTCCTTTTATAAAATTTTCAGGTGACATATTTCCAAGGGTAATTTCTTTTTTGGGAATGTCATATTTTTCAGGGTTTGCTAAAGTGTAATGTAAACTTAGGGTATTAGAGGATAATTCCTTTTCAAAAAGTTTGTTTGTAAAATTTTCAAAACGTGTATTAGGAGAAAGAAAGTGGGTTTTAAAGCAAAAAGTACAGATTCCGAAGAGCAAGAGAAAGATAGAGCCTCCCAATAATAGTAGGCGTTTTTTTGAGAAGAATTTTTTCAAAATAATCTCCTTGTAAGGATATTCATTATAGTTTATGAAAAAAACAAGTATGTATGTATATTTTACGTGGAAAAGAGGAAAGTGTTGTGTTAAGATGCTGTATAATAGGTAATACTTTATGAAGGTAAAATAGAGAGGAGCAGGTGATTTGATAAAAAAAGGGATCTTGTTGTGTCTAATGTCTTTGTTGTTTTTAAGTGGATGTCAAAGGAATGACAATACTTCCAAGTCGGAAGAGATTATACAGCAGAAAGAAGAGCAAAAACCAGAGGTTTCTTTATCTGAAAATCTCTGGGATTTTGAATTTTCCATAGAAGAAGAAGTATGGAAGTTACCATTAGAACTGTCTAAATGGGAAGAAAAGGGATGGAGTTTTGAAGAAAAAGAAACTACATTAGACGCAGAAACGTATATAGAAGGAGAAATCCTAAGTAAGCAGGAGCAGAAAATTTATGTGGATTTCGTAAATCCTGAAGGGCAGAAGAAACCGCTGAAAGAATGTTATGTAGGGGGGATTCTTTTAAAATATGAAGAAAAGGGTCCTTGTTATCAACTTCCGGCAGGAATTACTCTAGGAGAGAGCACTATTGTAGAGGTAACAGATCAATTTGGAACACCTACAGATGAATATGAAGAAAAGGATGATATTTATATCACCTATGAATATGGAAAATATAAAGAAGTAGAGCTAGTATTTCATATAGATGATGAAGTGCTTTATCAGGTACGAATGAAAAATTATCGGGAGCCAGAAAATGCAGAAGAAGAAATTTCTGACAAAATACCAGAAGTAGTAAAGGCATACAAGGCGCCAGAAGAATACGATAAGAATTTTCAAGAATATGTAGTAAAATATGATAACTGCTTTTACCAACTTCCAGCACCTGTTTTTGAATTTGTAAAGAATGGATGGGAAATTTTAAAAGAAGGTTCAGATACGTATGTAAAACCTGGAAGACATGGATATGTTACATTGGAGAAAAATGGTCAGTCTCTATATGCAGTGGTGAAAAATTATGGGGAAGAAACTACAGACATTAAAAACACATTTGTGACAAATGTATCTGGAGATTTTGACGTGACAAAAGTTTCTATCGGTGTGGGAGATGAAATTGTACTTGGTATGGCAGTAGAGGAAATGAAAGAGCGGTTGGACGAACAATCTTATGAGAGAAGTGAAGAAGAAAATGGGGATAATTATTTCCTATATTCTGACGAGAGTAAAAAGAATTTTATTCGTATTTTTGTAGATCGGGATTTGCAGTTGGTAAGGGAAATCGAGGTTTCTAATAGTCCGGAAGTTTTGTATGATAGAGAAAAAAATGAAGGCGTCAAAACAAATACTTCGGATGCTCTTTTGAATGAAGAAAAGATTATAGAAGAATAGGAAAACTTAGCAGAAATGTAGTGGTAAAAATCATGTGGTTGTGATATGCTCTTTATGAGACTGTTAAACTATCAGAACTAAGGAGGATTAACCAGAGATGAAAAACTCCGGAATTTTAAAAGAAGAATTATTACAAGGAAAACACACCCAGCTAATGAAAGAAATTTATTTGGATGAGAGCATGCTGGAATATCAAAATAAAAGATATGCAGATGCAATTACAGAATTTGAAAAGCTTTATGGTGAAAAAGAAGTAGAAATTTACAGTGCGCCAGGGCGTAGTGAAGTATGTGGAAATCATACAGACCATCAGCTGGGAATGGTGCTTGCCACATCCATTAATTTAGATGCAATTGCAGTAGTAAGCAAAACAAATGGCAATGTTATCCGCATTGTATCCGAAGGATATGATATGGTAGAAGTGGATATCGATGATTTAGAAGAAAAATATGAAGAAGAGGGTACAACGGCAGCTTTAATTCGTGGTGTTGCAGCAAAGATTAAGGAAGAAGGATATAAAATCGGCGGCTTTGAAGCTTATGTAACCAGTGATGTACTTATTGGGGCCGGGCTTTCCTCTTCAGCAGCTTTTGAAATCATTGTAGGGACTATTTTATCTGGCTTATTTAACGAAATGAGTATTAGTCCAGTTTTACTGGCACAGGTAGGACAGTTTGCTGAGAACGTATATTTTGGAAAACCATGCGGACTTATGGATCAGATGGCGTGTTCTGTAGGTGGATTAATCCACATTGACTTTAAAAATCCTCAAGAACCTAAGGTGGAGAAAGTTCCAGCAGACTTTGAGGGATATAAATACAGTTTGTGTATCGTAGATACAAAAGCTTCCCATGCAGATCTTACAGAAGATTATGCGCAGATTCCTGCTGAGATGAAAAAAGTAGCTGCTTTCTTTAAAAAGGATGTATTAAGAGAAGTAGATGAAAAAGATTTTTATAGTCAAATACCAGGATTAAGAAGTATTTTAGGGGATAGACCTGTATTGCGCGCTCTTCATTTCTTTGAAGAAGAAAAACGTGTACAGGCACAGGTAGAGGCTTTGAAACAGGGTGATTTTAAAGAATTTCTTTCCCTCGTAGAGAAATCAGGAAACTCTTCCTTTAAATATCTTCAGAACATTTATACAAATAGAGATGTACAAAGTCAGGCAATGTCTATTGCTCTTGGTGTTAGCGAAAGCATTTTAGGAAATCATGGAGTGTGTCGTGTGCACGGAGGCGGTTTTGCAGGTACAATCCAGATTTTTGTGGAAAATAGCTATGTAGAAGAGTACAGAAAAACAATGGATAAAGTTTTTGGAAGTGGCTCTTGCCACGTATTAAAAGTACGCCAGCATGGAGGTATGCAGGTACTTTAAGGAGAATATAAAGGTAGAATTTAGGAAGTCTGGAAACAGGCTTCCTTTTTTTGAGTTTACATAATGGATTTTACAAAAAAGGGAAAATATAGAATAGAAAATATAGATGAAATAGTTCATATTATAGCTTAAATAGTCAGAATATTCTTAAATGTAAAAGTGTACAAAAAATGTCGAACCTTCGGAAGTTGCCCACATTTTATCCTCAAAGTTATACACACTAAAAAATCCAAGAAATATAGGAAAAGTATAGTTATACACTAAGTTATCCACATTGTCCACAAAAAAATGGGTGTAAGAATATGATTTATAAAGTGAAAGAAAGAACAAAGGTTTTGTGTACTTCTGATAAAAAGGCGTTTTTTGTAGAAAAAAAGGGAAAAGATATTGACTTTCTAAAAGTCTAATTTTTAACAAAGTGCTTTATAATTCACCGAAATAACATGAAAATTAAAGATATTATCAGAAAATTATGGTTTACAATAATTTTACATAGATTTAACGATTTCATGATTGGGGATTTTACAAAACTCCTTTATAGTAAATGTTGTCGACGAGCCAATGATTTGAATTTTACAATAAAAGGAGATTATTTTTATTATGAAGAAAAAAATGTTAGCAGCAATTTTAATGGGAACCATGGTATTGGGTTTAACAGCATGTGGAAGTGGAAATACAGAAGAAAAAAATACAGAAGCGCCAAAAGGAGAAATTTCTGTAATTTCTAGAGAAGAAGGTTCTGGAACAAGAAGCGCTTTTATTGAATTATTTGGGATTGAAGAAAAAGATGCATCGGGAGAAAAAATTGATAATACCACAGAAGATGCACAGGTAACAAATAATACATCGGTTATGATGACAAGTGTAGCTGGTAATCCGCAGGCAATCGGATATATTTCTTTAGGTTCTTTAGATCAGTCTGTAAAATCTTTAAAAGTAGATGGAGCGGAAGCTACTGCAGAAAATGTAAAAAATGATACTTATAAGATTGCCCGTCCCTTTAATATTGCTACAAAAGAAGGTGCAAGTGAAGTGACTCAGGATTTTATCTCTTATATTTTAAGCCAAGAGGGACAGAAAATTGTAGAAGATAATGGATGTATTTCTGTTGCAGATGATTCTGTAGCATATGCAGGAACAAAGCCTTCTGGAAAAATTGTAGTTGCAGGATCTTCTTCTGTTACTCCAGTAATGGAAAAATTGAAGGAAGGTTATGAAGAAGTAAATCCCAATGTGGAAATTGAAATTCAGCAAAGCGATTCTACAACAGGTATGGAGTCTGCATTAAATGGTATTTGTGATATTGGAATGGCTTCTAGAGATTTAAAAGATTCTGAAAGGGAAGCAGGGTTAAAAGGGCAGGAAATTGCACTAGATGGTATTGCTGTTATTGTGAATAATAAAAATACCATGAATGATATTACAGCAGATCAGGTAAAAGATATTTATACAGGTGAAATTACAGAATGGAGTGACCTTCAGTAAAATCAGAAAGGGATAAAGGAATGAAAAATATAAAAGAAACCTTTATGAAATATGTGTTTCTTCTGTGTGCCTGTGCGTCTATTCTGGCAGTAGCATTAATTTGTATTTTCTTATTTGCCAATGGTATTCCGGCCATTGGTGAAATAGGAGTTTTTAATTTTCTGTTAGGAGAAAGATGGAAACCGGGAAACAACATTTATGGTATTTTGCCATTTATTTTAGGAAGTATCTATGTTACTGCAGGAGCTGTTTTAATTGGTGTACCGATTGGCATCTGTACAGCTGTTTTTATGGCAAAATTTTGTCCTTCTAAATTATATAAATTTATGAAGCCAGCGGTTGAATTGTTAGCAGGTATTCCTTCGGTTGTATATGGATTTTTTGGTATGGTAGTAATTGTACCTTTTGTACGCGACTTCTTTGGTGTTCAACTGGGATTTGGAGGAGATGGTTCCAGTATGTTTACGGCATCGTTAATGCTTGGAATTATGATTTTACCTACCATTATCAGCGTAGGTGAGTCAGCCATCCGTGCAGTACCTGATAGCTATTATGAAGGTTCTTTAGCCCTTGGAGCAACGCATGAAAAAAGTGTGTTTCGTACGGTATTGCCAGCAGCAAAATCTGGTGTGGCAGCAGGTGTGATTTTAGGTATTGGAAGGGCGATTGGAGAAACTATGGCGGTTATTATGATTGCAGGAAATCAGCCTCGTATGCCAAAAGGTTTGTTTAAAGGTGTTCGTACTTTAACATCAAATATTGTTATGGAAATGGGATATGCAGCAGATCTTCATAAAGATGCGTTGATTGCAACAGCCGTTGTACTTTTTGTATTTATTTTATTGATTAACTTGCTATTTTCATTAGTAAAAAGGAGGGGCATAAATGGATAAGATACGTCGGAAATTAAAGGTGTATGCACACTCGCCTAGCTCATTCTTTTTAGCTTTATTAGTATGGATTAGTGCGATATTTACAGCGATAACACTGATTTTTATTGTGGGATATATTTTAATTAAGGGTGTGCCTCATCTAACTCCACAGTTATTTGAATTGGAATATAATTCAGAAAATGTTTCTATGTTTCCGGCGATTATTAATACTATTTTAATGATTGTACTATCCCTGTGTGTTGCAGGCCCCTTGGGGATTTTTGCAGCAGTATATTTGGTAGAGTATGCAAAAAAGGGAAATAAATTAGTATCAGTTGTGCGGGTAACAGCAGAAACACTTACTGGTATTCCGTCTATTGTATATGGTTTGTTCGGAATGCTATTTTTTGTTACTACCCTACGTTGGGGTTATTCTATGCTTGCAGGTGTATTTACATTAGCAATTATGGTGCTTCCTGTAATTATGCGAACCACAGAAGAAGCTCTTCTAGCGGTACCGGATACTTATCGCGAGGCTAGTTTTGGTCTGGGAGCAGGAAAACTTAGAACAATATTTGTAGTTATTTTACCTTCTGCGGTACCAGGAATTTTCTCAGGTGTTATTTTATCTATCGGACGTATTGTTGGTGAAACTGCAGCTTTGATGTATACGGCAGGAACGCTTGCAGAAATTCCAGACAGTGTAATGTCTTCTACAAGAACTTTGTCTGTACATATGTACTCCCTTGCAAGTGAAGGTTTGTATGTGAATCAGGCTTATGCAACAGCCGTTGTACTGCTTCTAATTGTATTAGTAATTAACTGGCTGTCTGGAAGAATTGCCGGTAAGATTAAGAAAGGATAAACAGGAAGAATGAGTAAGTTTTCAATTTCCAATTTGGATTTATATTATGACAAAGGCGCTTTTCATGCGTTGAAAAGCATAAACATGGAAATTCAGGCAAATGAGATTACTGCATTTATTGGACCATCTGGTTGCGGAAAATCTACCTTGTTGAAATCTTTTAATCGAATGAATGATTTGGTAGAAGGATGTCAGATTACAGGAAAAATATTATTAGATGGGGAAGATATTTATGGCGACATGAATGTTAATCTTTTAAGAAAGCGGGTTGGAATGGTATTTCAAAAACCAAATCCATTTCCTATGAGCATCTACGATAATATTGCTTATGGTCCTAGAACACATGGAATCCGTTCAAAAGTAAAGTTAGATGAAATTGTAGAGCAGTCACTAAGAAGTGCTGCGATTTGGGATGAAGTAAAAGATCGTTTAAAATTAAGTGCTCTTGGCATGTCCGGTGGTCAACAGCAAAGACTTTGTATTGCAAGGGCATTAGCGGTAGAACCAGAAGTATTGCTTATGGATGAGCCCACTTCTGCACTTGATCCTATTTCCACTTCAAAAATTGAAGAATTAGCAGTAGAATTAAAGAAAAAATATACCATTGTTATGGTTACTCATAATATGCAACAGGCGGCACGTATTTCAGATAAGACGGCTTTTTTCCTTTTAGGGGAAATGGTAGAGTACGGAAATACAGAGGAAATGTTTTCTATGCCTAAAAATAAGAAAACAGAAGATTATATTACAGGGAGGTTTGGCTGATGCGTACAAAATTCGATCAGCAGCTTGAAGAACTTAATGTAGAGCTGATTAAAATGGGGGCTTTATGTGAAAAAGCAATCCGAAGAGCAGTGGACCAGCTGGAGGATACCAGTGAAGAAGTAAAAGAGCTTGTAGATGGGATTGAGGAAGAAATCAATCAAAAAGAAAGAGAGATTGAAACTCTTTGTATGAAGCTTCTTCTTCAGCAACAGCCCGTAGCCGGTGATTTAAGACAGATATCTTCTGCATTAAAAATGATTTCTGATATGGAGAGAATTGGAGATCAGGCACAGGATATTGCAGATATGTCTCGTTTTGTACAAGTAAAAGAGTTAGCTCATAAAATTCATATAGGAGAAATGGCTGAAGCAGCCATTAAAATGGTGACAGAAAGTATTAATTCTTTTGTTAAAAAGGATTTAAAAGCCGCAGCAAAGGTTATAGAGTATGATGATGTAGTAGATGAGCTGTTTTTGAAGGTAAAAAAAGAGCTTCCCAATATGCTGAAAAAAGATGCGCAACAAGCAGAATATTATATTGATCTTATTATGATTGCCAAATATCTGGAAAGAATCGGGGATCATGCAGAGAACATTGCTCAGTGGGTAGTATATTCAATAACAGGAAAGCATGAAGCAGATAGAGGATAATAGAATGATTTATTTAGTGGAAGACGATGAAAGTATCAGAGAGTTATTAGTATATACCTTAAATGGTCAAGGGCTTGTAGCAGAGGGATTTGCGTATCCCTCTGATTTTTGGCATGCTATGGAAAAGAAAATTCCAGATTTAGTGCTTTTGGATATTATGCTTCCAGAAGAGGATGGACTTGAAATTTTACAAAAGCTTCGAAAAAAGAAGGAAACTAAAAATATCCCCATTGCCATGCTGACGGCAAAGGGAAGTGAATATGACGTTGTAAAGGGTTTAGATGGAGGTGCAGATGATTATATCCCTAAGCCATTTCGTATGATGGAGTTGGTTTCCAGAGTGAAAGCATTGCTTCGTAGAGGAGGTCTGGAGCAGGAGCAAGAAGAAGCATATACTTTAGGAGAGTTATATGTGTCTAAGAAGCGCCATTTAGTGAAAGTAAATGGGGAAGAAGTGACGCTTACTATGAAGGAATTTGAACTTTTAGCATTGCTTTTATCCAATCCGGGCATTGTGTTTACAAGGGCACAACTTTTAGATAAAATCTGGGGTTATCAGTTTGATGGGGAAAGCAGAACGGTAGATGTGCATATCAGAACCTTGCGTCAGAAACTGAAAGAGGCCGGACATTATATTGAGACGATTCGAGGTGTAGGGTATAGAGTAGGAGGGGAAGAATGACAAAAAGAATTTTTAAGTCCATGCTTTTAGTTTCTATGTCAGTCCTTTTGGCGGGTTCCGGACTGATTATGGGGATTTTGTATCACTACTTCGGAAAGCAGTTGGAGAAGGAATTGAAAGTAGAAGCAGCTTATCTTGCCATTGCAGTAGAGAAAGAGGGAATGGAAGCATTTAAAGAACTACCTCCTCAGACAGAACGTGTGACGTATATTGATGAAGAAGGAAAGGTTCTCTTTGATAGTGTGGCAGACGAAAATAATATGGAAAACCATGAAAACCGTATAGAAATTCAGAAAGCTTTAAAAACAGGTTCGGGTACAGCCGTAAGAAAATCAGATACATTATCAGAAAAGACTTTATACTATGCAATGAAGTTAGAGGACGGAAAAATTTTGCGTGTATCCAGTGTTCAGTATAATATTCCTGGACTTCTAGGAGGTATGATTCAGCCGATTCTTATTATTTTAGTATTTATGGTAGGTTTATCAGCATTTTTGGCTTTTCGCCTTTCAAAGAAAATTATAGAACCTGTCAATAATCTTGATTTGGAGCATCCAGAGGAGAATCAAGTGTATGACGAGTTGACACCTCTTTTAAGTAAAATTAGCAGACAGCAGAAATCCCTTCGTCGTGAGATTGAGGATGCCAGAAAACAACAGGAAGAGTTTTCCCTTATTACAGAAAATATGGAAGAGGGATTTTTGGTAATTGATAAACATACAGAAGTGTTATCTTACAATTCTAGTGCACTGAAGCTTTTAGGAGATCCGAAATGGAAAGGACCACAGAGTGTTTTAACATTGAATAGAAGTGGAGAATTTCAAAATGTTGTGGAACAGGTACTGGAAGGGCATCATACGGTACGAATGATCGAATTTCCAGAAAGAAGCTGCCAAATTGCAGCAAATCCTGTATGGCAGGAAAAAGGTGTAACAGGAGCAATTATTATTATCCTAGATGTAACAGAGCGTATGCGTGGAGAACAGCTTCGCAGAGAATTTACAGCAAATGTATCCCATGAATTAAAAACACCTCTTACATCTATTTCAGGGTTTGCAGAGATTATAAAAGATGGTTTTGTAAAACAAGAAGATACAAAAGTATTTGCCAGTCGTATTTTTAAAGAAGCACAGCGCTTGATTACATTGGTAAATGATGTGATTAAAATTTCTCAGTTAGATGAAGGAGAGCTTGTTTATCAGAAAGAGCAGGTGGATTTGTATCAGCTTTCCAAAGAGGTTCTTCATCGCATTGAGCACAGCGCAAAGGAGAAAAATGTTAAGCTTTATCTGGAAGGACCTCATGTTCAGGTGTCTACGGTAAGGATGATCTTAGATGAGGTACTCTTTAATCTCTGTGAAAACGGATTAAAGTATAATAAACAGGATGGAACTTTGCAGGTTACCTTGAAGGAAGAAAATAATAAGGTGGAAATTTCTGTGGAAGATACGGGAATTGGAATACCTAAGAGAGAGCAGTCACGGGTATTTGAAAGATTTTACCGTGTGGATAAGAGCCATTCAAAGGCAATTGGCGGTACAGGACTGGGGCTTTCCATTGTAAAACATGGCTGTATGTATTTGGGTGCTAAGGTCGATGTGGAAAGTACATTGGGAGTGGGAAGTAAATTTACGATTACCATGTAAGAACTTTGGCTTTTATGTAGCTGCAACAAGGCAAAGAATGAACATTTTGACAGTCAATAATTAATTGATTTACTTCAATAAAGATAATCTTTCCATGAGCCAGTTATAATTTGCCTGATTTCCTATTAAGTGCATATTTTCAAGCATATTGTTATAATTTTCTTCTGATATCATCAGAAAAAAATTGTACGTCAAGCTGTAATATACCAATGATAGAAAGAGACCATTTTCACGGAAACAAATTCGTCAAAATGGTCTCTGTTTTAATTTCCCTGCATTTTTTTAATAACCTTTAAGCGGGTAAATTCTTCTCGCTCTTTTTCTTCTAATGCGTTTGAGATACTCTTTGTAAGTGCCTCGTATTTGGGAATTGTAATATTTTTCAGTGCATTGGCACGCTTCTGTGTCTTCTTAATATTGACAGCCAGTCGATAAGCAGAGTTTTCCACCATAGACAGACGAATCGTTAAGTCCTTTACCTTTTCAAAGGCAGCGTGGGCTTCATCAAGAGATGCTTTTGTTCCATAGTAGGAATAGGTGGGTTCATCGGAAGACGGTTCAGAGCGCACCAGAGGAATTTCCGTACCCATAACACTTCGTGTTTTTATGGAAATGGAGTTTTCCACAGGTACGGTTCTGGAAATTTCCTGCACATGACTGATGCCGATTTCCATATTTGCCTTTTGCAGAGCAGCATAAGCAGTACGGAATGTAATATCAATCTGTGACTGAATATCTTTTGCCTGCTCAATCAAATCCATTAATTCGCGAATTAAAATGTTTCTTTTTTTATCCATCAAATCAAAACCTTGTTTTGAAAGAGCCAGAGAGTTTTTGGCAAGTATCAGGTTTCCCTTGGTGGGAAATGTATTGGGATCCACAAAATTCCCCCTTTTTATTTTTCTGCGTTTTTAGGATAATATTTATCCAAAATTTTAGTATCAATGCGGTCAAGTTCTTCTCTTGGTATCATGGAAAGAAGATCCCATCCTTTATTCAGAGTTTCCTGAATTGTTCTGTTTTCATCTGCTCTTTGCCCTACGAAATTTTCTTCAAAAGCAGTACCAAACTCAAGATATTTTTTATCCAGAGGTGACAGTTCATCTTCACCGATAACAGATGCCAGTGCTCTTGCATCGCCTACTTTTGCATAGCAGGAAAAAAGCTGGTTCGCAACGTCTTGGTGATCTTCCCTTGTAAATCCTTCGCCGATTCCATCTTTCATAAGACGTGACAGAGAGGGAAGTACGTTGATTGGCGGATAAATTGCCTGTCCGTGAAGTTGACGATCCAGTACAATTTGTCCCTCTGTAATATATCCAGTTAAGTCAGGAATTGGATGGGTAATATCATCATTTGGCATAGTAAGAATTGGTATTTGTGTTACGGAACCTGTACCATTTCGGACAATACCAGCTCTTTCATAAAGGGTTGCCAATTCACTGTATAAATATCCAGGATACCCTTTTCTGGAAGGGATTTCTCCTTTGGAAGAAGATACCTCACGCATGGCTTCACAAAAAGAGGTAATATCTGTAAGAATAACGAGGATATGCATACCTTTTTCAAATGCTAAATATTCTGCAGCAGTCAGTGCGACTTTTGGAGTGATTAAGCGTTCTACCACCGGATCATTTGCCAGATTTAGATACATAACAACGTGATCAGATACACCGCTTTCTTCAAATGTACGGCGGAAAAATTCTGCTACATCATATTTAACCCCCATTGCAGCAAAGACAATGGCAAACTTTTCATCACTGTTACTTCCAAGAGAAGCTTGCTGCACAATTTGCGCTGCAAGTTGGTCATGGGGAAGTCCGTTTCCTGAGAAAATAGGAAGTTTTTGTCCACGGATTAAAGTTGTTAATCCGTCGATAGCTGAGATACCTGTTTGAATAAAGTTTCTAGGATATTCTCGTGTAACAGGGTTTAATGGAAGTCCATTGATATTTAGTTTCATTTCAGGAATGACAGGACCTAGCCCGTCAATAGGTTTTCCAATACCATTAAAGGTACGTCCCAGAATATCTGGAGAAAGTTCTACTTCCATTGGATGCCCACTAAGACGAGTATGCGTGTTGGAAAGTGACATATTTTCTGTTCCTTCAAATACCTGAATAACAGCTTTATCTTCATATATTTCCACAATGCGGCCAAGCTTTTTGCTTCCATCATCTACTCGAAACTCTACAATTTCATCAAAAGAGGCATTTTTCACACCTTCTAAAACTACCAGAGGGCCATTGATTTCACTTAAGCCCAAATATTCAATTGCCATAAATCAGTGCCTCCTTATCCATTTTTTTTCATTACCGTGTTATAAAAATCTTTAACAGCTTTATGATAGTCATCCATCATTTCTAAATGATCATTTGGTACATCATATTTAATCGCGATAACTTTTTCAAAAATATTTTCCTGTTTTAGTACAGACATTGGCATGCCCATGGCAATGAGCGCGCGACATTTTTTATATAAATACAGAATAATTTCCATCATTTTAAATTGCTTTTCCAGAGAAACACAAGTATCGTCAGGATGAAAAGCATTTTGTTGCAAAAATCCCAGACGAATAACTCTTGCTATTTCTAAGGTTAATTTCTGATCATCGGGAAGTACGTCACTTCCAATGAGTTTTACAATTTCCATTAAACTGCTTTCTGAATTTAAAATTGCCATAATGCGGTTTCTGTATTCTACGAACTTCGGAGAAACATTTTCACTATACCAGTAAGATAAATCACCTAAATATTCACTATAACTGGTAAGCCAATGAATAGCGGGAAAATGTCTGGCATAGGCAAGAGATTTATCTAATCCCCAGAAGCAGCGAACAAAACGTTTTGTATTTTGAGTTACTGGTTCAGAGAAGTCACCACCTTGCGGGGAAACGGCACCGATGATGGAGACAGATCCTTCCGTACCATTTAAGTTCTGCATCATACCAGCTCTTTCATAGAAAGCAGAAAGGCGAGAGGCTAGGTAAGCTGGAAATCCTTCTTCTGCAGGCATTTCTTCCAGACGTCCAGATAGTTCACGTAAAGCTTCAGCCCATCTGGAAGTAGAATCCGCCATAATTGCAACATCATATCCCATATCACGATAATATTCCGCAAGAGTAATACCTGTATAAATAGATGCCTCACGAGCAGCAACTGGCATATTGGAAGTATTGGCGATTAAAGACGTACGTGCCATCAAGGCATTTCCTGTTTTAGGATCATGTAGTTTAGAGAAGTCCTCTAATACCTGTGTCATTTCATTTCCACGTTCACCACAGCCAATATAAATAATAATATCGGCATCAGACCATTTGGCAATCTGGTGCTGTGTCATAGTTTTACCTGTACCAAATCCTCCGGGAACAGCGGCAGTACCGCCCTTTGCAATAGGGAATAAAGTGTCCAAAATACGTTGTCCTGTTACAAGGGGTTTGGATGCAGGATAACGTTTACTTGTGGGACGGGGAATACGGATTGGCCATTTTTGGGCTAGTTTTAAGTGGTATTCAGAGCCGTTTTCCAGTGTAAGTATAGCCAGTGTTTGGGTAATATTGTATTTTCCATCAGGAACAACGGATTTTACCACTCCGTGAATATTAGGAGGAACCATAGATTTATGCACAATAGACTCAGTTTCAGGAACTTCAGCAATAATTGTGCCTCCATAAACTTCCATACCTTCGGAAATGGTCATATGAACATCCCAAAGTTTTTCTGTATCCAGAGAGTCTACTTGCATACCTCTGGAAATATATTTTCCGGATTGTTGGGCAATAACGGAAAGAGGTCTTTGAATACCATCGAAAATATTATTTAAAATACCAGGTCCAAGTGTGACGGAAATAGCATCACCACTGGAAGTTACGGTTTCACCTGGGCGAAGTCCGCTGGTTTCCTCGAATACCTGAACGGTTGTGGCTTCTTTTTTTAAGGAGATAACCTCGCCAACTAGATTTTCCTTTCCTACATAAACCATTTCCGCCATCTTAAATCCTGTATTGCCTTTTAAGTAGATAACGGGTCCGTTGATGCCATAAATTTCAGCAGTTTTACTCATGGGTAAATCCTCCATCGAAATTAAAGCGTTCCTTTTCATTTTCAAAAGCAGTAAGAAACGTATTGTCAATTAAAATATTTTTTTCTGGAATAACAGCTCGTATACCACCTAAAAAATCTGTTTCAGAGATAAGAGGAGTAATTCCGGTTCGTTTTGCTAATTCCTCTATTTTATCAGAGTCTTTTGCAGTCAGATAAAACTGTATAGAGTCATTTTCCGCAATTTTTAAAGATTCTTTTATTTTCTCTTCCAACCAATCTAGATATTCTGGAGTTTGGGAGAAACTTTCAAGTAGATGTTCCACTTCATCAAATATAGATTCTTTTAATTGCTGTTGTTTTTTTGAAAGCTTTTTTTTAATATGAAGATGCTCTGCAGAAAGTGCTTTGTTAATTTCTCTGGCTGCATTGTCTGATTCTATTTTAAATTGATTTTCGGAAGCAGCCTGTTTTTCCTTTTTATGACATTCCATTTCTGTCTCTAGAGTTGCCTTGTATTTTTCTAATATTGTGGCAGCTTCTTCTCTGGCTGTATCCATGGAAACTTCATAGAAATGCTGTAATTTTTCTTCTGTTGTCATACATATCACCTTCTTGTCATAATTTTAGTCCGATTGCTTCATTTACATAAGAAGTAATGAAGTCAGGTGCCCGTCCCGTTCCATGACGATCGGGAATTTCAATAAGTAGAGGAAGTTTGTGGTTCAAGCGTACATCATCGATAATATCAGGAAATTCTTTGCCGAATTTCTCTGTGAGAAGAATGATGCCATTTTCTTTGTTATTAATAGCATCTTCTAAAGCACGCCGAAGTTCCTCTCTTTCGTGGACAACTACACCTTCCACGCCTGCAAGACGCATACCGGTGTAGGTGTCAATATTATCACTGATTAAAAACATTTTCATTGGAAATCATCCTTCCATAGTGCATCATCCTAATTTACCAAGAATCATGAAAGAAATAATCAGACCATATAAGGCAATACCTTCAGCCATGGCTACAAAAATCATGGATTTACCGAATAAAGAACCATCTTCACTAATAGCGCCTAAAGCAGCACTTGCAGAACTGGCAACCGCAATACCTGAACCAATACCGGAAAGACCAGTAACTAAAGCAGCACCAATGTAGCCAAGGCCAGTAGCAAGATCAGAAGCAGAAGCAGCAGAAGCAGCATGAACGCTGGCTGTTCCACTAAACATTACAATAGTAGCAACAAGAAGACTTCCGAAAAAGAAAAAGCAGTTGCAGGCAAGAGATTTTTTATAGCGCTTTTTTGTTTTTTCGCCTAAAAAGAATGTTCCAAATGGAATAATAATACTTAAAATTAAAGCAGCTGCAGTAAGAATTTGAATAGTTGTTGTCATAATAAAATCCTCCTAAATAATAAACAGTCTGTGCCATTATGCATGGTCAGAAGATTGTGTGTTGTTTACATGTTTTAAAAATGGTTTAAATTCTTTTCCTGTACCTTTATAAAACCGGCTGAACATTTCGTAATATTCAAGACGAAGGACTTGAATTCCCACAATAAGACCCTCCATAGCACATACGAAAAGATTGCCTCCAATAACAATAAGCCAATTAATATTTCCAGTGCTTTCTACACCTGCCAGCATCATAACAACGCCCATCATGGCGGCATGGCTGACAGCAAAAGCGCCGATACGCACAAAAGAAAGGGTATTGGACAAAAAGCTTAACATAATTTCAAATAGTTCAAAGAAGCTTTGTACAAAAAACATTGGTTTACTGCCTTCAATCACAGGGGTTTTCTTTTCCACAATGTGAGTAATGGGCTCTTTTAACATAATGAGCACAAGAGGAACTACAAACATTATCACCAAAATTATGGTAGCAGGAAGTGATTTTCCTGTGAGAAACAAAAGGGCAGAAACGGTTAAAGTTCCATAAAAAATAAGTCCACATACGGAGTTTTGATCAAACCAGATTCCCTCTGTGTCATGGGTACGTACCGCATTAATAATATGGAAGATCATAGTTGTGAGAATGAGGAACATACCAAAGACAATGGCAACGACGAAAATTGTATTCATCTGACCAAGTCCAGGAACTAACATCATAGCTTCTACAGGCCTAAGCCATAAGGCATTAATAGCATGTTCGAAGCCGAAGATACTGCCAAACATAAAACCAAAGAAAGTGGAAAAGATGCCAGCAGTACCGATAATTGCACCTAAAGTAATTTGTTTCCATTTATAGAGAGCAAAACCTCCAAGTGCCAGCAGCAGACCTTGCCCTACATCACCGAACATAACACCAAAAATAAAAGAGTAGGTTAATGCTACAAAAATAGTAGGATCTAATTCATGATAGTCGGGAAGACCATACATTTTTATATACATTTCAAAAGGTTTAAAAATCTTTGGGTTTTTCAGCTTAGTAGGTGGTTTACAACTGATTTTATTATTATCATCTTCTACGACACAAAATAAATTGGAATCATTTTCAATATTCTTCATAAAAGAGGAACAATCTTTTTCACTCATCCACCCGCATAAAATATAGAAAGTTTCCTGATGTTCCTGTACGCAAGCAGCTACTTTTCGCACATCGAAGTTTGTAGATAGTGCATTAAGAGCAGCCTGTGCAGAAAGAATTGTACTGACCTCAGAATTTAAAAGCTCCTGAATTTCCTGATGGTAGGTATTTAATTTTTCATCAATAGTATTTAATTGAGTTTTTAAATCCTTGTGAAGTTCTTGAGGCGTACCATAGTAATAGTCTTTTTTTAGGTAAATGCGCTCAAAATGCATGGAAGAAAATACAGCATCTACTTGCTCCATCTTTGTCCATAGGACAAAATAAAGTCCCCACACATACTCGTCTTGTTGACAAGGGAAAAAGATAGTATCCAGATTATCATAAACATATTCTTTGAATTTCTCATAGTATTCTATAGGAATACGTCCAAAACGAACCTGAACAAAACGATAATGTATTAGCTTGTCTAAATTCTGAGGAAGAGTAAGAAAAGGCGTAATACATTTTAAATCATCTGTAATAGCGGCACGTTTTTCATTGAGTTCATTGCAGTTTTTATTGATTTTTGCAATTTTTTCACTCAAAGTATTCACAAAGAACTGAATTTCATCCAGAGAAATGTCATGTATGGGAACGTGCTCTGTATTCTTAAGTTGACCAGCAAATTCATTGATGCGGTTTAATAAATCTTTATAAGGATTTATCTGAATATAAGGTGATAGGTGTTGCACTTGATTTAATTGTGCAATGGCATTTTCCAGATGAATTTCATACTTGGAGAGATATTCATTTACCACACGATCAATGTCAGACTTCGGACCGGTAATACTCAAGAATTTCATTTTTTCAATCATGTAATCACCTCCGGTTATTAAGTTCTTGCAATATAATCCAAAATCTCAGCAGAAGATAGTCCGTATCGGACACATTCAATGGCTGTAGTCAGTCGATCTACCTCATGTTCCTTGTGATAGAGGTAGGAGTACAGCATAATTACTGAGTGAGGATATTTTCTAGCTTCTGTTTCCAGAATAGTTTTTAAATTTAAATTATAAAAAGCTTCCAGTTTCTCAGGTGCAAGTTCTGGAAAACGTTTTTTATAATAGGTAGTATTTAAGATATTTCTAAATTCTTCTTCATCGGAAGATTCCACCAATGCGGAAATATCTTTCCTACTAAGTCGATAATGGACAGGAATTAGTAATGCATAAATATCAGCGGGAATCATATGATAGTATTTTTTTGATCGGTAAATCCACTGAAGATTTAACATATCAAATTTATTTCCGTATGCTTTTGTAATTTCCTCCAAATCTCGTTTTTTGAAAATTTTATCTTTCACAGACCAGATATTGGAAAAATAATACTGATCTAGTGCCATACCATAATCAAAGATTCTGGGGGAATAATCATTTCCCAGCTTTTTCAAAGGCTTGTAATATTCTGAACCCTCCAGATTAGAAATAAATTCTTCTACAGTAGAAGAATTTGCTAGTTTTTCAATATTTAGTTTTGAATGGCGGTCAAAAAAATCCTTAAAAAGAGAAAGATCTAGTTCAGCGCGTCCTTGATCAAAGACCTTTCTAAGACATTCTTTCATAATTGACAGCTCATAGCGTTTAAAATATAATGCCATAAAAGTTCGCTGTTCTGGATTAGCAAAACGATATAATTTGGCAAAATTTTGATAAATGGTATGAGTAAGAAGCTTTTCAATGTCACCTCTGTGGAGACTATTTTCATCTAGATTGGCCCAAAGATCTTGGAAACCTGGTTGTTTCTTTAAATATGAAACAACAGAGGTAACAGAATGCATCTGAGCAATTTCCTGATACTGTGCTTCATTTATCAGCTTACTTTGCATGGCTCGTACCTTTGTAGACAGACCACTATAAGAAAGCAAACTTCCCATGTTCTCACATCCTTAATATTCGGTTATAAATTTCTTTTGCCATATCCGTATGACATTTGGTGTAGTAAGATTCCAGTTTGGCCAAAATTTGTTCAGCTTCGTCTCTTTGGCTTTGTAATTCTTCTTTCATTTGAACTTCTAATTTTTGTCTGATGATTTTTGAGCGATTCTGAATTTCCATGTCTATGGTGGAATCAAATTCATGGACAGCTTCTTCATATTGCTGTGCCAGTTGTTTTTTTTGCTCTGAAACATCTTCCATAATATGAGAGGCGGCAGCTTCTATTTCTGCAAGCTTATTGATAATGTCTTCCATAGGCTTTCCTCCTTTTTTCTTGATTATTTTATTATACACTATTTACAGAAAAAAACCACTGAAATTCTTAATCTTTGACAGAATGTACAGTATCGGTTATACTTTTATAAAATAACTGGAAAGGCAGGAAAATTGAATGCGATTGAGAAATATACCAGGGGCGAAAGATGCCATTGAATATAGTAAATATGTAGTTCATGATGTACAGGAAAAAAAAGGAAAGTGGTCAGAGGTTTTTGGGAATAATCATCCGATTCACATCGAGGTGGGAATGGGAAAAGGTCGTTTTATTATGACCATGGCAAAGCTTTATCCTGATGTGAATTTTATAGGAATTGAAATGTATGATAGTGTTTTGTTACGTGCACTTCAAAAAAGAGAGGAACTGGAAAAAGAAGGAGAAGAGTTAAAGAACCTCTTTTTTGTTCGTATGGATGCGAGAGAACTTCCTGTTGTATTTGAAAAGGGAGAGGTTAAAAAAATTTATTTGAATTTTTCAGATCCATGGCCAAAAGAAAGACACGCAAAGCGCAGATTAACTTCTCACCAGTTTTTGGAAAGATATGAACAGGTATTGACTAAAGAAGGTGTGATAGAATTCAAGACAGATAACAGAGAACTTTTTGAGTTTTCTTTAGAGGAAGTAAAAGAAGCAGGATGGAAACTTTTAGCCCATACGTTTGATTTACACCATGATCAGGAAATGAATAAAGGAAATGTTATGACAGAATATGAAGAGAAATTTTCTTCCATGGGAAACCCTATTCACAAATTAATTGCAGGACAATAAACTATATAATAGAAGAAAAAGTTTAGGAGATTCTGTCATGAAAGGGAAAAATGGGATAAAAGATGCTGTTTTTCAATGGGCATATCAAAATCGCCGACAGAAAACAAAAGCTTTTCAGATATTAAAGTCTATGGAAGAGGTGGAAAAGACCCTTCATTCTGTTAAAATGAAAAAAAAATAAAAAATAGGGTGTTTGAGAGCTTTGTATTCAGACACCCTATATAATATACATAAAATATTTCTAAAGTGTTTCTTTAAAAAAACAAAAAAAGTATAAAAATATACTTGCTTTTTTAAAAAGTATCAGTTATAATATTTTTTGCATTGAGAAAACAAAATAAATAAGCGCCTTTAGCTCAGTTGGTAGAGCAGTAGACTCTTAATCTATTTGTCCAGGGTTCGAGTCCCTGAAGGCGCATAAAAAAGCACTGTTTTTGCAGACAAGAGAACTGCGGGGACGGTGTTTTTTGTTATATGCAAAAAAGAAATTGTCATATTAAACAGTAATTAGAAAGGAAGCTTGAAGGTGTTCTGTTCTAGTTAAAAGTTTAATATGACAATTTTTATGCTTACTGCATCATAGATGCAAGAACTTGATTTACTAGTTTACCATCGGCAATTCCTTTTACCTTAGGCATTAATACTTTCATGATTTTACCTTTGTCTTTTCCTGTTGGTGTTTCTATAGAAAGTTCAGATAAGACGTTAAGAATAATTTCTTTAATTTCATTTTCATCAAGCATTTTTGGTGCAAATTCTTCGTAAACGGCAATACGTTTTGTACATTCTTCAATAATCTCTGTTCTGTCTGCAGGTGTCAGCTCAAGAGTTTCTTTTGTCTGTTTAATTTCTTTTAAGACAACTTCATTTTCCTCTGTTTCTGTTAAATCAGCCCGTTTATCAATGGCTTTATTTTTTAATGCAGATAGCAACATGGACAAGGATTCTTTACGTTCTTTGTCTCCTGCTTTCATGGCAGTAACCATAGCTTTTCTTACTTCATCAATTTTACTCATGTATGAAACCTCTCCTTTGTTTTTTCTTACAGTATAACATGATTTGAAATGGAGTCAATGAATACGAAGGAGATTCCAGTGAAAATGTGCAGCAAGAGCACGAACAACCACAGTTACAATAAGGCCTAAAATAAGTCCGGCTACGTCACCTACTGTGTTTCGGCATACGATACATACAATTCCGCCTGCAATAGAAGCACTGGCGTAAACTTCTCGTACAAGAATATAAGGTGTTTCACTTGCCATAATATCACGAATCACACCTCCGCCTACACCGGTAAGAACACCAATGAAGAGAAAAAAGAAAGAATTATCATCGCTTACATGGCGGGATGCAGTCTGAATCCCTACGACTGTAAAAATTCCTAAGCCTACAGTGTCACACCAGAGCATTACCTTATCGTAAAATTTATTTTTGATTTTGGAATGAATAATGTCTGGATTAGTATATACAATAGTGAACAATAAAGTTGATGTAATGATTGCAAACAAAATATACACAGGTTGGGCAAAAGCTGTGGGAGGTGTTACTCCTAAAATGACATCTCGCATAATACCGCCGCCTACTGCAGTTGTAGCGCCTAAAATATTTACACCAAAAATATCCATTTTTTTCTCAATGGCAAGCATGGCACCAGATGAGGCAAATGCCACTGTTCCAATAATTTCTAGAATAAAAGTAAAAAGATCCATTAGAAAAGTCCCCCTTGCAAGTAAAACTAATATGAAATGTGATTATTATACCATGTTTCTGCAAAAAAAACGTCATAAAAGAAGTATATCCTGTTGACTTTTCTTAAATTCTTTGCTACATTGATGAGGTATAGTTTTGAAATTTAACGCATCAATCGGAAATATTATTAATAAATATAAAATATTAAGGAGCAGGAGGAAAAAATATGCATAATCATAAGAACGGAAGTTTTACAAATTCTTTGGGATTTGTATTGGCTTGCGTAGGTTCAGCAGTAGGTCTTGGAAATATTTGGATGTTTCCTTACCGATTAGGAGAATATGGGGGAGCTGCTTTTTTAATCCCGTACATTTTTTTCATTTGTTTATTTGGGTTTGTAGGACTTTCTGCAGAGTTTGCAATTGGTAGAAAAGCAGGGACAGGAACGCTAGGTTCTTATGAACTTTGTTGGACAGAAAAAAAGCAGAGAAAAGTCGGTAAGATTTTAGGTTGGATTCCACTTTTAGGATCTCTTGGAATTGCTATTGGATATTCAGTAATTATTGGCTGGGTTTTAAGATTTTTATGTGGCTCTGTTACCAATACAGTTTTAGAAAAAGACTCTACAGAGTATTTTGCTGATGTTACAGCGTTTATGGGAAATGTGCCTTGGCATGTGATTGTGATTATTATTACCGTGGTTGTACTCCTTATTGGGGCAGCTACACAGATTGAAAAAGCCAATAAGGTTTTGATGCCATTATTTTTTATATTGTTTGCGATATTAGCAGTTCGAGTATTTTTCCTTCCAGGGTCAAAAGCAGGATATGAGTTTATATTTGTACCTAAATGGGAAGCCTTGGCAAATATCGATACATGGGTAATGGCTATGGGACAAGCATTTTTCTCTTTGTCTATTACAGGTTCGGGGATGATTGTTTATGGTTCTTACTTAAGTAAGAAAGAAGATATTCCAAGAGCTTCTATGCAGACAGCTTTCTTTGATACAATTGCAGCGATGCTTTCTGCATTAGCAATTATGCCAGCGGTATTTGCATTTGGAATTGAACCTTCTGCAGGTCCATCCTTGATGTTTATTACTATTCCAAATATATTTAAACAGATGCCGATGGGAAGGGTATTTGCAGTTATCTTTTTCCTGTCAGTATGCTTTGCAGGAATTACTTCCTTGATTAATATGTTTGAAGCAGTTATTGAAAGTTGGCAGCATAAATTTAAGCTGAAGAGAAATCATGCAGTGTTGCTTTGTGGGGCATTGACACTTTTCGTTGGTCTTTTCATGGAGGAAGAGTCCAGAGTGGGAAGTTGGATGGATTTTATTACCATTGTGGTAGTTCCATTTGGAGCAGTACTGGGAGCTATTTCTGTTTACTATATTTTAGGATTTGATAAAATAAAGGAAGAATTAGAAGAAGGACGTAAGAAAAGACTTCCAAAAATATTTGAACCAACTGCTAAATACATCTATGTACCATTAGCAATTATTGTATTTATTTTAGGATTAGTATATAAAGGAATTGGATGATTGATTAGGAAGATGCTGTTTTTTAGACGGCATCTTCTTTTTGTTGTACCTCTTGTGGCGTAGGTTGCTAATGGGGAAATAGTACATAAAATAATTATTTAGTTCCTACCCGATTTGTACGTAAATAAGTTGACATAAACTTAAAAATTATATTATAATTATGAAACAATTAGTTTAAAAAATTAGCAAAATTTGTATATATGAATAGTGATAAGGAAGGAGATTATCATGAGTGAGCATCGTAGAAGACGAAGAGATGAAGAAGAAGCAAGAAGAATGGAAATAGAAAGACGCAGAAGAATTATTCGAGAAAGAAAAAGACGTCAAAGAATTATGCGTCAGAGGATGATTTTGGCGGGAGTTGGAGCATTGGTTTTAGTAGTGGGAGGTGCAGTTATTGGGACATCTATTCACAAGAAAAATGAAGAAAAACAGGCAAAAAAGATAGAGGAACAGAAGAAAAAAGAGGCCGAAGCAGAAGAGGCAAATGTACTTCACATGGTTGCAGTGGGAGATAATTTAATTCATAGCGCCATTATCAATGCAGGAAAAGAACAGGATTGGAATTTTGATTTCTTATATGATAATATTAAAAAAGATATTGAAAATGCAGATTTAGCATCTGTTAATCAGGAAACACCTTTTATTAAGGATCACGACAAGGCATCTGGTTATCCTGACTTTGCAACTCCTACAGAGGTAGGGGATGCATTGGTAAATGCAGGATTTGATATTGTGACACAGGCAACGGAACATGCTTTTGATCAAGAAAGCGATGGGATTACAGACTCTGTAGAGTTTTGGAGTAAAAATTATCCTAAGATTAAAAATCTTGGAATACATGGAAAAGATGGAGAAGATAGATATCAGATAATAGAGAAAAAGAATTTTAAAATTGCAGTAATGAATTATAGTTCACTGGTGAGCGAAAATCACTCAATTCCAGCAAAAGAAAGTTATATGGTAGATACTTATTCGGAAAAAAATATCAAAGAAGATTTAAAAAAGGCGAAAGAATCTGCAGATGTCAGCATTGTATATCTTCATGGAGGAAAAAGTGATGCAGAGGATTCAGATAAAAAGCTTCAGGAGAAAATAGATTTTCTGGCTGAACAAGGGGCAGATGTAGTAATTTGTTCGCATCCTCATATTTTAAAGAAATATGGAAAAATAACAAGACCAGATGGAAAAGAAATGTTAGTATATTATTCACTGGGGAATTTTATTAGTCATCAGTCATCTTTGGAAAATCTTTTAGGGGGAATGGCAGAATTTACATTAAAAAAAGATGGAAAATCAGGGGAAGTAACGATTGAAGAGAGTAGTTTAGTTCCTTTAGTAATCCATTATAATGAGGACTTTACTCAAGTAGGCGTTTATAAACTTTCTGACTATACAGAAGCATTGGCACAAGAACATAAAATTCATAAAGAAGATGAAAAAGCAGAATTTACTTTAGCTGCTTTAAAAGAAGCAGCAGATAAGGTGTTAATGCCAGTGAATGGCAGTGTAGAGGAAACACCTGATGAAACTGTAGATAAAGATAAAGAGCTTAAGGGAAAAACTGTAAATCCAGACAGTAAGTCAAAGAACAAGGAAGAAAAAGAAAGTGATCAAACAGATAAAAAAACAGAGCAAAAGACATTGGACAAGAAAAAAGTAGAGGAGTAATTTGAGAAGAAAGTAATAAGAAGCTGAAAATCAGCCTCTTATTGCTTTTTTTTCTTTGCTTTTTCTACATAGCAATCAGGAGAGTAGGGAAAAATCTCTTTATAGGACTCGATTTCCAAAGTGGACTTTGGCATAGATGGGATAAGTCCTGTAACCTCTGTTGTGGCGCAGCTATCTAAATCATGAATGGAAGTGGCTTCTACATTGAATTTATCAGAATCTGAAATTTTGTTTTGGTTCATTTATATGCCTCCTTTTTCTTTTAGTATTTCCTTCAAAGAGTATAGTATGTATGAAAAGATTGACAAGAAACATGGAAATCGTTATGCTATATGAGATGTCAAAGGAGGAAAAACAAAATGGATAAAAATACAAATCCAATGGGGACAAAAAAGGTAATGCCCCTTTTGATTTCTATGTCTGTACCACCTATGATTTCTATGTTGATACAGGCATTATATAATATTGTAGATAGTATGTATGTAGCTAGGGTGAGTGAGGATGCATTAACTGCAGTTTCCCTGGCATATCCTCTGCAGAATATGATTTTGGCAGTATCATGTGGATTTGGAATTGGATTGAGTGCTTGTGCTGCCAGAGCATTGGGCGCAAATGACGATAAAGAGGTTACAGCAACGGCAAATCATGGTTTCCTATTTTGTGCAGTGCATTGGCTGTTATTTATACTTGTTGGGATTTTCTTAACCAGACCATTTCTCAGTGCATTTACAGATAGTCCAAAGATTTTAGATATGAGTTGTCAATATACGAAAATTGTTTTATTTTTAAGTATTGGAAGTATGTATCATTTATATTCCGAAAAACTGTTTCAGGCAACGGGAAATATGATTATGCCCATGTTTTTTCAAGGAATAGGAGCTATTTTTAATATTCTTTTGGATCCGATACTAATCTTTGGCTGGTTTGGCCTACCTGCTATGGGAGTGCAAGGAGCGGCAATTGCAACGGTTGCTGCACAAATTTTAGCAGCAACTCTTTCTATGGGATTTTTTGTGAAAAAATGTGACTCCATTAAAATTCATTTAAAAGGTTTTCATTTAGATGGAAAGATTTTAAAAAAAATTTATATGGTGGGAATTCCTTCCGCTATTATGATGGCAATGCCGTCTATTCTAGTAGCAGCGTTGAATTCTGTTCTGGTAGCTTTTTCTGCAACAGCCATTGCAGTGTTTGGACTTTACATTAAAATTCAGTCTTTTGTATATATGCCTGCAAATGGAGTGATACAGGGAATGCGTCCCATTATGAGTTACAATTATGGAGCGGGAAATAAAAAACGTATGAAAGAAACCCTAAAGGCAAGTATGGAAGCAAATGGTATGATTATGTTGGCAGGAATGTTATTATTTTTATTGTTTCCGGGTTTTATTATGAAATTATTTGATGCAAATACAGAGATGCTGAGAATAGGTATACCGATGCTTCGTATCATTGCTGTGGGATTTTTAATTTCTACGGTAGGCTGTGTACTTTCTGGTACATTTGAGGCATTGGGAAAAGGTGTTCAATCTTTACTAATTTCTATGTTGCGTCAATTGATTATTATTATTCCGTTATCTGCATTATTATCCAAAAGTATGGGACTATTTGGGGTATGGATTACTTTTCCGATTGCAGAGCTTATAGCAGCGCTGGTAGGTTGTGTTCTTTACCGACGATTTATGAAACATTTGAAGTTATAGGAGTAGAGAAGTGGGAAAACATAAAGAGAAAGAAATAAAGACAAATGCAATGAGAATTTTGGATAAGAATAAAATTCCTTATGAGGTAATTCAATATGAGTGTGAGGAATTTATTGATGGACTTCATACAGCACAGAAAACAGGAGCACCGGTAGAACAATCTTTTAAAACTCTGATTATACAAGGAAAAAGTAAAGAATATTATGTGGTGGTTATTCCAATTGCCCTTGAAATTGATTTGAAAAAAGCTGCGAAAGCAGTAGGTGAAAAAGCTGTAGAACTTATTCATGTAAAGGATATTACAAAAGTAAGTGGTTATGTGCGAGGGGGATGTAGTCCTTTAGGAATGAAGAAATCATATCCTACGATTATCAGTCACAATGCTCTTGCATATGAAGAAATTTATATAAGCGGAGGGCGAATTGGTACAACTTTAAAAGTGAATCCAGAAAAATTAGCTGAGGTAGTAAGAGGAAAATTTGTAGAAATAACAGCAGGATATACACATTGATGTATATCCTGCATTTTTGATTTTAGAAAAAGAAATAACTATAAACAGAAAGAATCCTTTACGATATCAGCAAGAAGCTGTTGGCCTTGAAGTGTAAGATGAATTCCATCAGTAGTGATGTTTTCATATCCTTGTTCTTGGATTTTTTCAGCCAGAGGTGCTTGCAAAGGAATAAAATAGGCACCGTAATTACGGGCAAGTTTTCTAATATTTTTTGACATTTTTTTCTGCCAAGGTATCCACTCCTGATATTTTTCGTGATTAGGAAAGATAAAAGGTTCTAAAGTAATTACTTTTGCCTGTGTTTCTCTGGATAAATCGAAAAGCATTTCGTGATAAGCACGAATACTATCTTCTAACATATAAAGTTTATCTTGTTCAGAAGCAGAAGAATTGGCAATGACTCCAATATCATTAATTCCTACCAAAATACTAATATAATCAGGATTTAAAGAGATACATTCACGATGGAGAGTTTCTGCAACATTTTGTACAACATAGCCTTCTACCCCACGATTCATAATATCCCAATTTTGATTTTGTTCTTTTAAACGTTCTGAAAATATATTTACATAACCAAATCCCAGTTCATTAGGAGAAGTTTTCCTACTGGCATCGGTAATACTGTCACCTAAAAATATAATAAGTCCCATAGTCTATACTCCTTATTACTGTTTCTATTCAATATTTTAACTGAAAATCCCAGAGATTGCAAATGATAATTTTGTATAGTCTATCCAAATCGAAAAATCAGCAACAATAACCCTTTACAAATTCTTTTAGGGAGACTATAATCAGATACAACTTCAAGACATTCTTATAGTCGTTCGACTAGTAATTTCCAAATTTGTATATGAATAAAGAGGTGATTTTTTGTCAGTACAATTATTATGTGTATTGTGTTTTTCTGGGATTGCCATGTGTATGGATTTTTTAATGGAAAAGGTGGTGAATGAATTTATAATTATGCTTTGGCTAGCTGGTTTTTGCTGGCAGATAAGGCAAAATGGCATATTAGGGGGAGTATCTGGTGCATCAGGTTTTTTATTTCCTTGCATAGTATTATTGCCATTGTTTTATTTTCGAATGTTGGGTGCAGGAGATATAAAATTATTTTCCGGTTTGGGAGTTTTTTTGGGCGTACCTGATGTTTTTAAACTTATTCTGTGTTCTCTTTTTCTAGGAGGGCTATTATCTTTCGCATTTCTAATTTCTTGTGGAAACATTAAAGAGCGATTTTCTTATTTTTTCAATTATGTATATCAATATAGTCAAAACAAGGTGCTGTATCCCTATATAAAAAGGGGAAACCGACCTGAAAATTTTCATTTTACAGTACCGATTTTTTTAAGTGTCATGCTTTACGCGGGAGGGTTTTATTGAACAAAAATATTATTGCAGTATGCGATTCAGAGGTTGATTATGCCTGCAATTTTACAGAGTATATGAATCACAAAAAAAAGCTTCCTTTTTGTGCAGAAGCTTTTACGGATCTGGAGAAATTTTATAATTTTGCAAGGAATCAACCACCGTCTATGGTGCTGATTTCTCAAAGAGACATGGACGATAGGATACAACAGATAAAAAAAGAAAGTGTAGTGGTGCTTTTGGAGGAAAAGGGGGTGGAAAAGCCACCATATAAGTGTATTTATAAGTATCAGTCAGCAGAAAGTGTGATTAAAGAAATCATTAACTATTATACAGAGAAAAATCAGGTTTCTTTTTATCAGGGCGAAGAAAAAAAGCTTAAACTTGTGGGAATTTATTCACCTTCTGAAATATGTGATAATTGTTTATTTGCACTGACAGCGGCTCAGATTTTGGGAGAGGAAGAAAGAGTCTTATATATCAGCATGGAAGCCTTTGCTGGATTAGAACAACTTTTTTTGCAGAAATATGAAAATAATCTTACAGATTTCTTTTTTGCACTGCGTTGTGGTAAGGAAGACTTATGGGGAGAATTACAAAAAATGGTACAACAAGAAGGAAATATGGATTATTTGCCTCCAGTTGAATCACCAGAAGATATTAAAGCTATTCCCTTTGCCCATTGGGTAAAGCTTTTTGAAATAGTGGAAAAGAGTGGACAATATCACAAAGTAATCTTGAATATTAGTAGCGCTGTTGATGAGCTATTTTCTGTGCTGAATTTATGTCATCAAATTTATATACCTGTAAGAACTGGATTTATAGCAGATTGTAAGCTTTCTCAATTTGAGCTGTTAATAAAAAGCTGGGGTGTTATAGAGGAAGAGCGAATGAAAGTGATTTTTCTGCCAAATGGCGAACAGAGCATAGATAGAATACATTCTATGGAAGCGGTAAAAATGGGAACCTGGGGAAATTTTGTAAGAAAGGCGTTGGAGGGTCATGAAACAAGAAAATAGTCAGGAATTTCAAGACTTACGAAAAATATTGCTGGAAAGGTTGGAAAATACATGGACAGATTTAGATGAAGAAGTTCTAGAGATTATAGATGAAATTTTACATCAGTATGGAAAAGAAAAATATATGCCTATTGCACAAAGGGAAAGTTTTCGTAAGGCCTTGTTTTTGTCTGTGAGACGTATGGATGTTCTGGAAGAATTGCTAGAAGATCATGAAGTTACCGAAATTATGATTAATAGCTGGAATAAAATTTTTATAGAGAAAAATGGAAAAATTGAGGCTTTTGAAAAAAGTTTTTCTTCCCCAGAAAAATTAGATGATGTTATTCAGCAGATGGCTTCCAGATGCAATCGTGTGATTAATACATTACAACCTATTGTAGATGCGAGATTGAAAGGAGGAGAACGAATTAATGCGGTAATTGCCCCTGTTGCCCTTGATGGACCGGTACTTACTATAAGAAAATTTCCTCAAAAGCCTATTACTATGGAACAATTATTAGAATGGGATAGCATTACAGAAGAAGCGGCATTTTTTTTGAAAAAGCTTATGGAAGGTGGATATACCATTTTAATTGGCGGTGGAACGGGTTCAGGGAAAACCACATTTCTTAATGCATTGTCGGAATATATTCCTAAGGATGAGAGGGTAATTACCATTGAGGATAATGCAGAATTGCAAATTCAGGGAATTGCAAATTTGGTTCGTCTGGAATGTAGACCTGCAAATATAGAGAAATCTCAGGAAATTACGATTGGAGATCTGCTAAGGACTTGTCTTCGGATGAGACCTAGTAGAATCGTGGTAGGAGAGGTGAGAGGAAAAGAAGCAGCAGAGTTACTACAAGTTGTAAATATAGGAAATGACGGAAGCTTGAGCACCATTCACGCCAATAGTTGTAGAGATATGGTAAGTAGGTTGGAAACTATGGTACTTATGGGAATTGATTTACCGATACCAGTTATTCGTCGACAGATTGTAGCAGGTTTTGATATTTTTGTCCATTTAGGAAGAATGTTAGATAAAAGCAGAAAAGTATTGGAAATCTGTGAAATAAAAGAAATTTCAAAGGAAGGTGAAGTTATATTAAATCCATTATTTATCAGAAACAGAGGATTAGAAAAAAGGGGAGAGCTTTATCATACAGAAAAGCTTATAAAAGCAGGGATTGTCCTGTAAACAAAATTGATTACGATGTTTATCATCTTTCCATTCAGCAGTGGGGGATTTATATTATTGAGGCTATCTGTGCTTGCGTAGGAATAAATTACTTGTTTTATAAAAGTTCAGTCGTATTCTTTTTTATGATTCCCTTACCCTTTTGGTATGTGCGTCAAAGGAAAAAGCAACAAATTCGTTTGAGAAAGAAAAGGTTAAATTATCAGTTTAAAGATGCATTAAATGCTATGCAAGTAGGAATATCGGCAGGTTACTCTTTAGATAATACCATAAAAGAGGCAAGAAAAGATTTGGAGCATCTTCATGGACAGAAAGCAGAACTAACAAGAGAGTTTGCCTATATAGAGAGACAGTTGGGTCATAGTATCCCTTTAGAAAATTTATTATATGATTTGGGAGTTCGAACCAGAATAGAAGATATTTTGAATTTTACAGATGTTTTGGTACAGGCAAAGAAAATGGGAGGAAATATGCGGGGGATTTTAAACCGTTGTATTTTATCCATTGAGGAGCGTATTCAGGTAAAAAAGGAAATAGATGCGATTCTGGCATCGAAAAAAATGGAACAGAAAATAATGAGTTTTATTCCGCTAGGAATCATTCTATATATGCAGTTTACTTCCCCGGAATTTTTAAGTGTTTTATATGGAAATCCGGTTGGGATTTTTGTTATGACGATTTGTCTTCTTTTATATATTGTGGCCTTTCAATGGGGAGTGAGGTTGACGCAAATTGAAGTTTGAAAAATGGAGAAAGGAGAAGAAAATTTTTTGTATGGCGGCGTCCATTGTTTTGATTGGAAATATTTTAGGCATTGGTGTTTTCATAAAAGAAGAAAGAGAAAAAAATATGAAATATTTGGAAAGGAATCCTTATGGGGAAGGTGCATATGAGGAAACACTTCTTGCAAAAACAAAGGGTAAAACGCAGGAGATTACTGTTTATGTAGAGGAAAAAAGTTATACAGAAAAAGAGATAGAAGATTATATAGAAAAGGCAAAAAAAGACTTGGATCAATGGTTAAAAAAAGCGGAAAAAGAAAAGGATTTTCTATTTCCAAAAGAACTGAAAGGAAATCCAGTACAAATATCATGGAGTACAGGAAATCCAGATCTATTAAGTTGGGAAGGCATATTAGGAAAAAATATTTCGGAAAAAGGTGAAGAGGTTGAAATTGTGGTAGCTATCTCTCTTGGAGAAAAATCAGAAATTTGGAAAAGGAGGATTACTGTATATCCACCTAAATTAAATGAAAAGGAAAAAATGCAGAGAGAAATTCAAAAAGAAGCAGAGCTTTTAAGTGAAAACCCGTCAGGCCCTTTGTATCTTCCTCAGACATTACAAGGCGAGGAAATTTATTATAAGAAAACAGGAAGTGGAAAGGGGGGAATGATTTGCCTGTGGTCTTTGGTATTGGGAATTGGTATTTATCCTTTGCAGAAAGAAAAAGAAAAAAAGCAAAAGGAGTTTGTAAGAAAAGAGATGCAAAGGGATTATCCTGATATTGTTCAGAAATTAGTATTGTTTTTACGAGCGGGATTTACCATTCGAAAAGCAATGGAGAAGATTGCAGATGGATATTTACATAGTAAGGAAAAGTACCATACCAAAGAAAGGAGAGCCTATGAGGAGCTTGTTCGTACCTGTAGAGAAATGCAAGGTGGCATATATGAAGCAGAAGCGTATGAACGATTTGGAACAAGATGTGGTATTTCACAGTATAAAATTTTATCTGTGTTATTAGTGCAAAACTTAAAAAAAGGAAATAAAAACCTTTTAGAACTTTTAGAGAGAGAGGAGGCGGTAGCAGAAGATGAGCGAAAACGTAGTGCAAAAGTAAGAGGCGAAGAAGCTTCAACAAAGCTTCTGCTTCCCATGATGCTTCAATTGATTGTTGTATTAATGATTTTAATAATACCCGCATTTTTAAGCTTTTTTTAATAAGGAGGTTAAGCTATGAAATTATTAAAGGAATTTTGGAAAGAAGAAGACGCAGTTGGCGTAGTAGAGATTATACTGATTTTAGTTGTACTTATTGGACTAGTTTTAATTTTTAAAGAACAGCTTACTAGTTTGGTAAAAAGTATTTTATCTAAAATTACCAAGCAAAGCAACAGTATATAGAGGTGAGATTGTGAAGCAAAGAGGAAGTATGACAGTAGCTATGAGTATTTTACTTTTAACTTTATTATCTTTAGTTACTGTGAGTATTCAGTCATCTCGAACAGCCTGTGCCAGAACACAGGCTGTCAATAGTATGGATGTAGGACTTTATTCACTTTTTTCAGAATACGATAAAGAGTTGTTGGAAAGGTATAATCTCTTTTTTCTGGATACATCTTATCATACTGGAACTATGCAAATGTCGCAGACTTTAAATCATTTGGAAGCTTACATGAAACCTGTTTTAAACTCTGGTTTATCAAAGTGTGCTGTGCAAATATGTGCGGCAAATGGATTTCGAACTGCATCAGATAAAAATGGAATAGCAGTAAAACAGCAGATTGTCCGATATATGAGAAAAAATCTAGGAAATTTGGGAGTAGATACATTATTAAAAAGGCTGGAAGAAGAAAAAAGAGTTTTAAAAGAGCAGGAGGATATAAAAAAGGAGGGATTGAAGGAAATAGATCCAGAAGAAACAGAACCTATGCCAGAAATTTCAGAATCTAATAACCCGTTAGAAATTATAAAAGGTTTTAAAGAAAAAGGATTTCTATCATTTGTTTTGCCAGACGATGCAAATGTATCGAAAAAAACAGCAGACTTATCCTCTTTTTTATCTAATAGGGAAAGACAACAAGGAGTTGGGGAATTCCCAGAATTGGAAATGGAAGAAAAATTTACAGATAAGATTTTAGTTCAGGAGTATTCGCTTGAAAAGCTGAAGAGCTTTACAGATAGGGCAGATACACCTCTATCTTATGAGATTGAATATCTTTTGGCAGGGAAAAATAGTGACAGAGAAAACTTGTCTTCTGTTATAAAGAAGCTTATTTTTCTTCGTGAAATTAGTAATTTAGCATTTCTTTATACCAATCCCCAAAAAAGAGGAGAACTAGCATCTTGTGCTGCTGCGCTGTCTTTTCTTTTGCTGATTCCCGAAGGTATGAGTTTGGTACAAGGGGTTCTTGCAGCAGGCTGGGCATATATAGAAAGTATTGCAGATGTAAGGATACTACTTGCAGGAGGTTGTGTGCCCTTTGTGAAAGATCAAGATAGTTGGGGGACACAACTTTCTAATTTAAAAAGTGATACTGGAAAATCTGCAGAAAAAGGTGCTAATTACGAGGAATATTTGAGGATTTTATTGTTGCATGTATCTGAACAGAAGTTGATTCTACGGATAATGGATATGATAGAGCTAAATCTTCGACAAATAGAGGGAAGGGAAAAATTTACATTTGATACTTGTATTGATGCTATTTCCGTGAGCTTTCAGATTGTAGGACCGGAAGGGAAAAAATGGCAGGGGGAAAGAATGTATTCTTATGATATGTGAAATAGGAGGTAGAAAAGCATGAAACAGAAAAGAAAAAAGAAGGAGGTGCAAGTTCTCCGGCAAAAAGCAAGTCTGACTGTGGAATGTGCTGTGATTCTACCTCTTTTCTTTTTTGCCATGGTAGTTTTAGCTAGTCTTATAGATTTATATAGAACAACAACGATGCTACAGAGCAGCCTATGTGAAAGTGCAAAAGAACTGGGAATGTATGCATATTGTCAAGAAGAAGGACAATCGCCAGTAGGAGTAGTAGAAAATGGTGTTTGTCAAATTTATGCAAAAAGAAAAATTAAAGAAAATTTTAGAAATGAAAACTTGATAGGAATTGTAGGTGGAGTGCAAGGGATAAATTTGATGCAGTCTTCATATGAAAATGGCATGATTTCACTGAAAGCTTCTTTTCTTTATCAAACACCTTTTGTACTTTTTCAAAATTTTCCCGTTAGAATACAAATACAAGGACAAGCAAGAGCATGGATTGGTTATACCCCCAAAGAAGAAGTAATCCAAACAGAGGAAATGGTGTATATTACAGATTGGGAAAGCGTCTATCATACAGATGCTTCTTGTACTCACTTGCAACTTTCTATACAAAGTATGCCTTATGCAGAAGCTGAACAGAGAAAAAATATATACAATGAAAAGTATCATCGCTGTGAACGATGTATGAAAACAGGAGAAAAGCCAGGAATTGTTTATGTTACACCTATGGGAAACAGATATCATAAAGATAAAGAGTGTGGAGGATTAAAGCGTCATGTAAAAATGATTAAGAAATCTCAAGCGAATCATTTAAAGAAGTGTGAAAGGTGTGGAGGATAAAATTGTGAAAGAAAAATGGATTGTAAATTTGTGTATGCTTTTCCTGTGTAGTGTGGAAGATAGGAAGTATAAAACAGTTGCTTTGTGGAAAATTTGTTTTTATGGGATTTTTGTAGTGAGTATTTTGTTAGGAGAGATATTTTTTCAACGTGTAAGTCTATATAAAAAGTTGTTGGATATTGTTGTAGGAGGTATTCCTGGTGTGTTTTGCTTTGGAATAAGTAAAGCTTCTGATCAAGGGATTGGCTATGGCGATTGCTGGATCATTTTAATTATGGGAATATCTGTGGGATTGTTGAATGTTTTAGGAATTATAGGTATTGCGCTTTTTGGGGCTTTTTTGTGGGCAGCATTTATTTTTATGAGTAGAAAGGGTGGAAAAGATAAAGAAATACCTTTTCTTCCCTTTTTAACAGTAGGAATGGCAGGTGCTTATTTATGGATGGTGTAAAGAGGGTAAAAGGAAGTTACACAGTAGAAATGGCATTAATAAGTGGTGTGTGGTTATTGGTGATTTTTTCTTCTTTGTTATTAATTTTAGGAACTCAAATAAAAGTCTGGAAAACAGCACAGATTTGTGAGCTTTCTGTGTATGGAAGTGGTAGAGCAGTAATTGACGAAAAAGATGCAGTAAAAGAAACTAGGGAAAAAGCTGCAGATATGAAGGAAAATTATACTATTAGTGGAGGGAAAAAAGCAATTTCTGTAAGCTTTGAAAAGCACTTTAAAATTCCTTTTCAAAATTTGCATTGGGATATGAAAGGGAAATGGAAGAGTAGTGTGATAAAACCAGTAAATTTTATTGAAGAAGTACAAAAATATCGCAAACTTTCGAAGAATATAAAATAAAAGAAAAAGGGGGAGGGAATTTTGCAAATTATATTTAAGCGAAACAGAAGTTGTAATTTTGCTGTTTTGCCATTAGAAGATTCTTTAAAGGATAGTTATCAAACGCATATTTTATTAGAAAATCAAGTGCCGGGTTTACTCCCCTGTAAGATGCAACGAATAAACGATAAAGAATATCTTTATTATGAAATCACAGGGAGTCAAAGTCTTGAAAACTTGTATGAGAAAGGAAAATTTGATAAAGAGACATTGAGAGAACTTTTTTTACAGACAGTTGCTATTTTAGAGCGTTTAGATGAATATTTACTAAATCGTGATTTCTTACTTTTAAATCCGATGTATATATACAGAGATTTAGATAAAAATACATATTCTTTTTTCTGGTTTCCCGAACAAAAGAATACTATAGAGCAAGAATTTTGTATGCTTACGGAATATTTGTTGCCTAAAATTGAGTACAAGGATAAAGGGGCAGTGACACTTGGTTATGGTATGCATAAACTTGCAGTGGAAAATCGTATTCAGTTAGAGTGTATACGTCAGCTCATTTATGAAGAAAAAGAGGAAAAGAAGACTGATTTTGAAATAAACAAAGAAGAGATAGAAGAAAGACAAAAAATTTTAGATGATTTTTATAAAGAAGAAGAGGAACAAGAACTGCCAATAAAGAAAATAGTTGCAGTAGGAATTTTTTTAGTAATAGTAGGTGTCATTTTTTGTATAAGATATTTATGGGGTATTGGAATACGCTATTTGGGAATTGCAGTAGTTTTTTTGGTTTTTTTTGTTTTTGCTATGTGGGCATTGGTGTATGCCTTAAAATATCGAAAGCAAGATGTGGAGAATTCTATTTCTGAAACGTTTGAAGAGGCGGAACCGGATGAGCATATGGTAGTGGAAGAAGAATCGGAAAATCGTGGAAAAACGGTACTTTTACAACAGGAAACTCAAGGAAAATCATATCTTTTAGAAATTGAAACGGGAAAAAAATTTTTTCTGGATAAAGAAAATATGATTATTGGAAGTCAGAAAGAAAGTGTAGACATTTATTTAAATACACCTACTATTAGCCGTATCCATGCAAAAATTATTTGTCGCGAAGATCAAATGTATTTAATGGATTTAAATTCACGAAATGGAACTGAATTAGACGGAAAAATGGTACAGCCGGAAAAAGAGTATTTATTAAAAGAAGAAAATATGATTACGTTTGCAGAAAAAAGGTATTTATATATTGACAAATATAATGCTGATTTTGGAAAAATATGTTAAAATAAAAAAGATAAGAGAAAAGATAGATAACTATGGAAGTAAAGGGGAAATGATGAATACAGAGAGTGAAATTCGGTATTTTCTGAGAAAGAGAAAGGAAGTCCCGATAAATACGATTTTAATTGGTCTTAATTTGTTGATATTTTTACTGGTGGAGTTAACTGGATCTTCTCTGGACAGCTATCATATTTTGCGTTGGGGAGGTTGTTATACGCCGGCAGTTTTACAAAATCACGAATATTATCGTTTGATTTTCTCTATGTTTTTGCACTTTGGCATTCAGCATTTGGGAAATAATATGTTGGTTTTGTTATTTTTGGGAGATTGTCTGGAGAGAAATGTAGGAAAAATAAAATATTTGCTTATTTATTTCCTTGGAGGTCTTGGAGCCAATTTTTTGTCCATGTATTTGGAAATAAAAAAGGGCAAATATTTTATTTCAGCAGGAGCATCGGGTGCAGTTTTTGCAGTAATTGGTGCTTTAATCTATATTGTCATTGCGAACAAAGGACGAATTGAGAATTTTACCACGCGACAGTTGATTGTTATGGCGGGTCTAAGTTTATACTTTGGAATGACGAGTATAGGTGTGGATAATGCAGCTCATTTTGGTGGATTGATGAGTGGATTTATATTAGGAATATTTTTTTATCGCCACGTATCTAATAATAAATTATAATGGCTGTTGTACAGGTAAGAGAACAGTAAATTCTGTACCTTTATCTGGTATAGATTGAAAAGAAATACTTCCATTGTGAGCTTCTGCAATCCTTTTGCAAATAGGTAACCCAAGACCAGTACCTTCTTGCTTATGGGTGATGAATGGTTCAAAAAGATCTTCTTGATACAAAACTGGAATTCCACTTCCATTGTCTTTGACAGAAAGAACAAGATGATTTTTTTGCGAAGATAAAGAACAGTGAATTGTTCCATTTGTTTTTATTGCCTCAGAAGAATTTCTTAAAAGATTTAAAATTAGTTGAGACATTTTCGTTTTATCTGCCTGAATAATAGGAAGATTTGGCTCAATAGTTGAGACAAGAGAAATATTGTGGCTTTTTAAAGTAGGTACAAAGGAAGAAATTAGGTTTTCAAGAAGTTCTGAAAGATCTAATTCTTGAAAATGTAGCTTACAGGAATTATTGAAGCTGGAAAATTCATTAAGAAGTGTTTTGAGAAAATCCATGTTTTCCATAATTTTTTCCCAATATTTATCTTCCTTTAATTCGGGATGGTGTGACTCTAATAGCTGTAAAAAACTATTAATTAGTGTTACCGGATTGCGAATTTCGTGAGAGACATGAGAAAGTGTAAAGTGCTGTTGTGCTTGAAGATCTTCATATAACTGGCGATAATCAGGCTCATCCTTTGTAGTAGTTTGATTGGAATAATTCATTTTAGTATCCATAGTTCCCCCTCTTTATTTTGTTACAAACAAGTGTAACATTCCTGTTTTTAAATAGCAAATAGTTTTATACGCCAAAAAAAGCTAAAATTCGACAAAGTAGAAGTAATATTTATGTATTTTTCTTCGGATATATAGATGAAAGGAGATAATGAAAATGAAAGACTGTATTTTTTGCAAAATTGCAAACGGAGAAATACCAGCCGCAACACTTTATGAGGATCAGGACTTTAGAGTAATTCTAGACCTGGGACCAGCCAATAAGGGGCATGCTCTAATTCTACCTAAGGCTCATTTTGAGAATTTGTATGAATTACCTGATGATTTGGCAGGAAAAGCTTTAATTTTAGCAAAAAAAGTAACAAAGAAAATGAAAGAAGTGTTAAATTGTGATGGCTACAATGTAGTGCAAAATAATGGAACAGCAGCAGGTCAGACGGTATTCCATTTTCACATGCATTTAATTCCAAGGAATGAAAATGATGGTGTGGGAATTACATGGGAACCGGGTACTCTTAAACCAGAAGATAGAGATGAAATTTTGAAAAAATTTTCTCAAGTCTAGAATTTAGAAGTTGGAAGAGAGATGACAGAAGACAAGTTTCATGAAATCTATCGTCAGCATTATCAAATAGTGAAAAAGGTAGTGTATAGCATTCTGCGTGATCTTGACTTTTCAGAAGACGTAAGTCAGGAAGTTTTTATTCTATTTTTTAAAAAAGCAGATACTTTGCAGGAAGAATACTATAAGCAGTGGCTGATAGTAAATGCAAAAAGAAAAGCCATTGACTTTTGCAGAAAATCATATCAAGTACATGAGGTGACTGCCAGTTCTTCAGATGAGGAAGAACTTTTCTCGGAAGATGAAGTTATATGGACTTCATATCATGCAGGACAACAATCATCAGTGGAAGAAGAAGCAACCAGTAAGATTGTGATGCAGGAATTCACAGGAAGATTATTTGAAGATTTGGAGAAGAAAAATAGTCAGTGGTATGAAATTGTTATGAAAATGAATGTAGAAGGTAAAGGTACATTAGAAACTGCCCGTGCCCTTGGCATTTCAGTAGAAAGTCTGAGAGCCAAAAGGCACAGGATAAAAGTTTGGATTAATAAATATTACAGACACAAGTTTGAAGATTTATAAAGTCTTGTTTACTGCGTCTTCAAAGAGTTGGACAATCTGATGAATAGAGTCCTTATGCTTACTGGAAGACATGGCTGTAATATAAGCTTCTCGGTTTTCATACAAATCGCGAATAGTACTTAATAATACGTTATCGGTAAGTTCTTCTTCTTCCAGAACTTTACTATAACCAAGCTGTTCGAAAGAGCGAGCATTTAAAATCTGATCCCCACGGCTGGCGCGTGCAGATAGTGGAATTAAGAGATTCGGCTTATTTAAAGCACTGAGTTCACAAATTGCATTTGCACCTGCACGGGAAATAACAAGGTCAGCCAAAGCAAATAAATCAGCGAGTTCTTGTTTAATATATTCGTATTGTACATATCCTTTAACGTTGGTTAAAGTTTCGTCAACTTTACCCTTTCCACAAAGGTGAATTACTTGAAAATCTTTTAATAATTCAGGCAAAATTTTTCTTACTGCTTCATTAACAGCAACAGCTCCCAAACTTCCGCCAATAATTAGAATAACAGGTTTATCTTTAGAAAGACCTGTGAATTTTAAGGCTTTTTCAGGATTTCCTTCTAATAATTCCTGACGAATAGGTGTTCCAGTAAGAACAGCCTTGTTGGCAGGTAGATGGGAAACTGTTTCAGGGAAATTACAGCAAACTTTTGTTGCGAAAGGGATGGATATTTTATTTGCCAGTCCCGGAGTCATATCAGACTCATGAATAAAAGTAGGGATGTGCTTTTTACTTGCTGCAATAACAATGGGTACGGTAACAAAACCACCTTTGGAAAATACCACATCAGGTTTTAGCTGCTTCATTAATTTTTTAGCTTCAAAGAAGCCTTTTATGACTCTAAATGGGTCAGTAAAATTTTTGACATCAAAGTAACGGCGTAATTTACCGGAAGAAATTCCGTAGTAGGGAATGCCGAGATCTTCAATAAGTTTTTTTTCCATACCTTCATAAGAGCCAATATAGGAAATTTTGTATCCTAACTCTTGTAAGTGTGGAATCATAGCTATATTTGGGGTAACGTGTCCGGCAGTTCCACCGCCGGTAAGTACGATATGTTTCATGGTGTTCCTCCTGATTAGTTCAAAATAGTAACTATAAGATAATATGATACAGTTATGGAAAAAAGTCAAGGAAAGATAGGAGTTTCATGGAGAAATCAGAAGAAAATGAGAAAAAAATGTGAAACCTTTTTTACTGAAAAAATGAGTGATGAAGAATTTAACCAGAAAATTTTAGAAGAATTTTTGAGAGAAGCGGAAGAAATTGAAAAAGAGGCAATACAAATTTCAGAAGCTCTAGACTGTGAACCAACAGATGATGGCTTTCAAAAATTAATGGCTGAAATTAACAGACGTGAATTTTCTGAAGAAGTTAATAGTCATGTAATAAATGTAGATGATAGAAAAATACAAACAAGTGAATTAAAAAATGTAAAACCCCATAGAGAACCATGCAAGAGCAAACAGAGAAAGAGAAAAATTAGAAAAGGGGTACGTTGTGCTTCTGCTGTGATAGCAGTTCTAATCGGTGTATTTAGCGTTTCCATGACCAGTGAGGCCAATAGAGCATATGTTATGCG
>JARIAQ010000053.1 GCA_029257775.1 Blautia sp. | reverse complement strand
GCCCGGTATATCGGGAACGAGGTCAACTCGGTAATGAAAGACAAAAATGAGGTAGATATTCGGTTTGCAATGTGCTTTCCGGATGTTTATGAAATTGGGATGTCTCATTTAGGAATTCAAATTCTTTATGATATGTTTAATAAGAGAGAGGATACTTGGTGCGAACGAGTTTACTCTCCATGGCCGGATTTAGATTCTGTTATGAGAGAAAAGCAAATTCCCTTATTTGCATTAGAGTCACAAGATAAAATTAAAGAATTTGATTTTCTGGGTATTACACTTCAATACGAAATGTGCTACACAAATGTGCTTCAAATTCTTGATTTGGCACAAATGCCTTTACGCGCCGAAGACAGAGGGGAAGAATACCCATTAGTCATGGGGGGAGGACCTTGTGCATATAATCCGGAGCCATTAGCACCATTTTTTGATATGTTTTATATTGGAGAGGGTGAAACTGTTTTTAATCAGCTTTTAGATGAATATAAAGTGTATAAAAAAGCAGGAAAAAGTAAAAAAGAATTTTTAGAAAAAGCGGCTGAAATACCGGGAATTTATGTGCCGGCATTTTATGATGTAGAATATCATGAAGACGGAACCATTGCTTCTTTTAAGCCAAATAATTTTCATGCAAAAGAAAAAATAGAAAAACAGGTTGTTATGGATGTAACGAATGCTTATTATCCTACAAAACCTGTTGTTCCATTCATTAAAGCAACACAGGATCGAGTTACGTTGGAAATTCAAAGAGGCTGTATCCGAGGCTGTCGTTTTTGTCAAGCAGGCATGCTATATCGTCCTACAAGAGAAAAAAATGTAGAAATGTTAAAAGAAACAGCAAAGTCTATGCTGGAAAGTACAGGGCATGAAGAGATTTCATTAAGTTCATTAAGTTCCAGTGATTATACAATGCTTCCTGAATTGATTGACTATTTAATCGAGGAATGTTCAAAACGAAAAGTGAATATTTCCTTGCCATCTCTGCGTATTGATGCCTTTTCCTTGGATGTTATGAGCAAAGTGCAGGATATTAAAAAAAGCAGTTTAACTTTTGCGCCAGAAGCAGGTTCCCAGAGATTGCGTGATGTTATTAATAAAGGCTTAACAGAGGAAGTGATTTTAGAAGGAGCTGGAAAGGCTTTTGAAGGAGGATGGACCAGAGTAAAATTGTACTTTATGCTAGGTCTGCCTACAGAAACTGAAGAAGATATGAAGGGAATTGCGCATTTAGCAGAGGCGATTGCTAAGAGATATTATGAAATTCCAAAGGAACAAAGACATGGAAAATGTCAGATTGTAGTAAGTACATCCTTCTTTGTTCCAAAACCATTTACTCCGTTCCAGTGGGCAAGTATGTTCCGGAAAGAAGACTACCTTGATAAAGCAAAGATTGTGAAAGAGGAAATTAAAGCACAATTAAATCAAAAGAGTATCAAATATAATTATCACGAAGCAGATGTAACGGTATTGGAAGGTATTTTGGCAAGAGGTGACAGAAGAGTTGCAGATGTATTGGAAGAAACTTATAAAAAAGGTGCTATTTTCGATGCATGGTCAGAATATTTTCGATATGATTTGTGGATGGAAGCATTTCGAGAAGCAGGAATTGATCCAGAGTTTTATACTTTAAGAGAACGTCCTTTAGACGAAATTTTCCCATGGGATTTTATTTCTATCGGAGTTACTAGAAAGTTCCTAGAAAATGAATGGAAAAAAGCACAGGAAGAAATTGTTACACCAAACTGTAAAATGCAGTGTTCTGGTTGCGGTGCGGGAAAATACAAAGGAGGAATTTGCATTGAAGGTTAGAGTGAAATTTGCCAAAGAAGGGGCAATGAAATTTATTGGACATCTGGATATTATGCGGTATTTTCAGAAGGCAATTAAAAGAGCAGGGATTGATGTGGCATATTCTGAAGGGTTTAGTCCTCACATGATTATGTCATTTGCTGCTCCTTTAGGAGTTGGAGTGACCAGTACAGCAGAATATTTTGATATGGAAATTAATACACCTATTGCAGGAAAAAAAGCAGTAAAACGATTAAATCAGGTAATGGTAGAAGGAATGGAAGTGAAAAGTTTCCGGAAAATTCCTGATGGTAAAGCAAATGCAGCCATGGCATTAGTTGCAGCAGCAGATTATTATGTAGAGTTCCGGGAAGGAATGGAGCCTGAAACAGACTGGAAGGATAAAATATCTTCTTTTATTGATCAGACCAACATTCTTATTGTGAAGAAAACTAAGAAAAATGAAAAAGAAGTGGATATTAGACCATATATTTATGATATGCATTTGGAAGGAAACCGTATTTTCTTAAAGCTTGCAGCAGGAAGTGTGAAAAATACAAAACCAGAATTGGTAATGGAAGCATTTTTGGCTTTCTGTGGACAAGAATTTGATAGTTTTAGATTTACAATTCACAGAGCTGAGGTTTATGCAGACAAGGGAACAGAAGAATACAGAAATCTCATTTCACTGGAAGATTTAGGTGAAGAAATTGAGTAAACTGATATTAACAGAGATGGAATATAGGAATACATCTATACTAGTAGCTGCATTAGAGCGAGAAGGGCGTATTTGCCAGCTTAATCCTATGGATTTAAATTCAGAGGGGATTTTGGGAAATATTTATGTGGGGAAAGTGAAAAATATCCAGAAGAATATTCAAGCGGCATTTATTGAAATTGCAGATGGTATTATGTGTTATTATTCCATGGCAGAAAAGTCTTCTCCTTATTTTGTAAATGTAAAAAAAAATAATGTATTAAAAATGGGTGACGAAATTATTGTTCAGGTGTCTAGAGAAGGAATAAAAAGTAAACTTCCTTATGTGACTAGTAACTTGAACTTTACAGGGCGCTATCTTGTATTAACTTCAGAAAGAAAAGAGTTAGGCTTTTCAGGGAAATTAAAAAAAGAAGAAAAAAAGCGTATTCGGGAAATTCTTAAAGATAGAATTCCGGAAAATGTAGGTGTGATTGTCAGGACAAACTGTAGAGAAGCCCAGGAAGAGGAAATTCTACATGAGCTGGATGAGTTGCTGAAACGCTACGAGGAAGTGTTAAAAAAAGGAAACAGCCGAGTATGTTTTTCTGTTTTAGAAAAAAGTATGCCAGAATATGTGCAGATTTTGCAAAATATATATGGACAGGAATTGGAAGAAATTATAACAGATAAACAGGATTTATATGAGAATACACTGCAATATTTAAATGCATATAAACAGCAAAGAACAACTGTGCGTTATTATGAGGATAAATTGTTGCCACTCTATAAATTGTATAATTTAGAAAAAGCCTTTGAACAGGCTCTAAATGAAAAAGTATGGTTGAAATCAGGTGGATTTCTTGTAATACAACAAACAGAAGCTTTTGTATGTATTGATGTAAATACTGGAAAATTTATAGCAAAAAAGGATACACAGGAAACTTTTCGTAAAATTAATTTAGAAGCGGCAAAGGAAATTGCATGGCAATTAAGGCTTAGAAATTTATCAGGAATTATTTTGATTGATTTCATCAATATGGAAAAAGATGATGACAAAGAAGAACTTATGCAGACCCTTCAAAGATATTTATGGCAGGATTCCATAAAGGGCACAGTGGTAGATATGACAGAGTTAAATATTGTAGAAGTCACAAGAAAAAAAGTAAGAAAATCTCTTGCAGAAGAATTAAAAGAACTCTTGTAAGAAAGAATAGGAGGGGTGTCTGTGGAAACAAAATCGAAGCTAACCACTCTATGTTATATTGAAAAAAATGAGAAATATCTCATGCTTCACAGAGTATTAAAAAAGAATGATATTAATAAAGACAAATGGATTGGTGTTGGAGGACACTTTGAAAATGGAGAAAGTCCTGAAGATTGTCTTTTACGTGAGGTAAAAGAAGAGACAGGGTTGACTTTAACTTCTTATCAATTTCGAGGAATTATTACTTTTACTTTTTCTTCTAAAGGTAAAACTGCAGATACAGAATACATGTGCCTTTATACAGCTGATGGGTATGAAGGAGAATTAATTTCATGCTCAGAGGGAAATTTAGAATGGGTGAATAAAAAAGATATATATTCTTTGAAACTTTGGGAAGGAGATAAAATCTTTTTTCGTCTGTTACAGGAAGGAAAGGGATTCTTTTCTTTGAAACTGGTATATCAAGATGATGAATTGAGAGAGGCGGTTTTAGATGGGAAAAAATTGGAATTCGAATGATGACGATAGAAGAAAGCTAAAGCCATGGCATGGTGTGGTGCTTTTTGGAATTGTAATGTTGTCTTTTTATACAATTATTGCATGGGCACAGATGAAATGGGGGATGTATGGGCTGGCTTTAACGGAATTATATCTTCTTTTGCTGAGCATATTTGTCGTAAAAATGTTAAAAATACCAACAAAGGAAATTTTTCCCTTACAAAAGCCTAAGTGGAGAAAAACTTTTGGTGTATTATTGATGTGGGTAAGTTCGTATATTCTTATGTTACCTGTGACTATGTTTATGGCATATTTTTTTCCAAAAGAGATTTTTTCTGTTAGTGAAGGATTAAATGAAGTTATTTACAGTGTACCATTGATTTTATCTGTTTTTATCAGTAGTGTTATGCCTGCTGTTTGTGAGGAGGCTCTTCATAGAGGAGTTCTTCTAAAAAGTTTTCAAAATAAATGGAAAAATAAATGGTTTTTATCGTTGCTCATGGGAATTATTTTTGGGATTTTTCACGGAAGTATATGGAGATTTCTTCCAACGGCAATTTTAGGAGGAGTTTTAACCTATATTATGTTGGAAACCGAAAATATGTTTTATCCAGCACTCTTTCATTTTACAAATAATTTTTTTCCGTCCTTTTTAATGAGTCTTTTAGGAAATCAGCCACAAACGGAAGCTGTATCAGAAATATTTTTAGAGCAAGGGATTCCTATTTCCTTTTTAGGTATTTATTTGGGAATGACCTGTATAGTGCCGTTTGGATTTTATACAGCGAATTATTTATTACGAAAAGGAGAGGTAGAGAAAGAACAGGAGTATCTAAAATCCAATGGTATGCTAGTTAGCTTAGTTATTCTGACAGTATTGCCTATTATTTTGGGAATGTTGATTTTTCTGTATGGATTATTTTTTGATACAAGTACTTTTTTTTCTACATATATTTAGAAAAATTTAAAATAGTTATTGACGAATATTAAAATAGCTGTTATCATATTAGCGTATGCCGCACAAAGAGGTATAAGTACTTGGAAACAAGTCACCATATTTGGCGAGTAATGATAATAGGAGGTGCCATATGTACGCAATTATTGCAACAGGTGGTAAACAGTACAAAGTAGCCGAAGGCGATGTTATCAGAGTAGAAAAACTTGGAGCAGAAGCTGGTGAAACTGTTACATTTGACCAGGTGCTTGCTGTAAGCAATGATGGTTTAAAAGTTGGCGAAGACGTAGCTAATGCAAGTGTAACTGCATCTGTAGTTGAAAACGGTAAAGCTAAAAAAGTTATCGTTTACAAATATAAGAGAAAAAGCGGATACCACAAGAAAAACGGTCATAGACAGCAGTTTACTAAAGTTAAAATTGAAAAAATCAATGCTTAATCAATATGATTAGAGTGACGATTTATCAGAATTCAGAACAGAAAATTTCAGGATTTGCCATGCAGGGCCATGCAGGTTACGCCGAAATCGGCAGTGATATTGTGTGTGCAGCGGCATCTGTGCTTGCACAGAATGCAGTGAATTCTATTGAACAGTTTACCGATGATGCTTTTACTGTAGATGTAAATGAAGATTTAGGAGAATTGTATTTTAAAATAGATGCAGGCTATTCCAGTGAGACAGAATTGTTGTTGAATTCGCTTATCCTCGGTTTGCAGGGGATAGAAGAAGAATACATGGAATATATCGATGTAATATTCGAGGAGGTGTAAAGACATGTTAAAAATGAACCTTCAGTTATTCGCTCATAAAAAAGGTGTTGGTTCTACAAAGAACGGACGTGATTCCGAGTCTAAAAGACTTGGTGCTAAAAGAGCTGACGGACAGTTTGTAAAAGCTGGAAATATCCTTTACAGACAGCGTGGAACAAAAATTCATCCAGGCGTAAATGTAGGTAGAGGTGGCGACGACACATTATTTGCATTAGTAGATGGTGTTGTACGTTTCGAAAGAAAAGGCAGAGATAAAAAACAGGTTTCTGTTGTTCCAGTAGCTACTGAAGAGTAATTCACGATAACAAGGGCGGCTTCAAATCTTTAACGGGTTTGAAGCCACTTTTTTTCAATAAAGAAAGAGGTAAATATGTTTGCAGACAGAGCGAAAATTTATATCCGCTCCGGAAAAGGCGGCGATGGACATGTAAGTTTCCGTAGAGAACTTTATGTTCCAAACGGCGGTCCTGATGGCGGTGACGGCGGCAAGGGCGGAGATGTTATATTTGAAGTAGATAAAGGCATGAATGCACTGACTGATTATCGTCATAAAAGTAAATATGCCGCAGGCAATGGTGAAGAAGGCGGTAAAAAAAGATGTCATGGTGCAAACGGAAAAGATATTGTATTAAAGGTACCAGAAGGTACAGTTATTAAAGAAGCAGCCAGTGGAAAAGTAATTGCAGATATGTCCGGTACAAATACAAGACAAGTTGTATTAAGAGGTGGACGTGGTGGAAAGGGAAATCAGCACTATGCTACAGCGACCATGCAGGTGCCGAAATACGCACAGCCTGGACAGCCGGCACAAGAATTAGAAGTGCAATTAGAACTAAAGGTAATTGCTGATGTAGGCCTTATTGGATTTCCCAATGTAGGAAAATCTACTTTTCTTTCTAGAGTAAGTAACGCAAGACCACAGATTGCAAATTATCATTTTACAACTTTAAATCCACATTTAGGTGTTGTAGACTTAGATGATTGTAATGGTTTTGTTATTGCAGATATTCCAGGACTGATTGAAGGTGCTTCAGAAGGTGTTGGATTGGGGCATCAGTTTTTACGTCACATTGAAAGAACAAGGGTATTAATTCATTTAGTAGATGCTGCATCTACTGAAGGAAGAGATCCTATTGATGATATATATAAAATTAATAAAGAATTAGAAGCTTATGATCCTGAGCTTATGAAGCGTCCTCAAGTAATTGCAGCAAATAAAATCGATGCTGTATATGAAGGGGATGAAGATCCAGTAGAAAAAATTCGTAATGAATTTGAACCTCAGGGTATGAAAGTTTTTGCAATATCTGCTGTAAGCGGAAAAGGACTAAAAGAACTTTTGTATTACGTTAAAGGATTATTAGATACAATTGACAAAGAACCGATTATTTTTGAACAGGAATTTTTCCCAGAAGATGTGCTGATTACAGAAAATCTGCCATATACAGTTACTCGTGATGAAGAAGATGAGCATATATTTATCATTGAAGGTCCTAAAATTGAAAAAATGCTTGGTTATACCAATTTAGATTCAGAAAAGGGATTCTTATTTTTCCAGAAGTTTTTAAAAGAAAGTGGAATTTTAGAAGATCTTGAAAAAGCAGGCATTGAAGAAGGGGACACTGTTCGAATGTACGGTTTTGATTTTGATTACTATAAGTAATAGAAACAGGAGAGAAATATGACAAGCAAACAAAGAGCTTATTTAAAAGGTCTTGCCATGACAATGGAACCGATTTTCCAGATTGGAAAATCTAGCTTGACACCGGAAAATACAGCTGCAGTGGCTGAAGCTTTAGAGGCGAGAGAACTGATAAAGATTAGTGTACTTCAGAACTGTATGGATGATCCTAAAGAAATCGCTGCAGTTTTAGCAGAACGTACACGTTCTCAGGTTGTGCAGGTTATTGGCAAGAAAATTGTGTTATATAAAGAAGGAAAAGATAATAAGAAAAAAATTTTCCTTCCATAAAGAAGATAAAAAGAGGGTTAGCTATGTGGGAGAAAAGGAAGAAAATCGGAATTATGGGTGGGACGTTTGATCCTATTCATATAGGGCACTTAATCTTGGGAGAAGTTGCTTATGAGCAATTTCAGTTAGATAAGATCTTATTTATGCCGGCCGGTAATCCGCCTCATAAGAAGAACCGTAAAGATGGAGCCAGTGATCAGCAGCGAGTGGAAATGGTAAAAAGAGCTATTGCGTCAAATCCTCATTTTGAACTATGCTTAGAGGAAATGGGCAAGAAAACCTACACTTATACCTACAAGACGCTAGAAGAATTAAAAGAACAACATCCAGATACGGATTATTATTTTATTCTGGGTGCAGATTCTTTATATGATTTTGAAGACTGGAAAGAGCCTGGAAGAATATTGCGGGCATGTACAGTTCTTGTAGCAACTCGAGATCATACGAGTCATGAAAAATTAAATAGTCGAATTTCTTTTTTAGAAGAAAAATATCATGGTAAAATTGAAAAAATAAATTCACCAACCATAGATATTGCGTCAAAAGAGCTTCGTGCCCGTATTGCTCAGGGTACTCCTGTTATCTATTATGTACCTGATGAAGTTGCTGATTACATCAGAGAAAATAATATATATAAGGATTGTGATAAACATGAAATATGATTTTGCCGAAATTGAAAAAAAGCTGAAAAAATATTTAGATAAAGATCGCTTGATTCATACATTGGGTGTTATGTATACAGCATCAGCGTTGGCTATGGCACATGGCGCTGATATGGAACAAGCGCAGATTGCCGGTCTTCTTCATGATTGTGCAAAATGTATTTCCAATAAGAAAAAAGTAAAGCTTTGTATGAAAAATCAGATAGATCTTTCACCCTGTGAAAAGCAAAATACATTTTTGATTCATGCAAAGCTTGGAGCGCATATTGCCAAAGAGCAGTACAAAGTTTCAGATGATGAAGTGCTCTCTGCTATTCGATGGCATACAACAGGCAAAGAGAACATGACAAAACTTGAAAAAATTGTTTATATTGCTGATTATATTGAGCCAGGGAGGGATAAAGCTCCGCATTTGTCATGGGTGAGAAAAATTGCGTTTATGGATCTGGATGAATGTATGTATTATATTTTAAAAGATAGTTTGAATTATCTGGAACGAAACACAAAAGTGATAGATCCCTCAACGCAAACCGCTTTTTATTATTATGAAACACTGCATCTTGGGAAAAAACAGAAAGGATTGAACAAGCATGAACAGTAAAGAAATTGCACGCATAGCTTGTGAAGCTATGGAAGATAAAAAAGCACAAGATATTAAGATTATTAATATCGAAAAAGTATCTTCATTGGCAGATTATTTTATCGTTGCGAGCGGAATGAACCGTAATCAAGTACAAGCGATGGCTGATAACGTGAATGAAATGCTGGGTAAAGCAGGAGTGGAGCCTAAACAGTTAGAAGGTTATCAGAATGCGAACTGGATTTTAATGGATTATAGAGATGTTGTTATTCACATTTTTGATGAAGAAAATCGTTTGTTTTATGATTTGGAACGTATTTGGAGAGATGGCGATCTCGTAGAAAGAGAAGAATTAAACTAAGATATGCAGAACAGCCAAGATATGTATTTTATCATTGAGCTGTTCTGTTTTTTTATTTGAGAGAAAATTATATCAGATTCAAAAGAAAGTCCTTCTAAAAAAGAAGAACTTTCTTTTCATTTATGGACTTTAGTCTGTTTCGCCCACCCGCTATGCGTGTGCACATCGATTCTTATAGAAAAAAATTACCTTTCCAATTACAATAAAGTTGTTCAGGCTATATTGCAGAAGGGGAAGGTAATTTATGACGAAGAAAGAGTATTCATTAGCACATACAAAATGTTATTACAGCGTAGCTTTTGTCTTAGTTCATAGAGTGCCGTAAAGTACCTTTTTACAGGCTTTTCACGGGTTTTATGAATTTATCACATTTCATAGATTATGGAACACCTAAAATGATGTTCCGTTTCTATTTTCAGCTGTTCTTATTGGACAAACTTATTCCGTCTTTCTTCCAATGATTATAAATTTGAGCGTAGAAATATGAAATCAACTGATGAATCGGTTCTTTTACGGCATACCTATCAGCGATTAGAAAAAATAAGAAAAAAACATCCAGAAGTGTTTCAATTCTGAATTTTCTCAAGAACAATTACAAGATTTATACTACCAAAGGTTGGAAATAGAGAAAAAATATCATACTCTAAAAAACAAAATGAAATTTGAAAGTATAACAGGAAAATCAACCATTTATATAGATCAGGATTTTCGTGCACAAGTGTTGGTATATAATATGCTGCAGGATATACGAAAATATTGCCATAGGACTATTTAAAGAACAGATGATAAAGCTAATTCGTGAAAAAAATGCTGTAAGAAGAGGCAAATTGCTTTTTAAACTGCAAGCAGAAATGGAAGAATATATTTAGCCTCAAAGGAATTTGCCTGGAAAGGAACGGAAAAAGAATCTTTCAAATAAATACAAAAATAATCAAAAAAATAGTTTAAAAAAAAGTCCATACAATTCCAATAGGGAAAGTATAGACTTTTTTGCCTTAAATATAATTTTTATATCTAAAAGAGTAACAGATATAGGGATAATTTTGCTTAAGTTTATGATGTTGCGTTGGACGGGTGGTTATGATTTAACGCATAAAACGAAAAACACCAATAACTTTTCCTAAAATTTGAAAAAACTGATCCTGTTCTACAATAATAGGATCCATTGTATCATTTTCCGGTTGCAGTCTTATATGTCCATCTTCTTTGTAGAAGGTTTTTACAGTGGCAGAATCTTCTACAAGAGCTACAACTTTTTGTCCATTTTCAGCAGTTTGTTGTTGTTCTACGATGACATAATCACCGTCAAAGATACCTGCATTAATCATACTATTTCCCTGGACAATTAACATGAACGTTTTATTATTTGGCATATATTCGGAAGGAATAGGAAAGTATCCGTCAATATTTTCTACCGCCAAGAGAGGTTGACCGGCAGAAACCTTTCCAATAATCGGAACATTTACAGTTTCTCGCCGTACAAGATTAAAATTATCATCTACAATTTCAATAGCCCTTGGTTTCGTAGGGTCTCTACGTATGTATCCGTTTTTTTCTAAAGTTTCCAAATGTGAATGAACAGAAGAAGTAGATTTTAAATGCACGGCTTCACAAATCTCCCTTACAGATGGGGGAAAACCACGGTTCAAAATTTCATTTTTCATATATTCTAAAATTTCAGATTGTTTTTGACTAATCTTTCCATATTCCATACATCGTACCTCCAGATACATTTTAAAAATAAAATGTAGTGTTATTTAATAATCATACCATATCTTTTCTGATAATGCAAACAAATATTCGGAATGTTTGTTCGTTGATAAAACGAATATTTGTTCGATAAAAACGTTGACAAACATATGTTCCTATGTTATCATAAGCCCACAACAAACAAATGTTCGCAAAACACTAAAGATCAGGAGGAATGTTATATGAATCAAGGTTTAAGAAAAGAGAGGCTATATATAAAAGGTTTTTTTATTGCAGCTTTTGTAATTGGATTTCTTGTATTTCAGACATCGAATATTGCAAATGCAGGTACACAAAATTCTATTCGACATAAATATTATACAAGTGTAGAAATCAAGCAAGGAAATAGTCTGTGGAAAATAGCAGAAGAATATATGTCAGAGGAATATGATTCTATAGATGATTACATTAAGGAAGTAAAACAAATTAATCATTTAACGGAAGATTTAATTTATGAAGGTGCATATTTATGTGTGCCATATTATTCATCAGAAATAAAATAAAGCGTTTTTCTTGTATATATATATTGACTATGATAAACTAAAGAAAAAGAATTTGTAAAAGTAAAAAGGAGAGTCAGCTATGTATACAATAGAAAATCAATACTTGAGAGTTAAAGTATGTAAAAAGGGAGCAGAGCTGCAAAGCATTTTTGATAAAGAAATGGAAAAAGAAATTCTGTGGACTGCAGATAAAAAATTTTGGGGTCGTCATTCACCTATTTTATTTCCAAATGTAGGACGTCATTATGAAAATCATTATCTTTATAAAGGTAAACTTTACGAGGCTCTTCAACATGGATTTGCGAAAGATATGGATTTTTCTTGCATAGAGGAAACTGAGAACATGGTATCTTTTCAAATTCAAGATACAGAGGAAACAAAAAAATACTATCCATTTTCTTTTGTTTTAACTATTATATATAAACTTCAAGATAGAAAATTAGATGTAATTTGGAAAGTAGAAAATAAAAATAAGGATGTTATGTATTTTACAATCGGAGGACATCCTGGATTCAATGTTCCTATTTTAGAAAACACCTGTCAAACAGATTATAAGTTATTATTTAAGAATAAAGAAGAATTAGAATATTGTAAAGTATATGGAACATCAGGTACCGCTAATGAGAAAAAAGTATATAAGCTTCCTTTAGAATCTTATGGTGAATATGAAGGATGTAATATTACAGAGAACATGTTTGAACAGGATGCTTTGATTTTTGACCATTCACAATTATCCTGTGTAGGAATAGGGTATCCAGATGGAACACCATATATAATAATGGATTGTGCAGGATTTACGAATTTTGGAATTTGGAGTTTACCAGGAGCACCGTATCTTTGTTTGGAACCTTGGATGGGCAGATGTGATAACTATGGATTTCATGATGAACTTTCTAAAAAACCAGATATTGTCGCACTGAATCCAGCAGAGACTTTTCAGCAGGGATATAGTGTAACAATATATAATAGATAAGAAGAGGAAAATATAAAATGTTAGATAAAAAAGTAACGGAACTTATTAATGTTCAGATCAATAAAGAATTTTATTCTGCATATCTGTATCTTAATTTTGCTAATTTTTATAAAAGTAAAGGATTAGATGGATTTTCTAATTGGTATATGGTACAAGCACAAGAAGAAAAAGATCATGCTATGTTATATTTAAAATATCTTCAAAACAACAATGAAGAAGTTATTTTAGATGTAGTTGAAAAGCCAGCAATTTCTATGGAAAAATTAATAGATCCTTTAAAGGCGGGGTTGGCTCATGAAGAATATGTGACAGATCTCATTAATACCATTTACGATGCAGCTCAGAATGTAAAAGATTTTAGAACAATGCAGTTTTTAGACTGGTTTATTAAAGAACAGGGGGAAGAAGAAACAAATTCCCATGAATTAATTACAAAAATGGAATTATTCGGAACAGATCCTAAGGGACTTTATATGTTAGATAATGAACTAAAGGGCAGAGTATACACACCTCCTTCTTTAATAATATAAAAGATTTTTCTATAAAATAATAATAAACTAAGATTCGAAATATAATAATAGTAGAAAGGAAAGGGCAATAAAATGAAAGTATTATTATTAAATGGAAGTCCTAGAAAAGAGGGCTGTACTTTTACTGCATTAAGCCAAATAGCAACCGTTTTAAATAAGCAAGGAATTGAAACGGAAATTTTCCAGGCCGGAAATGCTGATATGGAAAATATAAAAGAAGCTGCTAAGAAACTGGAAACAGTGGATGGATTAGTTGTAGGATCTCCAGTATATTGGGCGTCTCCTACAGGTCAAATTATCGAGTTTATGGATAAGCTTTCTTCTTTGGCAGGAAAACATATGCTTTATAAACCAGCTGCGGCCATTGCATCAGCAAGACGAGCAGGAACAACAGCAACATTGGAAGTTCTTACAAAATATTTTCAATTTTTCCAGATGCCGATTATTTCTTCAAATTATTGGAATATGGTTCATGGAAATACACCAGAAGAAGTTATGCAGGATGAAGAAGGTCTTCAGATTATGAGAACTCTTGGTACAAATATGGCATGGGTTTTAAAATGTTTAGACGCAGGAAAAAAAGCAGGTGTCCAGAAACCAGAACCAGAAGAAAAAATTAAAACTAATTTTATAAGATAACAAAAAGACTGTTACATTAAATGTTTAAAAAATTTAGTGTAACAGTTTTTTCTTTCTTATTAGTTCTTTCTATTGAAAATAATAATAAAGAGATTTATTTTCAACTGAATTTTAGATTTGAAAGTTGACATTTCTTATATTAAGGCTATAATAGTTTTAAATAAAACAGTTTTATTTAAAACTATTATAGCTATTTTTTATGAGAGGAGTTTGAAAATAGGTGAAAAATGCATCTGATATGCTTTTATTGGTTCGTTATATGATGAAACTGTACGAAAGGTATTTGGAAGATGTACAAGTGAAATATCAGCTTTCTTACATGGAAATTACGATTATTGGTTTTTTATATAATAATCCGGAGAAAGACATGGCAGCTGATATTGCAGAAATACGTATGCTTCCAAAAGGAAATGTATCTGCTGGTGTGGAAACATTAGTCCAAAAAGAAATTCTTGCCCGTAGACAGGATTTACAAGACAGGAGAAAGATTCACTTATATCTTCTTGAAAAAGCAATTCCTATTGTTAAAGAAATTGAAAAAATCAATAAGAATTTTCGTCAGCAGATTTTTAAAAATCTTTCAAAAGATGATTTAAAGGCTTATGAAAGGATGAATGATTTTATTTTAGAAAATTTAAAAGAAGTTTTAGAAAGGAAATGAAAACGATGACCAATGACAAAGATTTTTTAGGGAAAGAGCCGGTGGGTAAATTATTGCTAAAGTTAGCACTTCCTACAGTTACTGCTCAGATTATCAACATGCTTTATAATATTGTAGACCGTATTTATATTGGACATATTCCAAATGTAGGGGCTATGGCACTTACAGGTGTGGGTGTATGTATGCCCTTGATCTTAATTGTAGCAGCATTTGCAGCTTTAGTCGGAAATGGTGGTGCTCCAAGAGCTTCTATCTTCATGGGAAAAGGTGATACAAAATCTGCAGAAAAAACGCTGGGTAATTGTTTTTCTTTGCAGATTCTTATTTCAATTATCCTGACAATCATCTTGTTAATTTGGAACAGAGATTTGCTTTTAGCTTTCGGTGCTAGTGATAATACTATTGAATATAGTGTAAGTTACATGAATATTTATGCGTTGGGCACTATTTTTGTTCAACTCACTTTAGGATTAAATGCTTTTATTACCGCACAGGGCTTTGCTAAAACAGGTATGCTATCTGTTTTAATCGGTGCAATTGCAAATATCGTCTTAGACCCCATTTTTATCTTTGGATTGAAAATGGGGGTTCGCGGAGCAGCTTTAGCAACGATTGTTTCACAAGCACTTTCTTGTATTTGGGTAATATCTTTTCTTTTTGGCAATAAAACTTTCTTAAAAATCAAAAAAGAAAATTTAAATCTGGAAAAGGCATTTGTCATTCCAAGCTTAGCCCTTGGTTCTTCTGTTTTTATTATGCAGGCAAGTGAGAGTATTATTTCTGTATGTTTTAATTCCTCTTTACTAAAATATGGAGGAGATATTGCAGTAGGAGCAATGACTATTCTTACAAGTGTTATGCAGTTTGCAATGCTTCCTTTGCAAGGATTAGGACAAGGAGCACAGCCAATTATCAGTTATAATTATGGGGCACGCAATAGTAAACGTGTCAAGAAGGCTTTTGGGTTATTATTAAGAGCTAGTATGATTTATGCGGTTATATTGTGGGGAAGTGTAATGCTCTTTCCAAAAGGCTTTGCAGGTTTATTTACGTCTGATGAAAGGCTTTTGCTTTTTACAAAGGACGCATTACGAATTTATATAGCTGTATTATTCCTGTTTGGAATCCAAATGGCATGTCAAATGACTTTTATGTCCATTGGTAATGCGAAGGCTTCAATTATTGTAGCTGTTATGCGTAAGTTTATTTTATTAATACCACTTATTTATTTAATGCCCGCAATTCTAAAGGAAAATCAAACGATGGCTGTTTATATGGCTGAGCCAGTAGCGGATGTGATTGCGGTGACTTTTACAGCAATTTTATTTACAGTTCAATTTAAGAAAGCTATGAAAGAAATTGTATAAATCTGAAAATAAGTTCATAGTTGTATTAGTCTACAATAAATATATTATGTAAAGTGGATAGGAAAGTCTTCTTTCATTGACAAGTTTTTTTTCTTCCAGTACAATATAAACTGGTGTGGGTTCTACTTTCACCAGTTTATAGAGTGGAGATTATAAAATGAATAATATATTAGAAATACAAATAGAGGATTTAAAAAAATTAAATACAGAAGATTATATGCTAGTTGATATTCGAGAGGCGGCAGCCTTTGCTCATGGATTTATTCCTGGGGCAATAAATATTCCTTTGTCAGAATTACAGGAAAATTCAGAGATTCTTTCAAAAGAAAAGAAAGTAATTTTATATTGTGCAAAAGGAATTTTAAGCTATGATTTAGTTAAAGAATTGGCAGAAAAAGGATATGATGTTGTACATCTTGTAGGCGGTTATGGTGCATGGCTTTTAAAGAGTTTTTCCCAAGAAGAAAGATATTTGGAAATTGAGAAAAGCATACGAAAAAAATTTCATAAATCTATTTTTAGTCGTTTTACAAAAGCCATTAATGAATATGAACTTGTAAAAGATGGAGATAAAATTGCTGTGTGTATTTCTGGCGGCAAGGATTCCATGCTTATGGCTAAACTTTTTCAGGAACTGCAAAATCATAGAAAAGTGAATTTTGAAGTAGTTTTTTTGGTTATGGATCCAGGATATAATGAAACAAACAGAAAGGTAATTGAAGAAAATGCGCGAATTTTAAATATTCCGCTTACTATTTTTGAAACTAATATTTTTGAAACAGTGTATGAAATTGAAAAATCCCCATGTTATCTGTGTGCTCGTATGCGCAGAGGATATTTATACAGTAAAGCAAAAGAACTAGGATGTAATAAAATTGCTCTTGGACATCATTATGACGATGTGATTGAAACGATTCTTATGGGAATGCTTTATGGTGCACAAATACAAACTATGATGCCAAAGCTTCATAGCACGAATTTTGAAGGAATGGAACTTATTCGTCCGATGTATCTTATTCGTGAAGCGGATATTCAACATTGGCGCGATTATAATGATTTATATTTTATTCAATGTGCTTGCCGTTTTACGGATACCTGTACGACTTGTAGAGAAGATGGAAGTACAAGTTCAAAGCGTATGGAAATAAAAGAACTGATTAAAAAATTAAAAGAAATTAATCCTTTTATTGAGGGGAATATTTTTAAAAGTGTAGAAAATGTAAATTTAAGTACTATAATCGCATATAAAGAAAATGGCATAAGGCATCATTTTCTAGAACATTACGACGTTATAGAAAGGACCAAAGAAAATGGATAAAAAACAGTTACAGATGATTTTGGAGCAAGTGGCAACTGGAAGTATAAAACCTGAAGATGCTTTGTTACAGATTAGAACAGAGCCTTATAAAGATATGGGATTTGCAAAATTAGATACACATAGAGGCATTCGTCAAGGAATGGCGGAGGTTATTTATGGCGCAGGTAAGACAAAAGAACAGATTTTAAAAATTGTACAGGCCATGTTAATGGAGAAAGAAAAGACAATTCTAATTACTCGAATGAGCCAAGAAGCTGCTGATTATATAAAGCAGTATTTAGAGTTGGAATATGATCCAATGTCTCATACAGGAAGAATTGGAGAAATTCCAGTGGCAGATGGCGTAGGGAAAATTGTTATTGCCACAGGTGGAACCAGTGATATGCCTGTAGCTGAAGAAGCAGCTCTTACAGCAGAAATATATGGAAATGAAGTGATACGTCTTTATGATGTAGGGGTGGCAGGAATGCATCGCCTTATGGATCATATAGAAGAAATCATGGGTGCTCGTGTTATTGTGGCGATTGCTGGTATGGAAGGAGCACTGGCAAGTGTTATTGGGGGAATGGCAGATTGTCCTGTTATTGCAGTTCCTACAAGCGTAGGCTATGGTGCGAATTTTGGTGGTTTATCTGCACTTTTGTCTATGTTAAATTCCTGTGCCAGTGGAATTAGTGTAGTAAATATTGATAATGGTTTTGGTGCTGGTTATTTAGCTAGTATGATCAACCATTTGGATAGTAAAAGGAACTAAGGAGAAAGAAAAATGACAAAGCAGGAAAAAGCATTGGAAGTCATTACACGTTTACAGAAAGAATATCCGGATGCAGGATGTACTTTAGATTATGATAATGCGTGGAAATTGTTAGTAAGCGTACGTTTGGCTGCACAGTGTACCGATGCAAGAGTTAATGTAGTAGTAGAAGATTTATATGCAAAATATCCAGATGTAAATGCCCTAGCAGAAGCACCTGTGGAGGAAATAGAAAAAATTGTACGTCCTTGTGGTCTGGGAAAAAGCAAGGCAAGAGATATTTGTGCTTGTATGAAAATTTTAAAAGAAGAATATCAGGGGGAAGTACCTGATGATTTCCAGTCCCTTCTAAAGCTTCCGGGAGTAGGGAGAAAAAGTGCAAATCTGATTATGGGTGATGTATTTGGAAAACCTGCTATTGTCACAGACACTCATTGTATTCGTTTAGTAAATCGTATTGGTTTGGTAAAAAATATTAAAGAACCGAAAAAGGTTGAAATGGAATTATGGAAAATCATTCCTCCTGAAGACGGAAGTGATTTTTGCCATCGCCTTGTATATCATGGACGAGAGATATGTACTGCCAGAACAACACCTCATTGTGGGAGATGCTGTCTGGCAGATATTTGTGAAAAAAATGGAATTTAAAGAATTTCATCCAGCTGTTCTTCTGTTAATTTAATATGATAAAAAAGCTGATAAAAGTCAGTTACTTCTTTTTGAATATCTTCTGTATATACTTCTGGATATACGATACTTCCAAGCCATGGAATGCCAATGAAGCGGTTGACGGAAGGTGGGTTATTAATAAAGCTGTATGGAATATCAGGAATTTGATAAATTTGGTTATTCTTTACAGCTTCTAAATCCTGCCATGCGGGATCATTTAAAAGCGTTTCATAAAGCTCCTTTGTATCTGCTAAAACAATATCTGGATTCCAGAGAAAAATCTGTTCTAAGGATACCTCACTTCCACCCCCAGTAGATGCAGCATCTACCCTTGCAGCATTAATTGCACCAATTTGTTCTACAATATCTCCATGAATAGAACCGGAAGCATTGGTATTTAAACCTTCACTTCCAGAGGCCAAATAAATGGTCTTTTTCTTATCTTCTGGTATAGATGCTGCTTTTTCAGCAGTATCTTCCAAAAGCTCTTTACAATATTTAGCAAGTTTTTCACATTCTTTTGTATTTCCAGTTAATTCCCCTAGTTTTAAATACGCATTTTCCATAGTAGGAAGAGTTGCTTCGATAAACACTACAGGTATCCCCAACTGTTCACTTAATGCATCTAAATCTGCTTCAATATTTTCCTTTGGTTCTCCAATATCTATAACAAGATCTGGTGATGCTTCTAAAAGTGATTCCATATTTAGATTCGCATTTTTTCCATAAAACTGACCAAAAACAGGGAGAGAATAGTAAGCATCATCCATGTATCCTTCTGCTGTTTTTGGAAATTCCCGAGCTAGTCCACAGAGCAAATCTGGTGATGCTGTGTATAATACTAACTGGGCTAAAGGCCCAGAGGGAGCGATTTTTCTTAATTTTGCTGGAATTGTAACAGTTCTTCCTACAGAGTCTGTAAAAGTCCGTGTTTCTATTTTTTCTGTGTGTTCTTGTGTTTGGACATTTTCTTCAGCTCTTTTCATAGATTCGTCCTTCGAACAGCCAGTAAAGCTAAAAATAAGTGATATTGATAATAAAATTGTAAAAAGTTTCTTTTTCATAATATCCTCCATAGATAAAATAGTAAGTAAAGAATTAAATTTTAGGAATACAGATAGGTTGTGGAATATCTGTTGATGTATAAAGTTGTATAGGAATATTGTATATTTCTTCCAATAAAGAGGAAGTAAGTACTTCCTGTGGATTTCCCAAGGCTAGTGCATTTCCTTTATGTAAAACCAGTACTTTATCTGCAAAAAGAAAAGCATGTTCAGGGTTATGAGTAGAAAGTAGAATAAGATATCCCATAGTAGATAGTTGTTTTAATTTTTTCAAAAGACGAATTTGATTTCCATAATCTAAATTTGAGCAAGGCTCATCCATAATAAGAATCGGTGCTTTTTGAGCAAGAGCTCTGGCAATTAAAACCATTTGTTGTTCTCCGCCGCTTAAATGTGAAAAAAGGCGGGAAGCATAGTTCTCCATTCCCATAAGGCGAAGAGATTCCATCGCAACTGTTTGTTGTTCTTCTTTTGGTGTAGCAAAGGTAGAAAGACTGGCAGTTGTTCCCATAAGAACCATTTCGAATACAGAAAAGTTAAAGCTTTGTTTATGTAACTGAGGAATATAGGCAATGTATTTCGCTAGATCTCTTTCTTTCAGAAATTTTATATTTTCTTGATCTAAAGATATAGTACCTGTATAACCTTTTAAAAGATTTAAAATACAGTGAAATAGAGTACTTTTTCCAGCACCATTTTTTCCTAATACACAGACAAAGTTTCCTGTATCAAGAGAAAAACTAATGTCTTTTAATAAAGGATTCGTATCATAAGAGAAGCATAACGAATGCACGAGTAAATTCAAATAATCACCTCTTAAAAATTACTTTCTTTCTTTAAAATTAAATACAAAAAAATAGGGACTCCAATAAAAGCCGTTAAAATTCCAATAGGAATTTCATTGGTAGATAATAGTCTTGCACAGTTATCTGTTACTACAAGAAAACTACTTCCTAACAGAAATGAAGCCGGGAAAAGTTTTCGGTAATCATTTCCTACTAAGATTCTTCCAAGGTGAGGAACAATTAAACCAACCCATCCAATCATACCGCTTACAGATACGGAAGCAGCAGTAATTAGTGTGGCACAGAGGATAACAAGAAGGCGAACTTTTTGAATAGGAATTCCTATACATTTTGCTTCATTATCTCCTAAAGTAGCAATGTTCATCTGCCATCGGAAAAGATAAAGTGGTATAAGACCCAATAAAATCAAAGGTGCTGCAAAGAGAACATCATCTGTGCGAATTGATGCAAGGCTACCCATAAGCCAATAGGTAATTACAGGTAAAATATTATCTGTATCGGCAACCAGTTTTATCAATGAGATTGAAGATGAAAACAAGGAGCTGATTAAGATACCTGCCAAAACCAGAGCAAGGGTTGGATTGCTTTTTACTTTTCTACTAATTAGATATACAATGCAAACAGCCAGAAGGCCAAAAAAAAGAGCACTGGCAGAAACAGCTTGATAGCCAAACCCCAATAGAAGCCCTAAAGCAGCGCCAAATCCTGTCCCAGAGGAAACTCCTAGTACATCAGGAGAAACTAATGGATTTTGAAACACACCTTGATATACAGCACCAGCACAAGCTAATCCTCCTCCAATTAAAGCAGCCATAAATACTCTTGGAAGTCGTATTTGAAATAGCACGATTTCCAGTTGAGAATCCCAAGTAGCTGGAAGTGGAATTATTTTAGAAAGTAGGATTTTTATCAGCTCTACAGGAGCTATGGGATATCTCCCCATAAGAAAAGAAGAAAAAAAGCAAACAAAAAATAATAGAAGAAGATATAAGAGAACCTGTTTTTCTTTTTTCTTTTTCATGGACAAACCTCAGTTTCTAAAAAAAATTTCAAGTTATGTTTTACTTTTTCTTGATTATCTTGTGTTAATTCTGTAATGAAACAATTAAATTGTAGTGTCATATCCTGATGTAATTTTTGAAGTTTTACAGCCTCATGGTTTTCCATAGCTACTCTTGTCATCATGGAAGTCAGATTTTCTGGACTTTTTATAACTCCCACGCAGGAAACATCACTTTGCAACAAAGTGTAGAGTGCATTTAAAAACTCTGGAACAAGAAGTTCCGCACCTCCGATCTCATCTAAGCATTTTAACGGTGTATTTTGGTTCATTAATTTAATTGCAGTGGTTTGAAAAATACTTAAATCTTTTTTCCAGCCATTGTTTGTTTTTTTTATGAATAAATCAGATGCCTCTGCTTGGTAAGATGCTGTAAGAGGAAGATTCTTATGCCAGGGAAGTAAACGGAAACCGCCAGTGCTTAAATCCGGAAGAAGCTGTCTTTGGGAAAAAAATCCCGATATAGGAAAATCAAATTCTTTTAAAACTTCCATAAGAAGGGTGGATTTACCTATACCAGAAGCTCCTGTGAGAAAAAAATGACGCATATTAAATACCTTCCTTTATCGTTTCATTCATTTTAAATAGGTGACTTTAGAAGAGTCAAAAAAACCTCGTGCCTCTGGATTTTCAGCAGGTTTCCCTACGGCAATTACAGCCATCGGAATGCTGGAAACATGAAGTACCTTTTGCAATGCTTCAACGCGTTCCATCACAGGATAAAATCCGCACCAACAAGTACCATAGCCTAAATCTGTTGCTTGAAGCAGAAGATTCTCAATGGCTGCACCGCAATCCTGGGGCCAAAAAGAGCTACCAATAGCTTTTTGTAGATCGGGTTTACCACATACTACAATGGCAAGACTGGCAGTACGAAGCATAGATGTATATGGACTAATTTCCATAATCTGTTCTTTAATAATAGAATTTTCTACGACAACGAATTCCCATGGCCTTGTATTACAGGCACTAGGTGCCATCATTGCAGCTTCTAATATAATCTCAATATCTTTCTGTGGAATAATAAAATTTTCTTCGTACTTTCGAATGCTTCGCCGTGCACGAATCACTTCTGATGTATTCATAATATATAACTCCTTTATTTTTTCTTGTACTATTATAAAGCTTTTTTTAAAAGAAATAAATTCCATAAAAATAACGAATTTTAATATATAAATACGTAGAAAACATTCAAAACAACTAAATTATGAAAGCAGAGTGACATAATTTTTCTTTTCTTCATAAAATAAGAAAAAAAGGATTTTTATGGATTATAGTAATTATGAAAAAGTAATTGGAACTGTTGAACGCATTACCCACGGAAATTCCTGCTGTACTATAGAGATTTTTCTTAGAGTGGAAAAGGAAGATAAGGAAAAAGAAACCGCAAATTTTATTCTCACAGGAGATACTACCGTTATTCATAATGTACGTTTAAAACCAGGAATGCGAATTGCTGTTTTCTATGATATTAGTCTGCCTGTTCCTGCCATTTATCCACCGAAATATCATGCAGAATTAATTACAGCTCTTAGAGGAAATCAAGAAGTTATGTTGTCCTATTTCGATGAAAATTTAGAATCAGCGGATCAAACTTTGCAGCTAAATTTAAACCCCATGACCAATATTTCTACCATTAATGGACAGAGATTTGTATGCACACCTATTAACATGGACCTTTTAGTTTATTATACCAGTATAACAAAGAGTATTCCTCCACAGACTACACCACAAAAAATAATTGTTATGAATCCTTATGAATAAATTTTTAAAAAGCCGCCTTACAATATAACAGGTCGGCTTTTATTAAGTTAAATATAGAACACTTTTAAGTATCTTCCGGATTTCCTTCTAATTTTTCTCTTAAGACAACCGCTTTAGAAGCAGCTTTTCGTCGTTCATCACTTAATTTAGCATAATGTTTTTTTGTAGTATTAACATCTGAGTGTCCCAAAACATCTGCAACTAGATAAATATCGCCGGTTTCCCGATAAAGGGCAGTACCATAGGTACTTCGTAATTTATGCGGAGTAATTGTTTTTACAGAAATAGCAGAAGCATATTTTTTAACCATTTTTTCTACAGCATCTACACTAATTCGTTTTCTTTGGTTCGAAAGAAATAAAGCATTTTCATGGCCGGAGAGGGGAGTAATGTTATTTCTGGAGATTTCCAGATAATCTTTTAATGCCTGTTCCACCTCTGTGCTAAAATAAACAATCATTTCATTACCACCTTTTCGAAGTATACGAATGCCACTATTTTTAAAATCAACATCTCCAATATTTAAGCCAACCAGTTCCGATACACGAACGCCTGTTCCTAATAGAAGAGTAACAATAGCAATATCTCGATACTTTTGTTTGTTGTAGTGATAAAGTTTTAAGCCAGATAATTGTTTTCCGTAATTTTCAATATAGTCTAAAAGATTGGCAATTTCATCAGGATCTAATTGAATAATAGCTTTTTCTTTAATTTTAGGCATATCCACAAGACGAACTGGATTTGATGCCAATAATTGGCGTTTGCACAAATAATCATAAAAACTACGAAGACAAGACATTTTTCTGGCAATTCCAGTTCTAGAATTTGTTTCTAATTTATTATCTTTAGACTTATAGGCTTTTAGATATTCTTGAAATTCTTCAAAGTCGACTGGTTGAAGCAAAGACAAATCTTGTATAGAAATATCAGACATGGATTTTTCTTGTAAAGAAGGATTTGTTTCTTGCAAAAAACGAAAAAATACACGTAAATCATAAGCATATGATAAACGAGTTTTATCTGAAGTTGTAGGTTCCTTGGCACGAAAATAATCTTTGACATAAGGTGGGAGTTCCATTAAGAACTCACGAAGTTTTACAGTATTTTCAATTTTTTCTTGTTCACGATAAGTAATTGGCTTTGCCATAAAACACCTCCAAAATTGTAGTTTTCAAGAGTAGTTTAACATGATATGAATAAAAAGTCTATAGTTTTTCGGTTAAATCTGTATTTGTCCGCTAAACTATTCAAATAAGAAAAACATCTTCAAACTACTGTTTCTAATTTTAAAGATGTTTTTCTACTAATATTATTCATTATTTTATGGATTCTTATTTTTTATATAAATGTGTTTTCATCTAATAAAATGGTAAATGGTCCTTCATTAATTAAAGAAACCTTCATAGATGCTCCAAATTTTCCTGTTTGTACTACAGGGACAGATTCTTTTACTTTTTTTACCATATATTCATAAAGATATTCAGCTTCTTCAGGTTCTCCTGCATCAAAAAAGTTAGGACGATTTCCTTTTTTACAATTTGCATATAAAGTGAATTGTGACACTAAAAGAATTTCACCATTTATATCTTCCAATGAAAGGTTTGTTTTACCATTCTCATCTGGAAAAATTCGAAGATTTATCATTTTTTTCACATATCTGTCTATAAGTTCTTTTGTATCATTTTTACCAATGCCAACTAGAACCAATAACCCCTTTTGAATTTCGGCTATGCGTGTTCCTTCTGTTTCTACAGATGCATGGCTGACTTTTTGTATAACAAGTTTCATTTACTGATCTTCCTCTTCTTTTTTGTTTTTTTCTATTGATTGAGATTTTTTAGGCTGATTTTTTTCCTTTAAAAATGGAATCGGGTTTAAAGTTTCCGGATTAATATAAGCAATATCTTCATAAAAACTTTCTTCTGTAGGCATAGATTTTTTCTTTAACTCATGATTTCTTAAGCATTTTAAACCAGCCATAAAAACTGCCCATAACGGCACACCAATAATCATTCCTGGAATTCCCATTAATCCACCGAATAAAAGAATTGCCACAATTACCATAAAACTAGATAATCCTGTAGAATCTCCTAAAATCTTAGGCCCTAAAATATTTCCATCAAATTGTTGCAAAAGCAAAATAAAAATTAAGAAATATAAACAATGCATTGGATTTACCATTAAAATAATAAATGCACTTGGAATTGCCCCTAAATATGGTCCGAAAAACGGTATAATATTGGTAACTCCTACTACTACGCTGACAAGCAGACGATATGGAGTACCAATAATGCTAGTGCCAATATAGCATAAAATTCCAATGATAATAGAATCAATGATTTTGCCATTAATAAAATCTCCAAAAGTACGGTGAGTAAAGCGAAAAGCTTTTACAATACTATTTGCTTTCTCTGTATCAAAAATAGCATAAACAAACATTTTAGATTGTGTGACAAACCCTTCTTTTCCAGCCATTAAATAAATGGAAATAATAAGACCGATTAAAAGATTTTTAATAAATACCAATGTACCAAACACTCCAGTAGTTAAAGATTGAAGAATTTGTTTAATTTGAGGAAGGACTTCCCTATTTAAGAAAGATTCAACTTTTGGAGAATATCGGTTTAAATAGTCAAAAACAGTGGTTTGCCATTCTGGATTATCTTTTAAAAGAGATTCAAGCCAATGGCGAATATTTTGTACATAGCGAGGTGAATCATTAATAATACTAATAATGCTTTCTAAAATACTAGGCATAATCATAGCAAGCAGGGAATAAATTACAAGTCCTGCAAAAATCAATGCCAAAGCTATGCAAAGATATCGAATGATTTTTTTATGTTTTTTATCTAAAGTTAAATGACGTTTATCTTCTAAAATATAATAGATTTTTCTTTCTTGAAAATTCACCACTGGTATTAGCAAATACGCTATAATTGCGCCGCAGATAACAGGCATTAAAATGTTGGTTAATCTTTTCAATCCACTAAAGAATACATCCATACGAAAAATAAGAAAATAAAACAAAAGACTGGCACTGATAACTGTAAAGGCAGTCATACCCCAGTACAAATATTTTTTATTCCAACGAAACTTCATACGTTTCCTCCTCGTATAATAGTTTTTGCAAGGGAATATTTATTATAGTAGTTATTAAGATAATAGCCTTGCAATCTATTATCCTTTTTAATTTAAGTGTTTCTTTGCTTCACTGATAACATTGACTTTCATTATATCACGAATTTTATTTTTTGTGTTCACAAAGAAGCAAAAAATCTTTCTTTTTTTCTTTATCTATGCTATGCTCTCTGAGTATGGATAGAATGATAAATGAAAGGATATTGATTTTATGACATTACAAAAACTATTGAGCCTCAGCAGAAAGGCAATAGATGAATTTCAACTGATAGATGAAGGAGATAAAATTGCAGTGGGGATTTCGGGTGGAAAAGATAGTCTTACTATGCTTTATGCTCTACATGGTTTGATGCGTTTTTATCCAAAACATTTTCAATTAGAAGCAATTACTGTAGATTTAGGGCATAAAGATTTTTCTGCAGATAAAATCGAAAAATTATGTAATACTTTAGAAATTCCATTTACACTTGTGAAGACAGATATTGCACCGATTATTTTTGAAGAGAGAAAAGAACATAATCCTTGTTCTCTTTGTGCGAAAATGAGAAAAGGTGCACTAAATAATGCTGCAAAAGATTTAGGGTGTAATAAAGTAGCTTACGCACATCATAAAGATGATGTAGTTGAAACAATGTTACTCTCTTTAATTTATGAAGGAAGATTTCATACCTTTTCCCCAAAAACATATTTAGATCGCATGGACTTGACTGTAATCCGGCCGCTGCTTTATGTGAATGAAGCAGATGTAATTGGATTTAAAAATAAATATCATTTAGAAATTGAAAAAAGTCCTTGTCCAGTAGATGGGTATACAAAACGGGAATATGCCAAAGAACTTTTAAAAACACTGACAAAAGAAAATCCTGGAGTAAAAGAAAGAATGTTTACGGCAATTCGTAATAGTTCAATCTGTGGTTGGGAATAGAAAAAAAGGAAATTATTGTAAGATGAGATTTTACCAATACCATCCATACAATAATTTCCTTTTTACTATTTAAATCTAAATGTTAAAATTTACAACCTTTTAATTCTAGCATTTTTTTTATCATTTTTACACATCCATCAATACCAAAGACACCACTGTCAAGAGATAAGTTATAGCTTGAAACATCTGCCCATTTCTTGCTCGTGTAATAATTATAATAGCTTGCTCTTTGTTTATCCGTTTTATGTATACGATCTTTTGCTGCTGAATCAGAAATATCATACTTTGTTGCAATCCGCCGGATTCGTTTATCTAAATCAGCGTGGATAAATACACTAAAAGCCCCTTCATAATCCGCCAAAGCGTAATCCGCACAACGACCAACCATAACACAGGACTCTTCTTGTGCTAGTTTTTTTATAGTATCAAATTGTGCTAAAAAAACCTTATGGTTAATGGGCATATCTGCAAAAGCTGCTGAGGAATAACCAAAAGAATAAGTATCCATTACTAAGGAATACAAAAAGCTATTTGTAGGTTTTTCATCATGATGTTCAAATAACTCTTCACAAATGCCACTATCTTTTGCTGCTCGATTTAATAGTTCTTTATCATAGCATTTAATGCCTAGCTCATCTGCAAGGCGCATACCGATTTCTCGTCCTCCGCTTCCGTATTGACGCCCAATTGTTATAACTGTATTTCCTGCCATAACCACACACTCCTCTCTTTATACAAGACTTATTTTGCTGTTACTATTATTATAATCCTTTTTTTAGTCAATGTATATATTTTTTTAATTATTTTCTGAATCTTTTCAGCAATTTTTCGAAATACTCTGGAAGTGGTGCAGTGAATTCCATATATTCTCCTGAAACAGGATGAATAAATCCAAGAATCATAGCATGAAGTGTCTGCCCCTGTAAGCCTGAAATTGCAGATTTTTTTGGCCCATAAAGAATATCTCCTAAAAGAGGGTGTCCAATACTACTCATATGTACGCGAATTTGATGTGTCCGTCCTGTTTCTAGTTCGCATTCAACATATGTAAATTGTTCAAAGCGCTCCAACACTTTATAGTGTGTAGTTGCAGATTTACCATTTTTAACGTTTATAGCCATTTTTTTTCGTTCAGTAGGATGTCTTCCAATTGAACCCTCTATGGTGCCAAAATCTTCTTTTAATCGACCATGAACAATGGCACGATAACGCCGTGTAATGCTGTGTACTTTTAATTGCTCGGCTAAACTTTGGTGTGCTAAGTCGGTTTTGCATACTACTAAAGCACCTGTTGTATCCATATCAATTCTATGAACAATACCTGGTCTTAATACTCCATTTATTCCAGAAAGTTGATCTTTACAATGAAACATCAAAGCATTTACCAGAGTTTTAGAATAATGTCCAGCACTGGGATGTACCACCATTCCTTTTGGTTTGTTTACAACTAGCAGTTGTAAATCTTCATAAAGGATATCGAGAGGTATATTTTCTGGCACAATATCAGGTTCTTTATTTTCTGGAATTAAAATGCGGACTTCGTCATCTTCCATTACCTTTAAACTAGCCTTTGCTTGCTTTTCATTAACACTGACATTTCCACTCTTTAGTTGTTTTTGTAAAAAAGACCGGGAATAATCATTCATTATTTCAGCTAAATATTTATCAATTCTCTCTCCTGTATAAGAAGAGTCTACTTGTAGGCAAATCTGTTTCATAAATCAGACTCCTTTATTTACTTTTTTTCCATTTTAAAAATTCAAAATCATCATCTTTATAATAAAATAAGACAACGATAAATAGCAGAATCATACCCACACTTACATAAATATCTGCTACATTAAATACAGGAAAGTCAATGGGAGCAAAATAAATAAAGTCAATAACATAGTCAAGACGTATTCTATCAATCAGGTTTCCTATTCCTCCTGCAGTAATTAAAAAACATAGAAGTTTCAGGTAAACGTATTTTTTATGTACTGGTATTTTCCATAAAACATAGCACACACCAATTAAAATCAAACTAGTCAAAACTATTAGAAAAATTTTTTGATCTTGAAAAATACCAAAAGCAGCCCCTCTATTTTCTAAATATTGTAAATACAATATATTAGGAATTAAGGGAATATTTGCTTTATTTTTTAAATTTTCGACTGCTAAAAACTTTGTTAATTGATCCAAACCAGTTAACAAAGAAACTACAATGAACAGTTGGAAAAAAGATAGGATTCGTTGTTTTTTTTTCATATTACAGGCTCCTTGTTTTCTATATTTATTTTCTGTATAGCTTCTATTAAATCTCCATCCGTTAGTGAGGTATCAATCACTGCATTTCCGCATCCATGAAGTAGAATGAATCGAATATGTTCTTTATCCATTTTTTTATCAGATTTTGTCGTTATAAGAATATCTTGAGAAGATATTCCATTTACTTCTATAGGTAAATGGAAGGTTTTTAACCCTGTCAAAACCTCCTCATATTCCATTTCTGTAAGAAAGCCTTTTTTTAGAGATAGATATGCAGCCGCAGCACATCCAATAGAAACACAATGTCCATGATGAAGAGAAAAATTTTTTAACTTTTCTATTGCATGTCCAATTGTATGTCCGAAATTTAGAACAGCACGTTCCCCATGTTCTAAAGGATCGTTTTCAACTACTGTCTTTTTTATCACACAGCTTTCATAAATCATTTCTTGACAAATATCTAGTTGTCTATCCATAATCTCTTTTTTATGTTTTAAAAGCCATTGACTATATCTTTTATTGCGTATAAATCCATGTTTTAGCACTTCACCCATTCCACTAACAAATTCTATTTCTGGTAGTGTTTGAAGAACTTGAACATTAGTATAAACAAAAAGCGGCTGATGAAATGCGCCTATCATATTTTTATATTGATTAAAATCTACTCCTGTTTTTCCACCAATACTGCTATCAACTTGTGAAAGCAATGTAGTGGGAATTTGTATGAAGTCGATTCCGCGTAGATAAGTGGCAGCGGCAAAACCTGTCATATCTCCTACCACACCACCGCCTAAAGCAGCTAATAAATCTCCTCTGTCAAAATGATTTACAATTAAATGTTCATAAATCCCTTCAATTTCCTTTAAGTTTTTATTTATTTCTCCAGCAGGAAGAACATAAAATGTATACAATAAAGTTGTTTTTTTGAGTTCTTCCTCTATTGCTTTTAAGTAAAGAGGACCAACATTACTATCTGTTACAATACAAATTTTTTTTCCTGTTCTATTTAAAGCATTTAATCGATCAGATAGCTGTGCAAAACTTTTTTCGAAGAAGATGTCATAGTGAAAATCACCAATTTTTTTTACATGTAAAACTTTTTCTTCCATTTCAATTTCTCCTCACATAATATCTTTTAAAGACATAAATTTATCCCAGTCTCAAACTAATCACACCGCTGGACAATTTAACAATATTTGTATAAAACTACATGATAGCGATTTTTCTTTGTCTTATTGGTAATAGAATCAAATTGAAACTTCCCTTTTCCGCGAACAGACACAATATCTCCTTCTTTTAAAACATATGCATTAGAGACAACACTTTTTCCATTTATAAATACTTTTCCACCTTCAATATAAGAAATCATACTGCTTCGGGAAGTGTGAAATGCCAGCCCAATTATACTATCTAAACGGGGGGAAGCAACCGTACCTGAAATTTCATCTCTTTTCGGGTTTGGAAATTGATTTTTATCTTCAATGACCTCTACTTTTACAGGAGTATGTTTAATACGACATATTTCAGTAATTAAAAAATCAGCCATTGAGGTGTGACAAAAAACAAAAGCACTATTATCTTCAACTAATATATCACCAATTTTACATCTCTCAATTCCTAAATTCAAAATTGATCCTAAATAATCGCGATGAGTTAAAGAATCAGAAAATTTTTTATTTAATGGAGATATTTTGATACAAGTAATGGGATAATCTTCATTACAACAAAGAGCATCAGATACGAATGCCGCCATCTGACGCTCTGCCGTGTCATAACCACCAAATAAAAGTACCTGGACACCTTTATCTTGAAAAGAAAGGCTATGAAGGATATTTTGTTCATTTAGGTCTAAAAAATCTGAGTAAGTAAGAATTCCTCTATAATAGGCTTTCTTACTTAACTCTAACATACGTTTTTTAAATAATTCTTGTTTTTCCATAAAATAAACTTAAATCCCTTCGTACATGGAACCACCTGTGATATCATTGAGCAATTCTTGCGAATCACCAGTTATATCCACACCTTCTGGTGTTAGGATAAAAATGTAAGAAGAAACTTTACGAATACTTCCCTGAATAGAATAACTTGCACCAGAAGTAAAATCAATAATATGTTGCGCAAGATTAATATCCAAACCTTCCAGATTTAAAATTACAGTACAATTATCTAAAAGTGCATCTACAATTTCTGTGGCATCATCGAACTGCTTTGGTTTAATTACACAAACTTCACTAGTGGAAATTTTTTTCTTAACATTATACATTGGAGTAACCTTACTAGAAGTTGTAGAAGTTTGCTTTGTTGGTTTTGCGTGTTTTGTGGCTGCAGTTTGTTTTTCCGTCTTTTTATAACTTCTTGATGGTGATAAATCATCAAAATCGTCATCTAAATCATCATCCAGTTTTTTGAAAAATCTTTTTTTAGGTTTTTCATCTTCGAAATCATCATCAAAATCGTCCAGAAAATCGTCATCATCAAAATCGTCGTTTACTTTTACAGCATCTATAAATTTACCTAAAATATTCATTTAATAAAGTCTCCTATCTGTTATATAGTATAATTTCTTTCTCCAAAGATACCGGTTCCTACTCGAACATGTGTAGCACCCTCTTCAATGGCAACTTCATAGTCACCAGTCATGCCCATACTCAAGACATCCATAGTAACATTATCAAAGTTTTTCCCTTTAATGTCAATACTTAAATTTTTTAATTTTTGAAAAATCCACCTATTATCTTCTGGATTTTCTACATAAGGAGCAATTGTCATAAGACCTTGAATAGAAATATTAGGAAGTATAGATATTTTTTCAATCAAAGGAAGTAATTCTGATGGAGATATACCAAATTTACTTTCTTCTTCCGCTATATTTACTTCAATCAAAATCTGTGATGTAACTTGTTTCTTTTGCGATTCCTTGCTAATTTCTTCTGCAAGACGTAGGGAATCAACAGAATGGATTAGACATGCTTTGTCAACAACATATTTTACTTTATTGCGTTGTAAATGTCCAATCATATGCCAATGAAGATTGGAAGGAAGCAATTCTGCTTTTGCTGTAAGTTCTTGTACCTTATTTTCTCCAAATTCTATCACATTTAAGGAAAGAAGTTGCTCTATCATAGATACAGGTTTTGTTTTACTTACTGCAATTAAGGTTACCTCCTCAGGTTTTCTTCCTGCACGTTTACAGGCAGCATCTATATGTTTTTCTACTTCTTTATAATTTTCACAAACACTCATTATAGTCTCCTTTCTCCAATGTTCTTTAGTAAGTGCCAGACAGAATATCTTCTTCGTGAACTTTTTCTCCATCTAAAACAATGTAATCGAAAGGTTGAAGCCCATATGATGTACCTTGTTTTACAATGCAATATTCTTCATTTTGATCTAAAAGTTCAATTTGTCGAAATACTGCATAACCTTTATTCATACCGTATACACCTTCTAAATAATCTACCTCGCCTATTACAAAAGTTTCATTGGAGTCTGGTTTAATTAAAACATTACCTTCCTGAAAAGTTTCTTTATCTACATAACAATACCCTCCGGAAGTGTTTGCCGTATCATAATTAATTTCATTACCGTCCACATCTGTTTCTTTATAAATTATAGCCTCTACAAATTCTGTAGTAGCAGTCTTATTTTTGTGATGTGATTCACGGATAAAGCCCTTACCTTCTGTATTGTTTCCATTTGCAAGAAAATCTCTTGGAATAAGATAAAACTCTTTGGTAACAATAGAACTTACAGGTATTTTTAAACCGCTTCTTGTATTAACTACCAACTCAATTTCAAGAAAACGATCTGAAGCATAGCGAGCCATACCATTTTTTAAATGAATTTGTGCAACCTTTTGATCTCCGACAGTTACAAGGGATAAGCTTCCATTTTGACTTTCTCCATCTTTTAAGAATTTTACTTTAATACTATTTCGATCCGCAATAGTAGCAGCCAGTTTATCTGTAAGAGGAACCATCAAAGTCCATTCTTCGCTAGTAATTACTTTGTACACAGATTCCCCTTCTTTGATTTTTTCTTTAGTTAAAAGTTCTGTTTTTTTGTATGCTTTTTCATCAAAATCATTTTCTTGTAAAGACTCTGGTGTTTTTTCTTCATAACCATCTATGGAATAAATTACAACTCCAGCTTCTGGTGAGGTGAAAACTTTTTGATTTCCCAGAGAGACAACTTCTCCTATTGCCTGTCCTTTTAAAACATTACTGTTTTCATTTGTATTTTCACCAGAAGTATCTTTTGATCCCATTATTTCAGAAGCGTGAAGAATATTTCCCTGTAGCTCATATTTAAAGCTGTATGTATCATAAAAGTCACTGCCCTGAAAACCATAGGAAAATTTTGCCATATTTGCTCTCATCTTTTCTAATTGTTCATTAGAAAGTTCTACATCGGAAACTTCCGTTTTTTTATCATCTAGAGCATATACAGAACCGTTTTTGCGAACTTGCATACCTTCTCGTGCGTAATAGTTAATATAACCTGATCCACCTGCCGGTACAATTTGCTCTTGACGAAGAGCTAATGCATTACATACAGGATTTTTAGTTAAGGGTCCTACAGTAACCTGATATGAAGTTACGTGATCAGAAGTAACATATAAAATGATTGTAATCATCATATACAGCAATAAGACTCCAAACATAATAGTTGTTATATTAAATGTCAGCAGTCTTTTTAAAAACAAAAAAAATTGCTTAATTTTTTTGAAAATTTTCTTTCCGATTGACAACTTTACTCTCCTTTGTTTTAATTGTCCTTTCAGCATTATATTATATTTTAACATTTTCTATATGGAAGCACAATAGAAAACTTTTGTATAAAACAGGAATTTAAGGATATACTAAATAAAGATAAAGGAGGCCTTATTCATGAATAGTAAAGCTTTAGATTACACAGCGTTAATAATCACTCTAATCGGTGCAGTAAATTGGGGATTAATAGGATTCTTTCGATTTAATTTAGTAACCTTCTTATTTGGCGATATGATTTGGGTAACTAGAATTATTTATGCACTGGTTGGAATTTGTGGATTATATCTTTTCACTTTGTTCGGTAGAATTCAATCATTTAATGAAAAGATATAATTATACAAAAAAACACCACACAAATTTTAACTTGTGTGGTGTTTTTTTGTATAGATTTTTACAACATATTTCTGAACCTTTGAATTGTATAAGTATAAAAAGACATCCTCTTATTACAGAGAAACAAGTACCATATCTTTTGCACATTCTGGCAACTGGCTTATATCCATTGAAACGCTAAGTACAAAAGATACCTGATATTTTTCACCTATCACCTGTAAGCGCTTTAATACATTCATAAGTTCTTCATCTGTAACTTTCGAAATTTTGAGAAAACTGTCTAAGAAAATCTTTTCTAAATCATTATCTTGCGAAAGAATACCGGACAGGAATCCTATAAATTCGCAGCTATTTTCAATATCAAACTCAGATAAATCGATCAGACGTACTTTGTTATTTAATTCGTACATATGCTTTTTACTTTTATCCAAATAAACAAATGTACCCGTTGCTTCTTTAATCTCCTTATTTACTTTGTCTAACAGTATTTTTGTTTTTCCTTTACCTTTTTCGCCTACAATTAACTGAACCATCGCAATTTCCTCCTTAGCTGCACGTAATATGTATATTCACCAAAAACGTGGTTATTGTTAAACTAATTATAGTGCACATTGTTTGAAAATTCAATGGTTAAATTTAAAAATATGGTAATTTTTTTATTTATTTGTCTGATATAACATTTCAGATAGTCTCTCTATTAGCATATTTTCTGTTTCTGCATGAAATACAATTGAAATATAAAATTCTCCATATTTATTTTGTTCTAGCAAAGCCGCATAATTAGTAGACTTTGAAGTAAAAACTTTACCACCCAAAACCGTAACATTTTTGGGTATATTTATTTTTCCTGTCATAAAAGGATTATCATTGTCTAATCTATACTGTTTTAAATCCCCTTTTCCCGTAATATAATTCATAGTGTAATCGGATAATGACATAGAATTTAACAAATCGGGATATTTTAAGAATTCATTAAATAATAAATAACAATCATAAATTGTAGTATACTGTTGCTCAGAAGAATATCCGGTAGCATTTGTATAATTAGTATTGGTCATACCAAGTTGTGCGGCTTTTTCGTTCATCAGGACAACAAAATCTTCTTGAGAATTACTAACAAGTCTAGCAAGAGCCTGACAAGCATCTTCTGCTGAAGCCACAAGAGTTGCATTTAAAAGTTGTCTAACAGTGACATGGTATCCTTCTTGTAGACCGCAATTTTTAGAACCTTTTCCATAAACCTTATCTTCACCTTCAATTATAATGTCATCTTCTAAATTTAAGTGTTCTATTGCAAGCAATGCTGTCATAAGCTGTGTTATTTTCCCGGGTTCTATTTTTTCATATAAATGATTAGAAAAAGGAATCGTTCCCTCTCCCAGTGAGAAAAATCCAACCATTTCTCCAGCAATACTTTGGATACCTTCCATTTTCGTAAAGTCTTCTCCCACACACAGATTACTAGAAAGGCCTGGTGCTACTAAAATATCTTCTTTGGCAGAAGTCCTAAAAGCTTGCATGCTTTTATTATAAGGGTATTCTTCTTTAAAATCTTGTGAATTATGAAGCGCAACAATCCCCAAACTTACAAGAAGGACGAGAATCACAGAACCCATTATGAAAAAAAGTGTTTTTTTTCTTTTTTTATTTATACATTTCACGCCAATCTAGCTCTCCTCTACCTAAGGAACGAATCATCATTTCTGCAGTTGCCAGATTTGTAGCCATAGGAATATTATGAGTATCACATAGCATAAAAATACGCTTTACATCTGGATCTTGCTTTTGTGGGGCAAGAGGCTCACGCAAGTAGATGATTAAATCCATTTCATTTTGTTCAATCATTGCACCCAACTGCTGTTCTCCGCCTAAATGTCCTGCAAGAAATTTATGCACAGTAAGATTAGAAGCTTCTTCAATTAACCTACCTGTAGTTCCTGTGGCATATAATGTGTTTTTTGACAAAATATTTCTGTACGCGATGCAAAAATTTTGCATCAGTTTCTTTTTTGAATTGTGTGCAATCAGTCCGATGTTCATGATTTTTCAACCTCCCTATAAGTTCTATATTTTTGTAATCCTACGTTTAACACAAGTCCCATTCCGATATAAAGACTAATAATAGAAGTTAGCCCATAGCTAACAAAAGGAAGAGGAGTTCCTGTGTTTGGCAAAATTTTTGTTACTACAGCAATATTAATAAAAGTTTGTATTCCTACTACAGATGCAACACCACAGCATATCAATTTTCCTGAAGTATCTTTTGCTCTGAGACTAACCCGGATACATTCAAAAATCACTAAAAGTAACATAAGTAAAATGGCTGTACATCCAATAAATCCCAATTCTTCTCCAGCTACAGAAAAAATAAAGTCTGTTTGATTTTCAGAAACAAAATTCCCTTTATTTGCAGAAGCTACTTCATTATTATTTAATCCTTTTCCAGTAAGTTGTCCGGAACCAATAGCTGTGACAGAATTTTCTTGTTGTAAAACATCATCAGAATAGGCATCATCTTCTGAATTTAAAAATGCCATAATTCTATCTCGCTGATAATCTTTAATTAATTTTTGATCTGGTTGTACAACAATAAACAAAAAGACAATTGCCATAGGAACAGCAATCAAAAGGATACTGCCAATAATTTTATAACTTAATCCCGCAATATAAATTATGATACAAAAAAGTATAACAACTGTAATGGTATTTTTCAAGTCTGGCTGTATTAAAATTAGAACCAATGGAATGGCAAGCAAAACAATTGCTTTTACCAAAGTTCTCAGAGTATTTAAATCTTCTTCATGGTCCATAAAAAATTTAGCAAAAAATAAGATAATAATGATTTTAGATAATTCCGTAGGCTGGAATTGAAAGCCACCGATATTTAACCAACGCTGTGCTCCATTTGCATCAGTACCCATTACAATTACTAAAATAAGTAAAAGAATGTTTCCTCCATACATAATCCAACTAAAATTCAAAATCCAGCTAAAATCAATAAGGGACACAATTACCATAATGATAAGTCCTAAAATCATTCCTATAAACTGTTTTTTTTGTAAATTGGGATCAGCACTTCCTACCAGTAAAACTCCCATTGAAGTCAAAGCTATAAGAACGATTACCAATCTAAAATTGTAATCTTGTAATTTATATTGTCTAATCATGAAAACACCTATTTTTCTTCTGGTTTTTAAAGTTTTATTACATCATCTCTGAAATAACATCCCCGGAGATGAGTCTTTAATATCTGTCTGTAAAGGTATGTGAGCTGTCACAGTAGATGTATCCTTTCGATAACGAATTTCTACTTTTTGTTCGTATACAGAAAAATATTTACTTACTGCACGAACAATATCATTTTGCAGCATAGTCATCATTTGTGGAGTACATTCCAGCCGCTCAGAAGTAAGGAGCAGCTTCAAGCGGTCTTTTGCAACAAAACCGGATGGTCTGCTTGGAAATTTAAACATTCCGAATCCCCCTTCTTCTATTTTCTAAAAATGCCAGAAAGACGTTTAAATACACCTCTTTTAACATGAAAGTCCATGAGAGGAATATCTTCTCCGGCTATTCTACGACAGATATTTTCAAAAGCCTTTCCTGATAAAGAATCTTTACCGCATAAAGGTTCTCCTTGATTGGTAGCAATTACAACTGCTTCATCATCGGGAATGGCCCCTAAAAGATCTACCGCAAGAATTTCAGAAACATCTTCCACTGACATCATTTCTCCACGCTTGATCATATCCATCCGAAGTCGATTAATAACTAATTGAATTTGAGGCATTTCATTTGCCTGTAAAAGTCCAATGATTCGATCGGCATCACGAATAGCCGAAACTTCAGGAGTAGTTACCACAATTGCTCTGCTGGCACCTGCAATGGCGTTTTTAAAGCCTTGTTCAATCCCCGCAGGACAATCTAAAAGAATATAGTCAAATTCTTCAGATAGCGCCTCAGTTAACTTTACCATTTGCTCTGGTGTAATGGCAGTTTTATCTTTTGTTTGAGCTGAGGGAAGTAAAAACAAATTATCACACTGTTTGTCTCGAATAAGGGCTTGTTTCATCCGACAGCTTCCCTCAATCACATCAATAAGGTTATAAACAATGCGATTTTCCAGTCCCAGCACAACATCCAGATTCCGAAGTCCAATATCAGTATCTACTACTACTACCTTTTTATTTAATTTTGCCAGTCCTAACCCGATATTCGCTGTTACTGTGGTTTTACCCACACCGCCTTTTCCAGACGTAATTACAATAATTTCACTCATACAAAATCCTCCTGATACTCTCTTTTTTTTTCGGATGTATTCTACAGATTTCTATTTAATCGTTGTGTGTTGTTGTGTCACTAGCAGTTGCAGCACCAGTAACAATTTCAGATTCATCTGCAAAATTGTACTTATAATTGAGAATATCTTTTGCTACACTTACCGCATTACCGGAAGAATATCCATTACCAATGCGGACTGCCACGCCTACTTCAGGATTGTCATAAGGAGCAAACCCAATAAAGAGACCGTGGGACGGTCGGCTCATATCTTCCTGAGCTGTACCAGTTTTTCCAGCAACAGAAAGTTTCATGGAACTTAGAATTGTGTTGTTTTTTGCAACACCGCGCATGCCCTTATGAACAGCATCCCATGTGCTATTTGCTACATCCATTTCTCCTTTTACAGTAGGCTGATAGTCTTCTATTAAATTACCATCAGCATCTGTTACTTTATCAAAAAGGGTAAGCTCATAGCTAGTTCCCCGACTGGCAATAGTTGTTACATATCTGGCTAATTGAGAAGTAGTCATATTATTCTTCGCCTGACCAAAAGAAGTACGAATGGCATCTTCTTCTGAAACTTGAGGCGATGCTTCTGTAATTTCTAAACCAGATTTTTCATTTAATAAAAACATATTTGCATATTTTTGAAGTTTATCAATACCAAGAGAATCTGAAAAACTTCCGTTTTTATCTGTTCCTAAATCGTATGCAACTTGTCCCATAAATACATTACATGAATTTGTAATACCAGATACTACATTCATATACCCATGTCCAGAATGAAGCCAACAGTATGGTCCGTTCGGAATTTTATCAAATCGCCCATTACATACAACACCATAGTTGCTATCTACAATCCCCTCTTCCATACCAGCTACTGCCGTTACAATTTTGAAAGTAGAACCAGGAGCAGTAAGTTGCTGTGTCGCTTTGTTATAAAATGGTCTTGATAAATCCTGGGACAATTTTGCAAAATATTCTGTGTCCATATTATTAGCAAGACGATTATTATCATATCCTGGATAAGTAACACAAGCAAGTGTTTCACCAGTTTTAACATCTGTGATTACAACAGAGCCAGAACATGGATCCAGAGCAAGTTGTGCCGGAGTAATTTCTAAATTGCTAATTTTTTCAATCATAAAATTATATGCAGTCATAGAACCAGATTTTAAAGCATTATAAGTTGATTCATCTTCATTAAGAATTCCTTGATCATATAAAAGCAAACAAAGTTGTGTCCCAGAAATCATATCAGCATGAAGCATATACTTATAAATAATTTTCGAAAATCCTGAATCATCCGTAAGGGAACTAGTAAGATACTCAGATAAAGCTGTATATACTTGAGAAGAATCAAGATAATCACCCTCTGCTGAAAACTGAGAAATATCAATCCAATCTTTTCCAGCTGCATATGTTAGAAATTCTTTCAAACTAATACTTTCATCTTTGGACCATGCAATGTAAGTAGAATCAGCAGCATCAATGGCATCCATAGACAAAATCTCTTTTTTTCGCGTTAAGAATTCATTAACAATATAACTTTGATATTCTTGCATTTCTTTTGGAAGATCTTTATATGCTACTGGATTTTCATTCGTTAGTTCCTCTTTAATTTGTTGGAAAACACGCTCCTGCTGTTGCTGAAAAATACTATATACTGTTTTTTCCAGTTCAGAGGAATCTTCTTCTTTAAAATGACTAATATCCAGTACACTATTTTTAATTAAAGCATTATAAACATCGTAAATTGGCGTTTTAATTGCTGCTGTATCCATACCTTCATCAACATTAAATTCTTTTGCATTGATGATATTTGCCACTAAAATACCAGCAATTTTTTGCTCTAAAACTTCATAACATACACGTTGTAAATCTTTATCCAAAGTCAGATAAATATTGTTCCCAGATTTAGGGTCTTTTCTAGAATTTTTAACAACATCCAAAACTTTTCCCATGGTATCAACAAGAACCTTATCTGAACCATTTGTTCCTTGTAATTGGGTTTCCATTATTTTTTCAATACCAGCTTTACCAATCACTGCATCTGTAGAATATGTGTGTCCATCTTCTCTTAATTCTTCCAATTCTTCTGCATCTGCTTTTCCTGTGTAACCAATAATTGGAGCAAAAGACTCTGCTTCATCGTAAACACGAATGGAATCCTCCGCAATATCAACTCCTTGAAGCTGATCTTTACGTTCCATAATTTCAGCTACGGTTTCTTCACTGACATTAGTTGCCAGTGTTACAGGAACATATTTTTTAAAACTGTTTGTAGAAAGAATATATCGAATTTTAAGAATTTCCAGAGTCTCTTCTTTCGTAAAAGTTTCTGGCAATCCGTATTGTTCTAGTTCTTCCTTTGTGTAAGGATTTTTTTTATTAATCAATCCGAAACGCTTTTCGTTAGATATGTCTGCTATTATTTTATCAGGAGACGCCTCCAATTCCTCTTTTTTTAATTTTTCAATATTTGCTTGTCCATAAATATCTGCTTTAAAACGATTCAAATTAAAACCAGTGGTATCAAAAATATAGTTGCCTTCCTCATCCAGTGTAATATGGAAATCTACGCTTAAAGTCTCATTGTGATTTTTTAGTATATTTAACACTTCATACGCAATGTGATTTAAAGTAAGATTTCTTTCTCTAGTTGTTTCATATGTGCCGCTATCTTCTAGAATAACGGAATAAGAAAGCTTATTATAAGCAAGAGGTTTGCCATTCCTATCAAAAATAATTCCTCTGGTTCCTTTTAATGTTCGTTCTTTTGTTATACTTAAATTAAAGTTATCTGCATATTCTTTTCCATGAATAATTTGCAAAGAAAAAAGTCGTTGTAAAAGTATACCAAACAAAATGCAAAATACCAAAATAAGCACTGTGTTTCTTTTTAACTTGATTTTTTTTAATATTTTTTTTATTTTCTTAACCAAACGGAATCTCTCTCTTTCATTTCCAATTCTGTCATTTTCTTATTTAATCGGAATAAAAGCCTATAAAAAATAACAGTTATTAATACAGTATACAACATTTCAGGAATAACAATTCTTCCAAAATAATAAAAGAATTCCAATCGTCCTCTCATTAAGAATTGCATACCGTAGACCATTATACCATAAAGCAAATCACCTACAACTACCAGTAACATAGGAACACGAATTTCTTCATCATAAAAGATTTTACAACAACATCCTGCAGCATAACCAATACACAAATAAATTAAGGCATAGAAACCTAAGAGATTTCCGTAGAAAACATCCTGCAAAATACCACAGAAAAATCCAATCCAAAGGCCTGATAACTTACCCTGCATAAATCCAAGAGAAACAGTAATAATGAGTAAAAGATTAGGGGTAATTGTACCAATGGCCAATGCTTGAAAAACCGTTCCTTGTAAGATGAAGCATAATAAGATAATAACTGCTTCCACTATTCTTCGCTTAACTCTCATTCAGCGTCCCCTTTCTGTTGCTTCAGCTCTTTAATTACTAAAACTTCACTTAAATGTTCGAAATCAACAGCAGGTGTTAAAGTACCTGTTTTTGTCAGATTATTTGGATCTTCTTTGATATCACTGACATATCCTATAAGAATACCTTTTAAAAATTTATCACTGACATCAGAAGTAAGTATTTTTTCACCTTCCTGAATTTTGTTATCTTCATCTTTTAAATGAATGAATTGAAGTTTCCCTTCGTCAATTAGACGCAAATCTCCGGCTACGATACAACGATCGGAAGTACTCATAGTCATAGCACTGACATTACTTGTATCGTCAATAATAGATCTTACTGTTGCCCAATTTTTTCCTACTTCTGTTACTATCCCTACTAGTCCGCTTCCTGCAATAACATTACAGTTCTTCTGAATACCGTCTTGTGTGCCTTTATCAATAGTAAAATTGGAAAACCAATTACCAGCATCTTTAGAAATCACATTTGCAGCAACCTTATCATATTCACTGTAATTTTGGTCTAGCTGGTACAGTTCTTGTAAACGTTCTAGTTCTGTCAGTCCCTGTGTAAGACGGCTGTTTTCTGCAGTAAGTTCATCCACTTTTTTCTGAAGTTTTTTATTTTCTTTTACCAGCGTCTGTTTATTTTGATAACCTGCCGTTGCATTATCCAAAACTTTTCCAATTTGATTAATTCCCTTTTGAAAAGGAACAATAACATAACCTGCTGCATTTCTTATAGGCGCAACAGGAAATTTCACTGCCGCCGCAAAAATCATAAGACTAATACAAATTAGTCCCATAGCTATAAGGACATGTTTACTCTTTAATGTCCAATTATGTTTCTTTTTCATGTTCAAACCTCAGCTTTTCTATTACTATCGAATCCACTTGTGTAAGGTACGATTTCCTATGATTTCTTTTAATCCACAAATAGTACAATGTTCATAATATCTGGATAAACGTACTTTTTGTCCTGTTTCTTGACTTAAAAACCAGTCAATATCAGGAATTCTTGTTGTGCCACCTGCGAGAAAAATTCCTTCGTCAAGAATGTTTTGATAGATCTGAGGAGGTGTCCTTTCTAAAAAGAACCGGATTTCCTCACATAGGGAACGAACCGGATCTAAAATTGCTTCATAAATCATATCGGAAGGAATAATCCCTTCTCTAGGAAGACCGGAAAGACTATCAACCCCTATAATTTTTCTCGCCTCTTTAATATCTTCTTTTAAATATGCCAAAGAAAATTTTAATCTTCTAGCAGTTCTGGTACCTATATGAAGATTATAATTCTTTCGTACCTCGTTTACAATTGCCTCATTTAATTGTGTTCCGCCCATAGCAATAATTTTGCTTAGGACGATTTTTCCTCTTTCAATCACAGAAATTTCTGTACTTTGTGCTCCTATGTTAACAATCATACTTCCTTTTGTATGATTAATAGGAATTCCAAGAGCCACCGCATCTGCGATGGTCTTGTTTACCATATAAATTTTGTTTTTTCTGTTGGAATTTCCAATGGTATAGTAGGCACGCTGTTCTATTTCTGACACATCTGAAGGAACAGCCAGGTATAAAGTATTATTAAATAAACTACCTGCATTTATCTTTTCAAGTAAAGCCTGCAAAACCATCTCAGTATGATTGACATCTGCAATTTTTCCATAAGCCATGGGTGAAATCACAGACACATTAGACGGATTTTTTTCAAAAATCTTATATGCTTCATTTCCTACTGCCAAAATCTGTTTTTGGTTTCGAATGGCTATTATGTTCTTTTCTGTAATAATTGTATCATTATCTTGTGAATAAATTTTTACTGTACTTGTTCCGAGGTCTACTCCAAACGTTTTGTGTAATAGCATTTGAATGCTCCCCTTTATCTTTTAACATTTAAAAAATCCCCTGTTCACGAAAGCTTAAATACTTACAGTCCCCAATAATAATATGATCCAATAAAGGAATCCCTAATAAATCTCCCGCTTCTTTTATTCGCTGGGTAAAATCAGCATCTGCCTGACTAGGTGTACAATCTCCACTGGGATGATTATGTACCAGTAAAATTCCTACTGCATGATAAGAGATAGCCGAGAGGAAAATCTCCCTAGGATTGGCCAAAGAACTATTTACAGTTCCTTTAAAAATCATTTCATCTCCAAGTAAACGATTTTTAGTATCTAACATCATGCAAATCAAAAGTTCCTGTTCTTCATGACGTAGTTGCTCCATGTAGTAATCTGCAATACTAGCAGGATGTTGAAAAGAAATTCCTTTTTTTGCTGTTGCTGTAGCAATTCTTTTAGAAAGTTCTCCAATGCATTTAATTTGAATAGCTTTTACTTTTCCAATTCCTTTTACTGCTTGCAACTGCGTAATACTTAAATGATGTAGGCCTAAAAGACCTTCTCTGTCTTTAGAAAGTTGCAAAACTTCCTCTGCCATCTCCACAGAAGGACTTCCTTTTGTTCCTGTCCTTAAAAGAACTGCTAAAAGTTCGCTGTCTGTTAAATACTCAGCTCCTAAACGTAGACATTTCTCATAAGGCCTATCTTCTTCGGGCATTTGATTAATTGTTGTATATTTTGTCATTCTTTGTTATAAGCTCTCCGGCATTTTGCTATAACAAGTTTTATTGTAGCACAGATTAAAAACGATGTATATGCCTTAAGAAAAATTTATGATTTTTTTCATAATTGCCTCTCCCACTTTTAAGCCATCCATTGCCGCAGAAGTAATACCGCCTGCATAGCCTGCTCCTTCTCCACAAGGATAAATTCCGCAAATTTCAGATTCGAATAATTCATTTCGAACGATGCGCACAGGTGATGATGTTCGGCTTTCAATTCCGCTTAAAACGGAATCTTCTCCGGAAAAACCAGGAATAATTTTTTCAAAAGCTTCAATCCCTTCAATTAAGGATGTATTTAACTCTTCTGGAAGAAGTTCTCTTAAATTTGCAAAGGAATAATTTCCTTTCATGCACGGATTTACCTTACCTAAAGATACTGAAGTTTTGTTCTGTACAAAATCACCATATAACTGAATGGGAATGTTTCCTTTTCCTAGTTTATAAGCCTTTTCTTCCAAATTTCTTTGAAATTCCATTCCACGAAGTACATCTGTTCCTGGAAAATCTTCAGGTACAACAGTGACAATTAAAGCGCTGTTGGCATTATCAGAATCTCGATCATGATAACTCATACCATTTACAGCCAGTCGTTTTTCTTCAGAAGAAGCATTAACTACAAAGCCGCCTGGACACATGCAAAAACTATATACACCGCGCTTATTTTGACATTTATGAGTAAGTTTATAGGAAGCTGCACTAAGATAAGAAGAGTTTTCTTGCCCATATTGATACAAATTGATTAATGTTTGCAAATGCTCTATACGCAATCCTACTGCAAAAGCCTTTGCTTCCATAGGCAAATTTTTATTCTTCAATAGCATAAATGTATCTCTGGCACTATGTCCAATAGCAAGGACTAAGCAGTCTGTTTCTACATTTTCTACATCATTAATGGTAATTGATTTTATTATTCCATTTTCAATCTGGATATCTGTCATTTTAGAAGAAAAAGAAAACTCTCCCCCAGCACTTTTAATATAATTTCGCATGTTTTTTACAATGCCAATTAACAGATCTGTTCCAAGATGAGGTTTTTGTTGATATAAAATTTCCTCAGGTGCTCCAAATTCTACAAATATTTTTAAAACTTCCTGATTGCGTCCTTTTGTATCTTTTACCAATGTATTTAGTTTTCCATCAGAAAAGGTTCCTGCGCCCCCTTCTCCAAATTGGACATTGGACTCCGTATTTAAAGTTCCGGTTTCCCAAAATTTTTCTACCGTCTTTAAACGGTTTTCTACATCTTCGCCCCGTTCAATAATCAAGGGTTTTAGCCCTGCTTTTACTAAATAGTAAGCACAAAAAAGTCCTGCAGGTCCACTTCCTACAATCACAGGTCTTTTCTTAAGCGTTATGTTTTTATCTGCCTTTAAATAAGAAAAGTTCACAGGAGTTGTTGACATAATATTTTTATTGTTTACTTTTTTTAAAACTTGCTTTTCTCTCTTTACTGCTACTTCTACAGTATAAACAAAGAAAAGATCTGGTTTTCTTCTTGCATCTAAAGATTGCCGTCGAATATTCCATGATATTAAATCATCGGAAGAAATTTTTAAAAGCTTTTTGATTTTATTTTCCAAATCTTCTTTTGTACAAGAAACAGGAAGTTTAATTTGTTGAATTTTTACCATAAAGCAGCCTCCTTTCCTGCACAGGCACCGCTGGACCATGCCCACTGAAGGTTATAGCCTCCACAGATACCATCTACATCTAATAGTTCTCCTGCCAAATATAAGCCGGGGATCTTTTTACATTCCATGGTATCCGGAGAAATTTCTTCCAAAGATACCCCTCCTTGGCACACTTGTGCATTAGAAAACGGTTTTGTTCCTATGATTTCTACTGGAAATTCTTTTATTTGTTCTGCCAGTTTTGAAAGGTTCATTTTATTATCTGTTAAAACTTCAATAAGCTTCTTTGGAAGTAAACCAATGCAAAGTTCTTTTGTTGTTTTATATGTGCAGAGTTCTTTTCTTTTTAAAAGAAGTTTTTCCAATTCTTGTTTTGTAATATTTGGTAGGAAATCTATAATAAGGGTAACAGAATTCTGTTTTTGCAGTAACCGGCCTACCAATCCACTGAGCTGAAATACCGGAATTCCAGAAACACCATAATCCGTAAGCTGTAGTTCCCCTTCTTCTGTCTGTAAAATTTCATTTTGAAATTGTACATGTATTTTTCCGTAAATACGAGTACCACTCCATTTTGAGAAGAAATTCCCATTCCCTTTTAATGGGACTAAAGCAGGAAGGGGATTTATAACTTTTAATCCCATCTGCTTTGCCAACATATAACCACTGCCATCCGCCCCGTCAATTTCAGAAGCACAGGAACCGCAAGCAAGGATAACAGCATCAGCAGGATACTGCCAGGTCTCTGTTATTACAGAAAAACGGGGATTTTCTATTGTTTCAGAAACTCTAATTGTTTTCACATGTTCTTTGCATTTTATTTTTACTTTTAAAAATCGAGCTTCCATTTCCAGAAGTTCCTGCACACTGGATGCCTGCATACTGGAAGGATAGAAATATCCATTTTTAGATATAGGATAAATACCAATTTCCTTGAAAAAATCTAATGTTTGTTGGAAAGAAAAATTTTGCAACACATTCCATAGGATTTCTGGAGACTCGCTATGATAACACATTTTCTCCTGCTTTTTATTTGTTAAATTACAGCGACCATTTCCTGTTGCCAATAACTTTTTTCCTGTTTTTTCATTATGTTCTAAAACAGTGACAACGGCATGATTTCTAGCTGCTATAATAGCTGCAATCATACCAGCAGCTCCACCACCTACAATACAGACCTTCTTTTTTTCCATATTTTACTCCTGTGGCAATGTAACCAGATTTTTATCTGCAAGCTTTTGTAGCGACATTAAAATACCTAATTTTGCGTGATACCAAGTAAGACCACCTTGAAAATATACCGTATAAGGAGGTTTGATTGGTCCATCTGCAGAAAGTTCAATAGAGGATCCCTGAACAAAAGCACCTGCTGCCATAATGACATCACTGTCATAGCCTGGCATAGCCCATGGTTCTGGTTCTACATAACTATCTACTGGTGCTGCTGCCTGAATTCCCTTACAAAATTCAATGACACCTTCCGGTGAGCCAAAGGTAACTGCCTGAATAATGTCATGACGGCTTTCTGTACTATTTGGTGTAACAGAAAATCCTAAACGCTCATAAATATTTGCAGCAAAAATCGCACCCTTTAACGCACCGGCTGTAACTGTCGGCGCAAGGAAAAATCCCTGATAAAAAGAAGGATTAACACCAAGGGTCGCGCCTACTTCTTTTCCAAGACCAGGGCAGGTTAAACGGTAAGCTGCATTGTCCACATATTCTTTTTTACCAGCAATATATCCGCCTATAGGGGCAAGACCACCGCCTGGATTTTTAATAAGAGAACCAACGATTAAATCAGCACCTACATCACTTGGCTCTATTTTCTCTACAAATTCTCCATAGCAATTATCTACCATACAAATAATATCTGATTTAATACCTTTAATAAAAGAAATGAGTTCTCCAATTTGTGCTACTGAAAAAGTAGGACGTGTCAAATACCCCTTAGATCGCTGAATTTCTACCATTTTTGTTTTATCTGTAATAGCATTTCGAATGCCTTCGTAATCAAAACTTCCATCTTCTAAAAGCTCTACTTGACGGTAGGTAACACCATATTCAGCTAAAGATCCTTTCGAAGGGCGAATACCAATAACTTCTTCTAAAGTGTCATATGGTTTTCCTACAGGGGAAAGAAGTTCATCTCCTGGTCGTAAGTTTCCTGAAAGAGCCACAGACAGTGCATGGGTACCGCAGGCAATTAAAGGGCGCACTAATGCTGCTTCTGTATGAAAGGCTGCTGCGTAGACTTCTTCCAAAGTGTCACGTCCTAAATCATTATAACCATAACCAGTAGAAGAATAAAGACAACCTTCGCTTACCTTGTTCTTCTGCATGGCATGAAGTACCTTTAATTGATTATATTCTGCGTTTTCATCAATTTCTTGAAAACGTTCTTTTAATTCTTCTTCTATTTTATTTCCAAAGGCAAGCACTTCTGTGCTAATGCCTAAATCGCTGTATATTTTCTTCATTTCCTCCATGATAATAATCCTCTTTTCTCACAGTTCTCTAATATATAATCTAAAATTTGGCTTTCCTGATCATTAAAATCCTGTTTATTTATCCAAATTACATCTTGTTCCCGCCTAAACCAAGTAAGTTGTCGTTTTGCAAAATGGCGAGTATCCCGTTTTAAAACATAAACAGCCTCGTCTAATGTACAACTTCCTTCCAGATAAGACAAAATCTCTTTATACCCTAATCCTTGCATAGAAACCATATCTTTTGTATAGCCTTTTTCTGCAAGCATAGAAACTTCTTCTACTAGCCCTTCCTCTAACATAGAATCCACTCGGGTATCAATTCTTTCATATATCTTTTCGCGAAGATCATTTAAAACAAAGTACGCAACATTATAAGGAGATTCTTTTAAAGATTCTTCCTCATTATGAGTAGAAATGGGATTTCCCGTAAGTTCGAAATATTCTAATGCTCGTATGACTCTTTTTATATTATTTGCATGAATTTTTTTTGCCGATTTTGGATCCACCTGCTGTAATTTCTCATGGAGATATTCACAGCCTTTTTCTTTTGCTAGTTTTTCCAGTTTCTCTCTTATTGGTGACTTTTCAGATTCTTTTGAAAAATCAATGTCTTTTACCAGTGCCTGAATATAAAAACCAGTTCCTCCAGTAAGAATTGGTATTTTCCCTTTTTCATAAATTTCTTCCATAGCTGATTTCGCCATTTCCTGAAATCGTACTACATGAAATTCCTCATCTGGTTCTAAAACATCAATTAAGTAATGAGGAACACCACACATTTCTTCTTTTTTTATTTTTGCAGAGCCAATATCCATATGTTTATATACCTGCATGGAATCTGCAGAAATGATTTCTCCATTCACTGCCTTAGCAAGTGCAATGGAGAGCTTTGTTTTTCCTACTGCCGTAGGACCTGTTAAAATAATTAAAGGTTTTTTCAAAATTTTCACCTACACAATTCGTTTAAACTTTTTCTCTAACTCGTATTTCGTCATAGAGATAATCGTAGGTCTTCCATGAGGACAGTTATACGGATTTTCTAAACTAAGCAGTTCATCAATCAACGCATCTGCCTCTTTTATAGAAAGCCTATTATTTCCTTTTACAGCGGCCTTACATGCAGCCGTTGCAATTCGGTCTGCAAGAATATCTGGTGTCTTTGATACATGCTCCTGATCCAGACTATCTAAAATTTGTATAAAAAAATCTTCCACAGAAATCCCATAAATATTTGCAGGAACAGCATGAATGCTATATTCTTTCCCTCCAAATTCTGAAATCTCAAAACCAAGCTCGCGAAAGGTTTCCAAATTTGCTTTTAACAAATTACTTTCTTGTAAATTTAAAGATACTAAAGTTGGTGGGGATACCATCTGAGAAAGCGTTTCTTTCTTAGAAAAATCTTTTATAAAACGTTCGTATAATACTTTTTCATGAGCCGCATGTTGATCAATAATATAAAATTTATTATCATACTCCACTAACCAATAGGTATCAAAAAGCTGTCCAATAATTCGATGGCGGATACGGGCTTCTTTTGACAATAATCGATTATCAAAAAGTTCCATCTGTTCTGTTTTTTTATTCTGCGACTCTTGCATTGGCAAAGGATTTTCTTTCTTTTCTTCTGTTGGTTTTACCTGCACATAAAGTTCTTTTTGATATACAGGTTCAGATACCTTAGTTTCTTCTTTTTTCATCTCAGTTTTTATTTTTGCAGGAGGAATTTCAACGGGCGCATAGGCAATCTTTTCTTCTGCAATCCTGTTTTTTTCAAAAGGCTCGGGAACCGATAGTTTCGCCTCTTTTTTCTTAGGTATTTTTTCAGCCACTACTGGCTTTTGAGTAAGAGAAACCTCTGGAATCATTTCCCTTCCCGATAGGGTATTGACAATTAAATCATAAGTAGCATTATAAATGGCACTTTGATTTTGAAATCGCACTTCCATTTTTGTAGGATGTACATTAACATCCACATCTTCTCCATGAATATCATATTGTAAACAGACAAAAGGATATTTATGTTGCATCATATAAGGCTTATAAGCTTCTTCAATAGCTTTCATTAAAAGTTTGCTCTTGACATATCTGCCATTTATATAATAATTTTCAAAATTTCGATTTCCTCGGGCAACGGAAGGCTTTCCAATGAAGCCAGTGATGGAGAGTCCGGAATCCTCATATTTTACTGGTAACAGCTCTCTGGTAATATCCCTACCATAAATACCGTAAATAACATCCTTTAAATTAGCATTTCCAGAAGTGTGCAAACGAAGCTGCCCATTTACCATATATTTAAAAGAAATATCGTGGTGAGATAATGCAAGCTGTTCCATATAACTGCTTACATAGCCCCCCTCTGTCATAGCTGTTTTTAAAAACTTTTTTCGGGCAGGAGTGTTAAAAAATAAATTTCTTACCAACATGGTAGTCCCATTTGGCGCTCCTACATCTTCCAGAGTTTTTTCTTGTCCTCCCTCGATTACATAGCGCACACCCATAAAATCCTCTGGTGCTTTTGTAATAACTTCCATCTGAGATACAGCGGAGATACTGGATAAAGCTTCTCCACGAAATCCCAGAGAAGTTATCTGAAGTAAATCCTCTGCCTGTGTGATTTTACTAGTAGCATGGCGCAAAAATGCCAGGGAAACTTGTTCCTTGGGAATACCACTTCCATTGTCAGTGACACGAATAAAGGAAATACCACCTTCCTTTATTTCTACCGTAATTGCCGTAGCCCCTGCATCAATGGCATTTTCTACTAACTCTTTTACTACAGAAGCCGGTCTTTCCACCACCTCTCCCGCAGCAATTTTATCAATTGTATTCTGACTTAAAACTGCAATTTTTCTCAATTTTCATCACCATCTATTTTTCAGTTTATTCTGAAGCCGATATAAAATATTTAAAGCGTCTACTGGTCGCAATTCATCTAACTGGATGGATTTTAATTCTTCGATAACATCATCATCTTTTACTGTATCAAATAGAGAAATTTGCTCCATATCTACTTCGTCATAATGAACTGCGGGTTTTACTTTTTGTTTCTTGTTTTCAGAAGCAATATTTTTTACTGTGGCGGTAATATCTGCACTGACCAGCTCCTCTACTAATTCTTTTGCTCTTTCAATAACAGAATCAGGAACACCAGCTAATTTAGCAACCTGAATACCATAGCTCTTATCTGCTCCGCCTTTTACGATTTTTCGAAGAAAAACAATGTCATCTCCTCTTTCTTTTACAGCAATACAATAGTTATTTACTCCCGCCAGTTTTCCTTCTAATTCTGTTAATTCATGGTAATGGGTAGCAAATAAAGTTTTCGCTCCCAGAATTCTCGTATTTGTAATGTGCTCAATCACTGCCCATGCAATGGAAAGCCCATCAAAAGTGCTGGTTCCTCTACCGATTTCATCTAGAATTAAAAGACTTTTTGAGGTGGCATTTCGCAGGATATTGGCAACCTCTGTCATTTCCACCATAAAAGTACTTTGACCACTTGCCAAATCATCCGATGCTCCCACACGAGTAAAAATACGATCTACAATGCCGATGTTTGCTTTCTCTGCCGGTACAAAAGAACCAATCTGTGCCATTAAAACAATAAGAGCAGACTGTCGCATATAAGTCGATTTTCCAGCCATGTTAGGGCCTGTAATAACAGAAACACGATTTTTTCCGTTATCTAAATAGGTATCATTGGGAATAAACATATTGTTAGAAATCATTTTTTCCACTACAGGATGTCTACCATTTTTTATATCAATAACACCTTTTGTATTGATTTTCGGACGCACAAACTGATTACGGGATGCTACAAGAGCTAAAGACGCATAAGTATCCAACTTGGCAATGGCACGGGCTGTCCTCTGGATACGTTCTACTTCTCCTGCAATTTTTGTTCGAATTGCTACAAATGCTTCATACTCCAACGCATAAAGTTTATCTTCTGCACCTAAAATCATATCTTCTAACTCTTTTAAGCGAGGTGTAATGTAACGTTCTGCATTTGTTAGTGTCTGTTTTCTGGTATAGTAATCTGGAACCATATCTTTGAAAGAATTCGTCACTTCCAGATAATATCCAAAAACTTTATTATATTTAATTTTTAAAGTACGAATACCTGTTTTCTCTTTTTCCTCAGCTTCTAATTCTGCCAGCCATACTTTACCCTTTGTTTTTGCTTCACGGAAATGATCAATTTCTTCCTGATATCCCTCTTTAATAATACCTCCTTCTTTCATTGCCAGAGGAGGTTCTTCTACAATGGATGAATCTAGAAGTTGATATAAATCCTGTAAGTCATCCATCTCCATATATATCTTTTGAAGCTCTTCGCACTGGAATTGAGATAAAAGTTGCCGTATATAAGGAATCATAGAAATAGAACTTTTAAAAGAAATCAGGTCTCTAGGATTTGCAGATTGATAACTGACACGGCTGATTAAACGCTCCATATCATAAACAGGACCTAAATATTCTCGAATTTCTTCTCGATCCATTTCACGACTATTGATTTCCTCTACGGCATCTAAACGTGCATTGATTTCCCCTTCATCAATTAATGGCTGTTCAATAAAGCTGCGCATCATACGGGCGCCCATAGCTGTTTTCGTTTTATCAAGCACCCATAAAAGAGAGCCTCTTTTTGCCTTTTCTCTCATAGTTTCTGTCAGCTCCAGATTTCGCCTTGTAGAACTATCAATAAGCATATATTTGTCTGTGATATAAGGGGTTATTTGACGCATATGCTCCATAGAATTTTTCTGTGTCTCTAAAAGATAGGTAAATAAGGCGCCAGCTGCAATCACCGCACAATTATAATCTTTCAGCCCTAACCCTTCCAAAGTTCCAACATGAAAATGTTCTTTCAAGGTACGTGAACATAAATCATCATCAAAATACCAATTATCTAAAGCAGAGATAGAAATATTTAAACGATTTTTCAGTTCATCGATTTCAATACCGCTCATGGTAAAAGCTTCATTGCACACAAGTTCTGCCGGAGAAAATTTATAGATTTCATCCTGCAATTTTCGTATATCCTCCAACTCTGTAACCAGAAATACACCTGTTGTAATATCTGCAATAGCAATTCCAAACCGATTAGAAACATAGACCACAGACATAATATAATTATTTTTTGTCTCATCAAGTGCTTGTGCATTTAAAGTAGTTCCCGGTGTTACTACACGAATAACCTCTCTACGCACAATCCCTTTTGCTTCTTTCGGATTTTCCATCTGTTCACAGATTGCTACTTTATATCCTTTACTGATTAAACGGTTTAAGTAGACTTCTGCTGCATGAAATGGTATTCCGCACATAGGTGCACGCTCTGACATGCCACAGTCTTTGCCTGTCAAAGTAAGTTCTAGCTCTTTAGATACAATTTCTGCATCTTCAAAAAACATTTCATAGAAATCACCTAAGCGGTAGAATAAAATACAATCTTTATATTCTTCTTTTGTTTTTACGTAATGTTGCATCATCGGCGATAATGTAGTAGTCTTCATTTTATCCTTTATTTCAAGCATTTTTGGGACGTTTCAATTTGTTTACTGTACCCTTTTTCATTTCAGTGAAAATATTAGCATTTCTGAATGTGAATATCATACGTTTCTCTTGAATAATTATTCTGCACTTTTTAAAATACATTTTCGTATTTTTCGAACTCACCATGCACAATTTGATGAACACTGTCCTTACATTGCAAATACTACGTCCTATGCTTATTCCTTTTAAATTTTTCCTGTATGATAGTATCCTTATTTTCGCAAATAGTTCTCCACAAAAAGGATACTTATCGTATTCGGTTATAATCTTATCAAATTTGTGAATTTTATTCAAGACAAAACCGAGCATATAAGTATCCTTTTTTACGTCACTTATTCATTGATTCATTTTTCTAATATT
>JARIAQ010000023.1 GCA_029257775.1 Blautia sp. | reverse complement strand
AGAGTACAATCTTCAGAAGTGTTCTTGGCGATACAGAATTTATTCTTTCATAAGTAGAATACAGGTCAGTCAAATCCATAGCCTCCACAAACTGACTTAGTAATCGCACAGAATCATTATCCGGAATAATTGTCTCAAGATTTAACGGAAGTTTAAGTTGATATCCGTCTGAATTTTTCGTATAATCTTTTTGTAATAATTTAGTTAGTCGCATAACTTAATTTTACACCAACTACCGGATTCTTTCGAGGTCTGGCAGTTATTTTTTGCACTAGAAAAGGAGCTACGCACTAATTACTTAGTGCGACAGCCCCTGTCTTTGCTGTTTTGTCTTTTATAGGATAAAGTCAAATGAAATATAGAAATGCAAAAAAAACAAGCTAAAATAATAAGCATAAAATCCTTTTTATTAGGTGATAATTTTGTGTTAGAATAAATCACGCATGCAATAAGCGTATTTAAATTGGTAAAAATATATGATATGGAGCACGTGTGAAATAAAATACATACTTATTTATATGAGGGAGAGTATTGTGAAGAAAATTGATAAGATTAGAATAAAAGATAAACGAATTTTTATAAGTATTATGATGCTTGTTGCCATATTGTTTGTATCATGGTTTTTTGAAAGTCAGTTTGCAGAAGTAATGTTTTTTATGGATTATAGTGCATCAGATTTAGAGGGATTAGATCCTCGAAGTGTCAAAGAAGTTTTGTTACCGGCAATCATGTCATGGGAGCTTGGAATTGATTCAGCAATGCGTTATGTAGTGAATTTTTTACCTGTTTTTGCAGTTTTTCCAGCATTATCATTTCTACAGGAAAGAAAAAGTTATTTTGTGTTAGGCGCCAATCGTTTTTTTAAATATCGAAGAGAAATAATAAAATCAATCGTTATATATTCTGTGAGAAGTGGATTTGTTATTGCAGTTTCTTTTACAGGACTTTTTCTCATTGGGGCCTGTTTTATGCATCCGGAGATTAGCAACATAGGAGGATTTGCTTCGATTTTTCCGGACACATTCTACATGCAACATCCATGTTTATTTTTCTTGTTTATGACGTGGACAGTTTATTTTGCATTTGGTATTGTATTTGGACTGATGGCATGTGGATTATCACTTTTGTTTGATAAAGAAATTTATATTTTAATCATTCCGTTATTATTATATTTAGGTGAATCGTATATAGGAAATCTAATTGATTTTTTACCATTAAAAATTTCGGAAAGTGTATGTGCATTTAACACGTTATATAGCACAGGAGAAATATTTATACCAGTCATTACAATTTTTCTATTTGATATGATCCTAGTAAATATTGGTATGAAAAAGCAAAGGAGATTGATTGATGGGTAAAAGCAAAAAAATACAATATGCCATTATCTGGTTACTTGCTATGTTGCTTGCAATGGGTAATGTTGTTTTGGCAAGCCATAAGCTGATGTTGTATATAGAAAATGAATCCTATCTAGTGAATGGAAGAGACATACTAAATATCATTTTTATGACAGATGAATTCAATAAATATCCTTACATAGACAAGAGTGATATGGGAATTTTTCTTCCTGTATTTTCAGTTTATATTGTAGGTATTATTATCTCAAGTTTATCTTTTCTAACGAAATCTGGATCATATTATTGTATGACGTATTCTAGGGTGGGGAGTAAGAAAAAGGCAGTAATATATATGAAAAGGAATAGTTTACAGAAAATCTGTATTTATGTAACAGGTTATTCAGTGACCTGTTTGATTGGAATGTATTACTGCATGGAAAGATATTTTTCAAAATCTTTTATTTCATATAGTGAATTAGTAGGTGAAATGATTTTGCATGGAATCGCAGCGATACTCTTATTACTATTGATACAGAGAATCATTTTGTTTAGCTACATAAAATTGAATGGAACATTTGCGTTTATAATTGGTTTGATTGCTATTATGAGCGTACTTATTTTAGATATACAGCTGAAAAATTTGAATATTATTTTATTCTCCCCAATACATTTTTATTTCGACAGTATAGGAATATTAAGTGCTGGAAACCTGCTTTTCTACTTGGTTGGAAATAAATTTTTATATAAGCAATTGCCGTATGAAGGAGGTATTGGAATATGATTAGATTAGAAAATGTCACAAAGAGGATAAAAGAACAGGAAATTTTACAGGATATATCTTTGGAAATGGAAACAGGAAATTGTTATGGATTTGTGGGAAATAATGGATGTGGTAAAACAATGTTGCTTCGGGCTATCTGTGGCTTTATGAACATAGATCAGGGAGTAATTACTGTAGATGGAAAGAAAATCGGGATAGAAATAGATTTTATCAAGAATGCAGGGATTATTATTGGAGAGACACAATTTATAAACAATCTTTCTGGGTTTGATAATCTGAAAATTTTATCAGAAATTCAAAACAGAATTGGTGATGATGAGATAAATAGTATGTTACAACAAATGAGTTTGTATGAGGATCGAAATAAAAGAGTAAAGAAATATTCCTTAGGTATGAAACAGAAACTTCGATTAGCTCAGGCATTCATGGAGAACCCTGAGATTTTAATTCTTGACGAGCCTTTTAATGCACTTGATAAAGAAACTGTTATGGAAGTACAATATATGATTCAGGAAGAAAAGGAAAAAGGAAAAACAATTTTACTTACAAGTCATGACGAAAGAAATATTAGTCTGCTGTGTGATGTTGTATATGAAATGGATTGTGGAAGAATTATTGGAAAAAAAGCTATATAGGAGGAGATGGCAAAAATGAAAAAAATAATATTAGTGTTATCACTTCTCATAGTTGTTGGTTGTTCTGTGGCATGTACCAATGTTAAAAACGCTGATAAAAGTGCGGAAGAGATTGTGAATGAAGAGAAAGCCAGTGAAGTAGAGATGCAGGCTTTAGAGAATATAGCAAGGTTTGATTGTAGTGTGAATGATATGAGTAAGATACTTCAGAAAAATTCTGGTTTATCACTGAAGAAAGATAATAATTTGTGTGTGTTTGAAGATTTAAATAAACAATTTGAAATTCAGTTAGGATCATGGGATACAGATATATCAGAAATATATTATACGATTTATGATGAAAAACCAATGGATAACAAAAAAATTTCGGATTCTTTTTTTGAGTCAGTAGAGGAGATTTTTACTGTATTTTCGGAAAAATTGGATAAAGAAAAGATTCAACAAGAATTTTTAAAAGTCACGACACCAGATCAAAGTGTAGAGTTCAATTACTCAGAAAAAATTCGTATATATATAGGGAAAATGGGAAAAGATTTTGACTTTAGAATTTATCCGCAGAATGAAGAATGATATTTTAACTGTTCTTTTTTGAAATTAGTATTGATTTCATTATTTATTACCTGTCCTCCAAGAGCATGTCCATACACAGCTTCTGGAATACCATAATTTGTGATTCTGGGCGGTAGTGTTAATATAAAAATTCATATTGAAAGTCAATTATAAAGAAAATCAATTAACCCCAGAGTTTCCACTGTTTTAGGAAACTCTGGGGTTTGTAGGTGTTATTTTTTTTTGAACCGTAAGGAAATAAAAATAGATACGATATTTAAAATAATAGCCGCAATAATTACAACAGTCGGTGTAATAAAAGAAATATATATTGATATATCAGGCGCAGCTCCTTTTATAAATGTACCTAGACCTGTTGACAGGCCAATATAAAGAATGAGAAGATATCTGCCTTTTTGGGTTCCGTATCGAAACAGCAGTGGTGTATTAATGGCAATAAATAAAAGCCCACAGGTTACAGCAAAGGACACTGGATACAGGATATTTTCGAAATTACCATTCGTAAAAATAGTTATAAGCCCTTGAATAATGATATAAATGAGAGTAGTTCCGAGCATCCCCAAGTAGCCAAGTATATATTTGCAAAGGATAAGATCCTCTTTAGAATATGGCATCATTCGTGCCAGGTTTTCCCACTTAGATTGTTCATCATAAGCCATGGCAGTCATGGGAAGTGATGCACCAATAAGGATTGCAATAGAAGCCATAGATGCATTGCCTATAAGTGCTATAACAGGTATGATTATTAAAAATATTTTTAGTTGCTTTATAAGTACAAGAGAATCTTTCATTAATAATCCTTTCATTTAATAATCCTCCTTTGCAAGAAATAGAATAATGTCTTCCAGTGTTGTATGTTCTTGTTCGAATACGTTGTTGATAAAATCACGTATTACTAGCGTATCATATCCATAAATTGTCTTTTTTTTCTTCACAATGGCATTTTCAGGAAGTGCTTCAAAGTCTTCATCGGATAACTTCACAAGGGCATATTTATTAAGAAGTTCATCTTTTTCTTCAGAAATGATAAGTTTCCCTTTATGAAGAAATGTGATATAATCGCATATTTTTTCAAGATCACTAATGATATGAGAAGAAATAAGGATAGAATGATTTTCTTCCCGAGTGAAATCATTGAATATATCAAGGATTTCATCTCTAATCATAGGATCGAGACCGCTGGTTGCTTCATCAAGAATTAAAAGTTTTGGATGGTGTGATAAAGCAGTGGCAATTGAAAGTTTCATTTTCATACCACTGGAATATTCTTTGAGGGGTTTGTGGAAAGGGAGACTAAATTTTTTTAAATACATATTATATAGGTTTTCATCCCAGTTTTTGTAAGTAGCTTTCATAACAGAATTTAAGTTTTTGGCATTTAATAATTCTGGAAAAAAAGCTTCATCAAGTACTATACCAATATCTTGTTTAAGGTTTGTAAATTCTTTACTCTGATTTGATTTTCCTAATACAGATATAGATCCTGTATCCGCTTTGATTGCATTCATGATTAATTGGATTGTTGTACTTTTGCCTGCACCATTTTCGCCAACAAGCCCCATGATCGTGCCAGTTGGAAGGGTAAAATGGATATGATCTAATGTGAAATCTGAATATGATTTTGTTATGTTATTCACTTCTATTGCATTCATGTTATTCCTCCTCTGCTAAAAGATTGACCATTTCAATAATATCATCTAATTTTAGATTACATCCTGCTGCCAGTTGGAAGATTATTCGGATGTGGTTTTCAATTTCTTTTAAATGATTTTCTCTTATGATTTCAATGTTGTTTTCTGCTACGTAAAAGCCTTTTCCAGCTACAGAATAGATATAACCATCTTTCTCAAGTTCTTCGTAAGCTCGTTTTGTTGTAATTACGCTTATGCGTAGGTCCTTTGCGAGATTTCGAATGGAAGGCAGCAGTTCACCATTTTTTAGCTCACCTGAGATAATAAGAGTTTTAATCTGAATATAGATTTGCTCATAAATGGGTTTATTATTTGAGTTACTGATTATGATGTTCATGTTATTCTCCTGTGCACATACTGCTTATATTACATATATACAGTATATACATGAAAGAAATAATTGTCAATATTGAAAATTTCATAAATAAATCATAAATAGGTCTTTACTTATTAGGTTTTAGGAAAGGATTTTTGTGAACGTTAAATTAAAGGTTAATTAAGATAAATGAAAATGCAGTCTTTACAGTAGTTTTTGGTTAAATAATATAATGAGATGAAATAGAAATAAAAGGTGATTTCAAATATACATAATTCTTTGAGTATCATATACCATTTTTAAAGCATGTATGATATTATACATATATAAGTGTTGTTGGAGAACATCTAGGCTCTAATACTAAAAATTATTGAATTGTGGATAAAATATACATGAAAATTGAGGAGTTAGAAAAATGTTTAATATGATTTGTATACTATTAATAGTTGTTTCGCTGATTCTTATGACGATAACAGTAATTTTAGTTATAAATTGTTATAGAAAACTCAAGAATTACAAGGAATGTGTAGGTGTAATTATAAACTTTTATGAAGGCACATCTCTTGCCAGCGATAATTTCGGACAGAAAATGATTTCTCCTATTATATCGTATACAGTAAATGGAAAAAATTATGAATTCATTGGAAATTATTGTTCAACATCGATGAAAGTTGGTCAGGAAATTAAGATTCTCTATAATAAAGAAAATCCTGCCAAGGCTACAATTAAGGATGGCTTATATTTTGCACCTATTATTACAGGTTCGTTGGCTGTACTATTCACATTTTTTCTTGTTATTTTTTGTATTTATTTTTTTTGACAGTTGCGTATCATTTGGAAAAGTAAAATAGGGAAGTAATTCCAGGTAAGTAATATGGAATATAGAAGAGCTTAGAAGAAAGATAATATATAAAAATATTCAAGTAAAGAAAAATTAAAAAGTAAAATCAAAACATATTTTCATACGGAAGACGTCATATCTATTTTATTCTGTTTCATTTCTTTTAGTATGTTCCTTGCAATTTCAGATATAGTCTAGATTTATTGTGTTATCGAGAGTCGAGGCAATAAAACATGTTATATTTTTTTCAAAGCTGGGATCTGAAAAAGCGGCTGGAAGTAATTGATATGGTAAAAGTATATAATAAAACCCACAAAGAACAAGTAAAAATAAACAAAAAATAAAAAAATGGTAAAATTTGTTTGAAAAATATTGTTAAATAATATACAATGTAAATGTAAGTTAGGCTGACAAATAGCAGGAGGAATGGGAGTGAGGCATCAGGAAATTCGGGAAAAAAATAAACAGAAAATATTAGAAATTGCATTAAAGTACTTTGTAGAATATGGGATTGAGAAGACAAAGGTCAAGGAGGTTGCAAAAAGTGCCGGTCTGACTGAAAGATCTGCATTCAGGTATTTCCCGACAAAAGCGGATCTTGTTTTAGAAGCGGCAATTTACTTTTGGGAGAATACAGTTGAGGAATCTCGTCAGATTTGGAAGAAGATAGAGTTTGACAACAAGCCAGCTCTCGAAGAAATTGAAGATATTCTGACAGCCTATGCATTTATTTTCTTTGAAAGAAAAAAAGAAATGGTGTTTATACAGGAAGCGGAATTGTATTTGTATCGTCTGGATATGCTTGATCATTTTAAGAACAAACCAGCTTCTTCGTATAAGGAGGGTAAATGCCCCTTGGCTAGAGCAATAAGAAAAGGAGTTGATTGTGGGGAAATTGAAGATACAGAGGAATTAGAACTATTTTATTTAAATTGCTTTGATAGTCTGTTAGGACTTTTGCAAAAACTGTCTACTGCAACGTATGAAACAGAATTAGCAGAGGAACAACAGAAAGCAAGAATAAGTTATTTTTGTGACACGTTGATAAAAGCATTAAAGAAATAAGTTGTAAGAGGGACTATATTATGGGAAAAGAAAAAATTACAATTGAAAATACGAAGACGAATATATTGATAAAATGGGTGATGTTCACAGCGGCAATTACGGGAATGGCTTTGATTTCTGCTTTTTATCCAGTCAGGGCAAATATTCCTTTTATTGTAATACCTTCAATTTTAGTATTGTTTTTTGCAAAACCAGTTTTTTTCGAAAGATTGAAACTTACTACATTGGTAATTATGAGAATTTTGATTGTATTTGCTGCCATTGGATTATTTAAAAAGCAACTATATGTAAATATAATTTTATGGATGCTTGTTATTAATATTCTGGAAGCAACATTGACAGATTTATTACGCCACAAAAAATATTTAAATGCAATTTCTGGATTTGCACTTGCTTTGGGAGTATTTTCCTTAAGTGGTTATTGGGTGGAGACAGCACCTGTAGGCAATTACTATGTAGTAAGTGGTGTTGTTCCAGTAATTACGATATGTTATGTGATTGGATATACACTATGGAATTGGATTTTTGTAACAAATGAATTTTCAGATTCCGTTTCGCTGATGCATGTTGGCTTTTTAAGTGCTCCTATCATTGGAGCAATCTGTACAATGTGGTTAGGACCTATCGGTGGATTGGCAATGTGGTTACAGCTTCGTGCTAACAGTCTGGCAATAGGCGGTTGGATGCAGATTGGGGCAAAAGATTGGTTTGAAGCAGAGTTTCATTTGCCAGCGTTTAAAAAATTCGTAGAGTGGACTCATAAAACATCGGTGCAAGTTGTGTGTATGATTATTAATGTGGGACTTATGGTATTTTGTCTGTATCAGGCATATGTTACAGGAACATTGGCATTGCCAAATTTATTTGTATAGAAAGGAGAGGTGTAAATGAAAAAATATGATGTAATTGTAATAGGAGCCGGAAATGGTGGATTAGCGGCTACAGCAACCCTTGCTGAAAAAGGAAAGTCAGTTATTTTATTTGAAAAACATAATATTCCAGGAGGATGTGGTACCAGCTTTCGTCGTGGACGATTTGAGTTTGAGGTGGCCCTTCATCAACTTAGTAGCCTTGGAACAAAAGAAAAACCAGGAAATTTGAGAAAACAATTTCGTAGATATGGAATTGAGGATCAGATTAATTGGATCGAGATTAAAGAACTATTTAGAGTAAATTATGCAGATGGAACAGGAGTAAGTCTTCCAGCAGATAGAGTAGCATGTGAAAAACATTTGGGAGAAGTGTTCCCAGAAGAAAAAGAAAATATAAAGAATTACTTTGAAATTGTCTATAATTTTTGCAAAGAATCTGAGGAATTTGCTGAAAAGAGTGCGGATAGTGCTGCAGCTGGAGAACCAGGAGCTCTTAAGAAAAAGATTATGAAATATGGATTTCCAAAGATGTATCCGACACTTGCAAAATATGGACTTAAAAGCACACAAGAAGTGTTAGATGAGTGTTTCCATAATGAAAGACTAAAATTGGCATTAAGTGCATATTGGTGCTTTATGGGAATGCCACCAAGTCGTTTTCCATTTTCAATATTGGCAAAATGTACAAATTTCTATATAGAAGATAAGCCATTTTATTTGGAAGGCACTTCTATGATGATGAATCAGGCAATTATGGAAGCAGCAAAAAATATGGGAGCAACCGTGAAACTTAATTGTGGTGTTGATCATATTATTGTTGAAAACGGAAAAGCAGTTGGAGTAATTGATGAACATGGAGAGGAATATAGAGCAAAGAAAATTATTTCCAATATTTCCCCGCTACATACTTACGGAGCATTGATGAATGAGGAAGATGTACCAGAAGAAGCAAGAGAGTATTTGAAACCATATACAGTTGGAATCAGTGCGCTTACATGCTTTATCGGATTGGATTGTACACCGGAAGAAATTGGATTTACAACTTCCTTTACATTAAATTATAAAAGCGATGATGCCAATGAAGACTTTAAGGATGCATATAAACTGCTTCCTGAAAATGATCCGTTAGTTGCAACTTGTTATACAGTAGATGATCCAAGTGTTTCTCCAGAGGGAACAAGTATAATTACTGCAGGAACTTTAAAATACAGTACAGAATGGGAAAAATTGTCACCAGAGCAGTATTATGAAATGAAATATGAGGCTGGAAAACGAATTGTTGCCAGATTGGAAGAATTATATCCGGGTATAAGATCTCATATAGAAGAGATGGAAGTTGCGACACCACTGACACATATGCGTTATTTGAATCATCCAGGTGGAGCAATTTATGGATATGAGCAAGATTTGAATCAGTCTGTATTTTTCTTCCCGTCAGAGAGTAAGATGGAAGGTTTGGAATTTGCAAGTGGATGGGTAAATGCCTGTGGATTCGGACCAAATTATATGTTTGCAGATAAAGTAGCATCCAGAGTTGCTGAGGAGGTGTAAAAATGGCTAAAAATATTAAAGAAACTCTTTTATCAACTTTAGTTCATGGAGAAGAAACATTAGAAAATATTAAAGTGCTAAGAAGAGTTAGTCCTGATAAAGTTCCAAACGAAAATATAGCAGATAGAACAGTTAAAAAACTTCATGAAAAAGAATTAAAACTTGTTATTAATGAAATAATTGATACAGGTAAAAATGCAAAAATCTTCAGATTGACAAGTGAGAGTGGATATTTGCCACCATTTGAAGCTGGACAGTTTTTGAATATATTTGTAGAGATTGACGGAGTGAGGGTTAGTCGTCCATACAGTCTTTCCTCCTCTCCAAAGGAAAAGTCTTATTATGAAATTACAATTGCAGGAATTAAAGAAGGATTTGTTTCTAAATATATGTTGGAAGAAGCAAAAGTAGGAGATAAGATTACTGCAAACGGTCCAAGTGGTGTATTCCGTTATCAGCCGGTATTCCACAGCAAAAAAGCATTGTTTTTAGCTGGTGGAAGTGGGATTACTCCATTTTTGAGTATGATACGAGAAGGTCTTGATTCTGCAGCAGATAGAGATTTTGTTCTGTTGTATGGAGTGGCAGAGCATGAGAAGGCTTTGTATGCCGAGGAATTTTTGGATTATGAGAAAAAACACCCTAATTTTACATTTCATTTAGTTGTTTCAGGGGAAGATCCGTCATGGACAGGGGAGAGAGGCTTTTTAAATAGTAATATAATAGAAAAGCTTGTTCCTGATTATAAAGAGAGAACTGCTTACATATGTGGACCACAGATTATGAATAGTTTTTGCGAAGGAGAGCTTAGAAAACTCGGACTTGCTAATAAACAAATTCGTAGAGAAATGTTTGGAGCATCAGGAGATGTGACAAAAGAACCTGGTTTCCCAGCAGATATTAACAAAGAACAGATGTTTAAAGTAACTGTAAATGGTCAGGTGATAGATGCAAAGGCATCAGAACCATTGTTAGTTGCTCTTGAAAGAGCAAAGATAAGAGTAAATGTATGTTGTAGAAGTGGAGAGTGTTCTCTTTGTAGAGTGAAACTGGTATCTGGAAAAGTCTTTTTGTCAAAAGGAGTTTTACTTCGTAAAGCAGATGAGAAATTCGGATATATTCATTCCTGTAAAGCATATCCAATTAGTGATGTGGAGATTGAGTTATAAGAAATCAAAGGAAACAAGGAAATGAGAGAACAAAATAGATAAGAAGGAGGATGTTATGGGATTCTTTTTTCAAAATTATACAATAGCAAGTGTGCTGATTTTTATAGTTTTGGTTGCTGGATTGATTTTATTTAACGAGATTACCAGAAGAAATCTTGTGGCAGCAATTGTTGCATACGGTATTATTCCTATTATTCTTGTTATTGGAATTATGGCAGGGTGGATTCAAACACCTTCCAGTAAAACATGGTTTGGAGTTGTAAAAACATTTTCTGCACTTGCAGGTGTGTGGGGATTTATGGCAATCAGATATTTACCAAAAGTAGAAAAATCAAAGTTTGCATTCTATTTCCCGGCTTTAATATTGGCAATCAATATTATGGAGGCTATTTTTAGAGATTTCGAAGTGTTTAGTACATATAAAGAGCTGACTGTTGATGAGGCAGGACTTACCCTTTTAGGTGGACCATGGAACGTTTTAAATGGCATAGCGGGAATTATTTTAATCTTTACATTAACTGGATGGATGGGAATTAAGGTTGCAAAAACCAAGTCAAGAGATATGGTATGGGCAGATCAACTTTGGTTTTGGATTCTAGCATATGATTTGTGGAATGTTGCATATTGTTATAATTGCATTTCAACTCGAGCAATGTATTCAGGTGTTGCATTGATTTTGAGTTGTACACTGGCAGAAGCTTTTTGTAAGCGAGGAATCTGGCTTCAACACAGAGCACAGACTTTAGCATTATTCGGAATGTTTTCCCTCTTTTTCAATTATCAGGGAAGTTCTCTTTTTGGAATTGAAGCATCCTATAATCCAAATGCTTGGATGACATTGAGTGTATTGGCTTTAATTGCAAATGTGGCTTGTGGTGTATATGAGATTTATGTGATTAAGAAATATAAGAAAAATCCATTAAAAGAAGAAGTTTATACCCATCTTAGAGCTTATAAGCAAAATATGGCAGATAATAAGCTGCTTTAAAAAGTAATGCAAGACTCTAAATAAATACTTCTTTAATTAAAAGGCGAAAAATTTGAGTGAAATCAGTTTTTCGCCTTTATTTTATATAGAATATTGGAATGAAAAGCCAGTCATCAACAATATGGATTGAGAAATTTTTTAAGGTACAGTATAATTGTATTTGTAAAAGTAAAACGAACAGGGGTATCATTATGGAAAAAATACTTATTGTCGAAGATGATAAGGAGCTGAATCAGGCATTATGTTATGCTTTAGAGAAAGAAGGTTATAATACGGTATCTGTTTTTTCTATGAGAGAAGCAAAAGAGCAGTTTATACGATTAACGGAAATTTATGGAGTATCCAACGCAGTCACACTTATTATACAAGATGTGAATTTGCCAGACGGAGAAGGATTTTTATTTTGTAAATGGATAAAGGAACAGACAGAAATTCCTGTGCTTTTTCTGACGGCAAGAGACTTGGAAGAAGATGCGCTAAGGGGTTATGATTTGGGAGCAGAAGATTATATAATAAAACCATTTTCTATGAAAATTCTATTGCGTAAAATCTCTCTTATTTTGAAACATAATCAGACAGAAGAATCAAGAATCTATGACGATGGAAACCTAATGGTAGACTGGGAACGTGCAAAAATTACACGGAATCATTCAGAATGTGCAGTGACTCCAACAGAATTTCGTCTTTTAAAACTCCTGATTGAAAATAAAGGAAGGCTACTGACTTATGATATTTTGTTGGAGCAGTTGTGGGATTGCAATGGTCAATTTGTAGATAAGCATACATTGGCTGTCAACATCAATCGTCTTCGTGGGAAGATAGAAGATGCAGAGCATAAATATATTTCGAATGTGTACGGGATGGGATATCAATGGGTTGGATAAAGAAAAAAGAGGTTGAGTTATTTGCAGATCAAGTAGAAGAAACACTGGATACGATTCTGTCAGGAAAACAATGGAAAGAACCGGAAGAAGTGACGGAAGATACTCTCTGGGGAAAGTGCGGTGAAAAGTTTTGGCGTTTATATCAAGTTTGGAATCAGAAAGAAGTAGATGCAATTCGAGATAGACAGCAGATGAAAAGTTTGATTTCCGATATTTCTCATCAAACGAAGACCCCACTTGCCAATATCAGGTTATATCAGGAATTTCTGGAGGAAGAAAATTTGTCAGAAAAAGGACAGGAGTTTCTGATACACTTAAAAGAGCAGACAGATAAACTGGATTTTTTACTACAAAGCATGGTAAAAATGTCAAGACTTGAAAATGGAATTATCCAGATTAAAAAAGAGAAAACGAATCTACGGCAAACTTTAACTGCCGCTGTCAGCCAGATTGTGCCAATGGCATCGAGAAAAAAGATGGAACTGTATGTTGTGTGTGAAGAAAACTTGATGTTAAAACATGATAGTAAATGGACGGAAGAAGCTATTTTTAATGTGTTAGACAATGCAGTGAAATATACAAAGCCAGAGGGATGTATTCAGGTAAAAGTTGTATCTCAAGAGATGTTTACGAAAATTAGCGTACAGGATAATGGAAAAGGGATTCTTCCAGAACGGCAGGCGGAAATTTTCACACGTTTTTATCGAGAGCCGGAAGTTCATGAGATAAATGGTGTTGGAATTGGTCTATATCTGACACGCAAAATCTTAGAATTGCAAAATGGATATATTGAAGTTCGTTCTGAGAAGGGGAATGGTTCCGAGTTTTGCCTATATTTGCCCAATGAAGAATAAATAGGAAAATCACAGTTTTGTGACAATGTTAGATTGTAACAGGATTGTGATTTTTTCTTGTTAAAATACAGATAAAACAGGAAATATTTAATGAAATTGTTTTCTGAAGTATAAAGTGAGAGAGGAAAAAATATGGAATCTTGGATTGTAGAAACGAAAAACCTAAAAAAATATTATCAGCTAGGAACAAACACCGTAAAAGCATTAGATGGGGTGGATTTTAAAGTAAAAGCAGAGGAATTTGTTGCTATTATAGGAAAATCTGGAAGTGGAAAAAGTACCTTGATGCACATGATTGGTGGTCTGGATACACCAACAGCAGGAGATGTGATTGTTGCAGGAAAACAGCTGGCAGGACTTACAAAAGAACAGCTTGCAGTATTTCGGAGAAGAAAAATTGGATTTGTATTTCAAAGTTATAATCTTGTTCCGGATTTAAATGTATACGAAAATATTATTTTACCTATTGAATTAGATGGAAAACGGGTAGATAAGATATTTGTTGAAGAAATTTTAGAATTGTTGCATCTGGAGGAGAAACAGGAAGCATTGCCAAGTACTCTTTCTGGTGGTCAGCAGCAAAGAGTAGCAATTGCAAGAGCAATAGCCACAAAGCCTCAGATTTTGCTGTGTGACGAACCTACAGGAAATTTGGATACTGCTACTAGTCATGATGTATTGGGTCTTTTAAAAATTGTAGCCAAGCAGTTTAGACAAACCATTGTTCTGATTACTCATGACAATGATATTGCACAGATGGCAGACCGGATTGTCAGAATTGAAGATGGAAAGATTACGAGAGGAAGTGAGTTCCATGATTAAAAATAACAATCAGGCAGTCATAAAATGTATGGCGAAAAAGAATTTGAAAAGCAATCTTCGACGCAGTGTTACAATAATAGTTGCGGTATTATTATCTTCTTTTTTGCTTTTTAGTGTGTTTACCATTGGATTAACCTATTTAAAAATGCAAAGACTTGGGAATATTCGTCTAAATGGTGGAGATTTTGATGCAATTATGTATGGAGTTACGGAAGTACAGAAAGAATTTTTAGAGACAGATAGGGAAGTAGAACAATTTGGGATTCTTACAGTTACTGGAACGGTGAAAGAAACAGAAGCAGATAAAACGCCAGGAGTGGGATTGGTGTATGCAGATGAAACACTTTGGAATAAAATGATGGCTCCAGCGAGAAAATTTACAGAAGGGGTGTACCCAGAGAAAGTAGATGAATTGATGGTCACAGAGGCGGCACTAAAAAAGTGTGGATTTTCTGATAAAAAAATTGGTGACGAAATTCAATTTGTTTACGAATCAAGAAATCAACAGCATGAAAAAACTTTTCGAATCTCAGGAATTTGGAATGGATTTGGCGATCCAAACGATTTTTATGTATCCAAAGCATTCTGTGAGCAGCAAGGAGTGGATGAACTTTATGATAGCCGCTGCAATATTTCTTTTCATAGGAAATGGATGTCCGAGAAAGAACAGCAGGCATTTATCGAGCACATGGATCTACAAAAATCACAGCGTTTCTTTTATGTGTATGAATTTGGAAATGCTATAATACTTTTTCTTGGTCTTGCAGGCGTTGTACTTGTCACTTGTTTGAGTGCTTATTTGTTAATTTATAATATTATGTATTTATCCATAGCAGGAAATATTCGGTATTATGGACTTTTACAGACAATTGGCATGACAGGAAAGCAGATTCGGCGTTTGTTGAAACAACAGATGATATGGATCTGGGGAATAGGAAGTGTGTTAGGGATTTTCTTTGGCTGCGGCATATCCTTTTTTTTAATTCCTGTAGTAATAAAATCTGTTGGGATACAAAAAGGTATGGCGGGAGAAATTCATATATCGTTTCATCCAATTATATTTCTTTTGACTATTCTTTTAACAGGATTTACAGTCTGGTATGCTGCGAGAAAGCCTATGAAGATTGCAGAGTCGAGGTCACCTATTGAGGCACTTGGATATCAGCAGGTATCTAGAGTAAGAAGAAATCATAAAACAAGGAGAGGGAAATTAATTTGGCGTATGGCAGTGGAACAACTGATGCGAAATAAGAAAAAAACACTGATTACCATGTTGTCATTAGCAGCCAGCCTTTCGGTATTTGTCTGTTTGATTACCATGCTTCATACACAGTCAGCCCGAGAGTATATATATAATTATAGGGGACTTGATATGGTGGTTTCTAATGATACCATTCAAAATGTTGTTACAAAACAGGATGAACAGGATTTGCAGCAGCTTCAGGGGATAAAGCAAATTCTAAATAAAGATATCCTTGATCAGATTCGTAATGTAAAGGGAGTTTCAGAAGTATTTCCCATAACCTGTGCACCGGCAGTAATACCATGGGAGCCAGAAGTAGCAGATATGTGGATGAGGGAATTTTATGAAACCTGGATGAATATTCCTTATGAGGATGAAATGCAGGAATACAAAGAACATCCGGAAAATTTTGGGACTTCTCTGATTGGAATTACAGAATCGGATTTTCATGCAATAAATGCAGAGCTGGAAGAACCTGTAGATGAAACAGCGTTTTTAAATGGAGAAACCTGTATTTTATATAGGAATGGTTTATATGGGTTGGATAACGAGAAAATCTTGGGGAAAACAATTCATTGTACAGAATATGGGAATGGCAAGAATAACCGTTCATTTAAAATTGCAGGACTTACCGATATAAAAGATTATATTGCACTTCTCGGATATCCGCCAACTATAATTGTAAGTAACCATGTAGTTGACGAATTTACACAAGAACCCATTGTATTTAAAGCGGGAATCCAGTATGAGGAAGAATTTGATGAAAGAGCAGAGCAGGAAATACAAAGGATTTTGTTAAATAGTCCTGATGCAACAGATTTTTCCTGGAGTTCTAAAATTCAACTGATTCAGAAGGTGCAAAAGGCACAGGGCCATATGATGGAGGTTGGTATAGGGATTGTGGTTATTTTAGCAATAATAGGAGTGATGAATTATATCAATACTTCTGTGGGGAATATGCAGAATCATCGAAAAGTCATTTCGATTATGGAAAGTGTGGGGATGACAGAAGGTCAGGTTAAAAAAATGCTTGTGTGGGAGGGAGTATTATATACCGTTGGAGTTGTTTTATTGACATTGACTGTGGGATTGGGAATTATATATAGTATATACCAATCTGTAAATTATATGGGAGCAGAGTTCTGGTTTCCAACGATTCCATTTTTAGGAGCAGTTGTAATTTTGATGGGTATATGTGTTGTGGTACCATTGCTTTCTTATGGAGGACTTAAGAAGAGTGGAAGTCTGGTAGAACGGATTAAGGCAGGGGAGAACATCTAGAAAAATAAGGTAGTATGCTTGACAGAAAATGAATAAAAGGATATAATAATGCCGTTATCAATAACACTATTATTGATAACGGCATTGTTGATAGTTATACAGATGAAAGGAGGAAGATAATGGCAGTAAAAGATCATAGCTTGGATGATAAAATTATACAATCTGCAAAGGCAGAGTTTCTGGAACATGGTTTTCAAAAAGCATCACTTCATAAGATTGCTATAAATGCCGGTATTACTACAGGCGCATTATATACACGGTATAAGAACAAAGATGCCCTGTTCTGTAGTCTTGTAAAAGATGCTTTGTCAAAAATAGTAGCGGAAGTTGAGCCTATGCGTGAAATGTATATGGAAGCACAGAAGAGAAAAGATGTGGTAAAACTTCTTGATGCCATTAAGAAAGAAGAAAGTATTTATTTAGATCTTTTGTTTGAATATTATGATGAATGTATTCTTTTCTTCTGTAAGAGTGGTGGAAGTTCAATTGAGAAAATGATGAATGAAATGATGAAGAAAAAAGCAGAAGAAACAGGAGAGTTTTTAAGAAATATTGCTAGAGTTCAAATTGATTTTGACGGAATAGAGCTATTGATGTCGGAACAGTTTCATTATTATAAAGAGATTTTAGAGAGAGGTTATACAAAAGAAAAAGCAATTTCTTGTATGAAAGCGACAGAGATTTATATGGAAGCTGGATGGAAAGCGTTATTTGAAAAGATTCTGTAGATGAATCTTTTTATATCTACAAGTTAGTCAAGACTAATAAAACGTAAAATGGAGGATAAAAATGAAAGAAGAAAAAGTACAGAAGGAACAACAGTCAGCTTCATTTTTTAAAGAGCTAGGCTGCTTTATGAAGCCTTATAGTAGAAAATATACAGTATCGGTTTTGATTAGTATTTTGGGAGTGGGGGCAAGCATAGCCTCGTATGCTTTCATAGGTATGATTGCATCCATGCTGTTTGGAGAAATTCCGGTCTGGAGCAAGGTTCTTACATTAGCATTGGCTACGGTGGGATGTAAGATAATGTATGGTATACTTCTTAATCTTTCTACATGGATATCCCATAAAGCGGCTTATATGACCTTAAGAGATATAAGAAAAGCTATTTCGGAAAAAATGATAAATCTTCCCATGGGATATTTTGAAGAAAACGGAAGTGGAAGACTTAAGACCATGATGGTGGATCATATTGAAAATATGGAAAAAACCCTTGCACATATGCTTCCTGAAATGACAGCAAATCTTCTTGCACCGCTGGTGTGTATGGTATGGATGGTTTTTATTGATTGGCGACTTGCTCTTTGCGCTTTGTTATGGATTGTTCTGGGATTTTCGGTTACAGGCGGAATGATGAAGGGATATGAAGAAAAATATGCTGGTCAGATTAAAGTATTCAAAGGTATGAATCAGGCAGTTGTGGAGTATGTAAATGGCATTGAAGTGATTAAGAACTTTGGATGTGGGGACGAATGTTATCAGAAGTATCAAAATGCAGTATATAGTCATGCAAAATACAATGTAGGGTGGCAGAGGGAGACACAAAAATATTCATCACTTGGTATGGCAATAGCGCCATTTTCTGTTTTTCCTGTACTCATTGCCGGACTTTATTTCTTTGGAAATCATACACTGGATGCTGGAACATTATTTCTTGTAATTATTCTTACCTTTGGTATTTTTGGACCACTTATGAATGCAATGACATATTTTGATCAGCTTGCAGCTATGGGAACCCACGCCAAGGAAATTAAGGATGTTCTTGATTATCCTGAATTAAAACGTGGATCAGGTGCGAAAGCGAAGAATAGCGAGATTGATTTTGAAAATGTCACATTTTCTTATACAGATGAAGTAGAGCCTGCATTAGAGAATATTTCTTTTCATGTTCCTGATGGAACCATGCTGGCATTGGTAGGTCCTTCCGGAAGTGGTAAATCTACCATTGCAAAACTGATTGCAGGATTTTGGGACGTAACAGATGGAAAGATTACTGTTGGAGGAAATTCAATTAGTGCATATACCCAAGAAGAATTGAATCAGATGATTGCCTATGTGGATCAGGAGACTTTTCTTTTTGATGAGAGTATTATGGATAACATCAGAATCGGATGCCCAGATGCAAAAGATGAAGATGTTATAGCTACGGCAAAAAGGGCAGGCTGCCATGAATTTATCATGGCACTTCCTAACGGATATAAGACATTGGCAGGTGTAGCAGGAGGACGGCTTTCAGGTGGTGAACGCCAACGTATAGCCATTGCCAGAGCTATGATGAAAAATGCACCTATCATGATTCTTGATGAAGCTACAGCGAGTACGGATCCGGAAAATGAAGCATCCATTCAGAAAGCATTATCGGAAGCAGCAAAAGGAAAAACACTCATTGTGGTGGCACATCGACTTGGGACAATCATGAATGCATCTCAGATTGCTTTTGTAAAAGATGGAAGGATTGAAAATATAGGAACCCACCAACAGCTTCTTGATAATTGTCAGGAGTATGCCCTGATGTGGTCACTTGCAGAGGAGAATTAATATGAGTGAGATTTTTTTGAAAATATGGGAGTTTAGCAAAGACAGACATGGATCATTGATGAAAGCCCTGATTTTTTCTTTTATCAGATCGGCATTTGGAATTACACAACTCTACGCTGTTATACTAACAATTAACGTTCTTATGGGCGAAGCAGAAGTAAAGTTCAGCATTATGAAGATTATTGTACTGACTTTAATCTGTATTATAGGTAATTTTATAGCGAGTTATATAGAACAGATTAGCACTCTTGAGACAGGATTTTTTATGATTGGTGATAAGAGAGTTGAGGTGGGAAATGCACTTAGAAGAGTACCGCTTGGCTTTTTTAATCAGTCATCTACAGGAAAAATTACAGCCACTCTTACAACTACATTATCAGGAATAGAAACAGCTTCTACTATGACTATGATTGGAATTATTTCCGGACTTTTTAGTTCATTTACGTTGTTTTTGTTTATGATGTTTTATGACTGGAGAATCGGAATTCTTACAGGATCAGGAATGGTTATTTATCTTGCAGTTGTGGGATGGCAGATGAAAGTATCCAGAAAAAATGCTCCAATGCTTCAGGAAGCTCAGTCAGCATTAGCTGAGTCAGTATTGACGTTTTTACGTGGTATCAAAGTTACAAAAGCATTTAGTTTTAACAAAGGAGATGAGAGGTTAAAGAAGACGATTCAAGGAAGTTGTGATGGGAATATCGGTCTTACAAATGTATCCATGCCTTCGCAATTTTTGGCGCATTTTGTAATTGCTGCATTTGAATCTATCATTTTGATTTTTTCTTTATATTTTTACTTTGTACTGAAGGATATTTCAACAGTAAAGACTATCGTACTTATGATTTTTAGTTTTATAGTGTATGCATCTTTAAATCAGGCTGGCTCCATGCTTTCTATGATTGGACTTCTGGATACAGGCCTTAGGGAAGTAGAAGAGATTGAAAAGGCGGAACAATTAGAACAGGAACAGCCGGTACAGACAATGGATTCAGAAGAAATTAAATTTGATAAAGTTTCTTTTGCGTATGGGAATCGTGAAGTATTGCATAATGTTTCTACGGTTATCAAACCGCATTCCCTCACTGCAGTTATAGGTCCTTCTGGATCGGGCAAGACCACATTATGTCAGTTAATTCCTAGATTTCGAGATGTAACATCAGGAAGGATTACCATTGGAGGTGCAGATATTCGTCATGTGGAATACGAAGAATTGATGAAAAAAATCAGTATGGTATTTCAAAATGTATATCTGTTTGAAGATACAATTTTTAATAATATAAGATTTGGTAAACCAGATGCTACATTGGAGGAAGTAAGGGCTGCGGCAAAGGCGGCGAGATGTGATGAATTTATTATGGCACTTCCAGATAAATATGACACCATGGTTGAGGAAGGTGGAAATAGCCTTTCAGGTGGTGAAAAACAGAGGATTTCTATTGCAAGAGCAATATTAAAAGATTCGCCAATTATTATTCTTGATGAGGCCACAAGTGCGTTAGATGCTGAGAATGAATATGAGATTCTTGCGGCGATAGATGAACTTATAAAAGATAAAACGGTTATTATGATTGCACATCGGATTAAAACCGTAGAAAAAGCAGATCATATTATTGCCATTTCTGATGGAAAGATTGTGCAGGAAGGTACACACCATAAGTTGATGAATGAGTCGGGAATGTATGCTGATTTTGTAAGAATAAGAAGAGAAGCCAGTGGTTGGAAAATTAAAAATTAAAGAATTACTGTTACTATGTTCTACAAGAGAAAGGTAGGAATTCTCGTTATATGGGATAAGGATATTGTTAATGAAAACAATACTGTGATATGATATAATCATAGAAAATCTTAAGTATTTAAAATCTTAAGTTTATATGTTGTTAAAGGAGAAAAGTATGCCAGATTCACGAGAAAACAAGATTAGCTGTACAAACTATCAGTGTGAAATTGAATTAACACTGGAAATTTTAAGTGGAAAATGGAAGGCGCTTATTATTTGGAATCTCCATTTACATGAAGTAATACGATACAATGAGTTTCGGCGCCTTATTTCTGGTATCACACAGAAAATGCTTACACAGCAGTTAAAAGAGCTGGAGAAGTATGGAATTGTTACGAGAACAGTATATCCTACCGTTCCACCCACAGTAGAGTATCAATTATCAGAGCTTGGACAGGAGCTTATCCCTATTATGAGTGCTATGGATGAATGGGGGAAAAACTATGTGAAAATTTACCAGAAAAATCATTTGGAAAAATAATTTTTTGAGGAAACCCCTTGCAGATCAACAAAACATACTTTTTGGTATATAGGAGACAAAAAAGTGCCTTCTTTTCAAAGAAAATAGATATTGTTAGTATATGTCTTGAACACGGGAAGTGATTTCCTAAGAATATATACTAAGAAAAGGAGTTCCGAATATTATGAAAAGATTTACTATTCCAAGAGACGTATATTTTGGTGATAATGCTATTGAATATCTATCATCTGTAAAAGGCACAAAAGCATTCATTGTTTATGGTTCTCATCGTTTAGAGTCCGAGGGTGTAATTGAAAAAATGCAAAATTATCTGAAACAGGCAGGAATTGATTCTGTAACATTTTCAGGTGTAGAGCATGATCCTTCTGTTGCTACTGTAAAAGAAGGTGTTCGTCAGATGAACGAATTTAATCCAGATTTGATTATTGGCATTGGTGGAGGTTCTCCAATTGATGCAGCAAAGGCTATGTGGGTTTTCTATGAACATCCTGATTTTACATTCGAAGAAGCAGCAAAACCTTTTAATCTTCCAGAGTTGAGAAATAAAGCAAAATTTATTGCAATTTCCACTACTAGTGGTACTGCTACGGAGGTGACTTCTTTTTCTGTAATTACAGATAATGAGACTGGAATTAAATATCCGATTGCTGATTACAATATAACTCCGGACGTGGCTATTTTGGATACGGTTCTTGTTGAAAAGATGCCTAAGAGTCTTGTGGCTAACACGGGGATGGATGCGCTAACTCATGCGTTAGAAGCTTATGTTTCTAAGGTGGCAAATCCTTTTACTGACGCACTTGCCATGCGTTCCATTGAAATGATTTTCAAAAATCTTGCAAAATCATATAATGGTGATATGGAAGCTCGTAAGCAGATGCATATAGCTCAGAACTTGGCAGGTATGTCATTTTCTAATGCGATTCTTGGTATCGCACATTCAATGGCACATAAGTCAGGAGCTATCCTGAATATTCCACATGGTCTTGCAAATGCAATCTATCTTCCTAATACCGTGATTTTTAATAGCAAGAATGCTGGTGCGGGAAGTCGTTATGCAGAAATTGCCCAGAGAATTGGATTACATGGAAATAATGAACAAGAATTTGTTGCTGCTTTAGTTAATCAGATTAAAAAATTACGCAGTGAACTTGATATGGCAGGTTCTTTAAAAGAATATGGCATTCATGAGGATGTATTTATGTCTAAGGTTGACAATATGGCAGTTACTGCAGTGTCCGATCCTTGTACAAGTACAAATCCTAGAGAAATTAATCCAGAAGAAATGAAAAATCTCTATAAGGCTGCTTATTATGGAGAGGATATAGGGTTCTAAGATCTGGTATATAAAAAGATTTGATTTGCCTGAATGAAATTTAATATGCACTTCTTTTAGCAAGGAATGGTGGGAAATTTATAGTCTCACCATTTCATGCTGTTTGGAACTTGAAGTATTTAAGAGAGGAGAATATTGTTATGGAATTCCAGGGAATTAAATGAATAGAAGAAAAGATATGCATGTAGAAAATTTTTCAATAAAAAAGTGGATAAAAAACTTATTGAGAAAATAATTGAAGCTGGACGGATTGCACCAACGGCGGTGGATACCCAGCCATTTAAGATTTTTGGGTTTGTATTAGATAATGCAAAAGAAGTAATAAGAAAAGTATTCAATTTATAAAAAGGTATAATTATTATGAAAGATCATAGGATTCATGTTATAAATGCAACACAAAATAATTTAAAAAATGTGTCTGTAGATATTCCAAAACATAAGATAACGGTAGTTACAGGTGTTTCCGGTTCAGGCAAGAGCTCTCTTGTGTTAGATACCATTGCTGCACAATCACGGAGAGAATTAAACGATACCTTTCCAAGTTTTGCCCAAAGGTATCTTCCTAAATATGGACGACCTAAAGTGGGAAAAATAGAAAGTCTGCCACCAGCAATTGTAGTAGACCAGAAAAAGCCTTCAGGACAGGTACGTTCTACGGTAGGTACATATACAGATACTTATTCGCTACTTAGATTGTTGTTTTCCCGTGTGGGTAAACCTTTCGTAGGATATTCAGATTCCTTTTCCTTTAATCATCCGCAAGGGCGTTGTGAACGCTGCGATGGTCTAGGAGAAATTATGGAGATTGATGTTCACAAACTTGTGGATTTTGATAAATGTTTGAATGATTCTGGCGTTATCAATTATGTGGCTTATGAACCGGGACAATGGCGTTGGCTTTATTATGGAGCATGCGGACTATATGATCCCAATAAAAAGATACGTGATTTTACGCCAGAAGAATTGCATTTGTTTTTATATCAGGAACCAATGACTTTGAAAAATCCGCCGCCTGAATATTATAAAAATGGAAAATATGAGGGGCTTATGTACCGTATGAACCGGATGTTGAAACGAGATGATGCCAAGGTGCATTGGAAGAAGCTTGAGCCTATTGTTACCCAAGGAATATGCCCGGTATGTCACGGAGCAAGGCTAAATTCTAAAATTTTATCTTGTAAGATTAATGGGAAGCATATTGCAGATGTTACGAAAATGCAATTAAGTGAAATTATTGTATGGTTAAATACGATAAAGGATCCTCTGGCAGTCGATATGAAAGCTGCACTTAATAGCAGACTTCAAGCCCTTATTAATATAGGACTGGACTATTTGACACTAGATCGTGCTATGGGGACTTTATCTGGAGGGGAAGCACAGCGATGTAAAATTGCAAAATACAATAATTCTTCACTTTCAGATATGTTGTATATCTTGGATGAGCCCAGTGTAGGTCTTCATAGTCATGATATTCATAGGTTAAGCGAGGCTATTGTAGAACTTAAAAATCGTGGAAATACAGTTCTTATGGTAGAACATCATAAAGAAATAATGGAAATTGCAGATCATATCATTGATATGGGGCCGGGTGCAGGTGTTCATGGGGGAGAAGTTCTCTTTGAGGGAAGTTACTCTAAATTACTGAAAAGTCAGACTTTGACAGGTAGATTGTTGCGTCAGAATACAACACTAAAAAAAGAAGTTCGAATTGCATCCGATTGGATTGAACTTTCTGATTTAAACTTGCATAACTTAAAAAATATTTCGGTGAAACTTCCTAAGGGACTTTTTACTGTAATAGCCGGTGTGGCAGGATCAGGTAAAAGTTCTCTTATGCAGGCTTTTGCAAGTCAGTCCAAGGAAGAGGTTATTCTTATAAGTCAAAAAAGCATTGGTAGCAGTCTTCGGTCTACCCCTGCAACGTATTTAGGAGTAGCTGATGATATCCGAAAATTCTTTGCCAAAGAAAATGGTCAAAAAGTGGGGCTATTCTCATTTAATGGTGCAGGTGCCTGTCCTGTTTGTCAAGGAAAAGGTGTAATTGTATCAGAAATGGCTTTTATGGACTCAATTGAAACGTTGTGTGAGGCCTGTGGAGGGCTTCGTTACTCACAAGAAGCACTTCAATATACCATAAATGGGAAAAACATTGCGCAGGTTATGGATTTAACTATACGGAAAGCCATGGAATTTTTTGAAGGAACAACAATTGAAGAAAAACTGTACCCTTTGGCAGATGTGGGACTTTCCTATCTTCATCTTAATCAAGCACTTTCTACTTTGTCAGGTGGTGAACTTCAAAGAATGAAGTTGGCATCCTATCTAGGGAAAAAGGGGCAGATACTTGTTTTGGATGAGCCTACGGATGGTTTACATTTACAGGATATTCAAAATATCATCAAACTGTTCGATGAATTAGTTTCAAAAGGAAATACTATTTTTTTGATTGAACATAATTTGGAAGTGTTAAAAGCGGCAGATTATGTGGTAGAATTGGGACCGGGTGGTGGTGAAGAAGGTGGACAAGTTATTTTTAGCGGTACACCAAAACAGTTACTACAAAGTAAAGAGTCTATTACTCGTTCTTATTTGGAAAAAGAATTATACCAATGATGTGGAGGATATAAATATGAAAAAGATAAAGACGAATGCTATGCGAATGCTGGATCGACAGAAAATGAACTATGAATTAAGAGAATTTCCTTTGGATGGTCAGAAAGCTGCAGAGTATTTGGGGCTTCCTCCGGCTATGATTTTCAAAACTCTTGTAACGACAGATACAGCAGGAAAATATTTTGTGTTTTGTGTTCCAACCAGCGAAGAATTAGATTTAAAAAAAGCTGCAAAAATTGTAGGAGTCAAGCGTATTGAAATGCTCAGGCAAAAGGAATTATTTCCTTTGACAGGGTATATTCATGGTGGTTGCTCTCCTGTTGGAATGAAGAAGCTGTTTCCGACGATTATAGATTCAAGCGTAGAACAATGGAGTACAATCTTGGTTTCTGCAGGACATGTGGGTATGTTAATGGAATTATCCCCTAAGGATCTTGTACAAATGGTAAATGCCAATACTGCTAATATTGTTGCAAAAATGTGAAAGTGAGTATGGGTGTGAAATTGCTTGCTAATGAAGAGGATAGGTGGTATTCTTTTCATAAACAGTGGGTAGGTGGTGAAACTATGGAATATAGTCATGAAATTATTTTGCCAAATGAAGATCTTCCTTTTAAGATGTTTATATTTGAAGGAAAAGATGGAAAGTATGTCCGGGATAAGCATTGGCATAATGAAATTGAAATATTTGCAGTATTTGATGGAGAAGTTCATTTCTTTGTGAATGAGGAGGAATACTTTTTGGAGACGGGAGAATTTTTGCTGATTAATTCCAATGAAGTTCATGCAATCTTTTCTCCGAAAAAGAATAAAACAATAGTAATACAAATTCCAATCTCAATATTTGAACATTATTACACCAGTGAATCATTTATTTCATTTACCCATATGTCTAGTTCTGAGAATACGAAAATAATGGAATTGATTGCGGATATGTATACAACTTATTTAAAGAAGGAGTTCGGATATGAGTTTTGTGTGCGGAGTATATTTTATAATATTTTAAGTATATTAGTGAAACATTATCGAATAACACGTGTAAGTCCGGAACTTTTGCGAAGATATAAGAAGTTAAACCGTTTGACAGATATTACGAATTATATTATAGAGAATTATCAAAAAGAATTATCCTTGGAAAGCTTGGCAGAAGTATTTGGATATTCTCCAACTTATCTTTCTAAAATGTTTTTAAAATATGCAAATATCAATTATCGAGAGTATCTTCAAAATGTGCGTCTGAGTCATGCGTATCAGGAACTTATGGAATCGGATCACATGCTTAGTAGTATTGCTGTGAATCACGGATTTGCAAATAGCAAAGCATTTGCAAAAGCATTTAAGAAAAAATACGGTGTATTGCCGAGTGAATATAGGAAACAAAACAAAGAGCTGGAACATTCCTGAAAATAATAAATTTTCAGGGTGGTCCAGCTCTTTGTTTGTGTAAAATTATGTGAGGAAGCACATGTGAAAATGGGTGAAACTAAAAAGACAAAAAAGTAACATTAAATAAGCGGTTAAGGAAATTAAATAAAAGAGATTCCATATAAAATCAATGGAAAAAAGTGAATATTTAAAGTAGATAAAAAAATACGAAATAGAAATAAAACGCTTTTTAGTGAAAATATAATAATGATAGTAAAAAAAACATAGATAAATAAACGTATTAACAAATAAATGCTGAGATGTGATATATAATATGCATAAAAAATATATCTTATACATATAAAAATAATGAAAAATGCTTAAAAAGACAAGAAAGTGACATTAAATAGATAAAAGAAAGGTAGTGGGAATTAAAAAAGATTGCTATAATCTAAATATAAGTTGAGTGTCGAACAAAGGAGGATATGTAATGAAGAGGAGATTAGCACAAATTATTGCCACAGCATTAGTGACAACAATGGCTTTTACTGGTTGTGGAGGAAATGGACCAAAGAAAGCAGATGGGGGCAAAGCAGGTAAACAGGAAATTACGGAAGATGTTACGAAAACAGAAGGTTCTATAGAACTTTGGACAAATTTAAGTCAAGATGAAATGAATTTTTATGTAGGAGAATTTAATAAGATTGTTCCAAATGTAAAAGTAAATGTTACAGTTATGCCGAGTAATGAATATAGAACAAAGCTTCAGAATGCTTTTCGTACAGGAACAAATGCACCAGATGTAGCCACATTTGAAATTTCTGATTTTGGAGTTTATAAAGAGTTAGATATGTTAGAGAATTTAAGCCAGAATCAATACAATGCAGAAGAAATTTCTAAAGAAATGATTCCTTATGTGGATGAATTATCCAGAGATAAGGAAGGAAATATTAAAGGTTTATCATGGCAGTCAACACCGGGAGGATTTTGGTTTAGAAAAGATCTTGCGAAAGAATATCTTGGAACAGATGATCCAGATGAATTACATGAAATGTTATCTGATTGGGATAAGATTGTTGAAGTAGGTAAACAAGTATATGAAAAATCAGGTGGACAGATTGCATTATTGGATGACGTAGAATCTGTATTACAGTTTTATGCTTCTTATAAGGGACAGCCATGGGTAGGTGAAGATAACCATATTATCGATGATGATTTTATGCTTAAAATGTTTAATATGATGAAAACAGTTGCAGATAATAATGTAGATGCCAGAGCAGATATGTGGTCAGCAGGCTGGACATCAGGAATGTATTCAAAAGATATGTTTATTCTTACTTGTCTCCCTACATGGGGATTAAATTTCTGTATTAAACCTGGTATTCCAGAAGAAGAAATGGAACAGGCAGCGAATACATGGGGATATATGCAGGCTCCTAGTGCTTACCAGAATGGTGGTACATGGTACGGTATGTACTCAGGATCTAAAAACAAAGATGCTGCATGGGCATGGATTAAAACGATGACATCTAATGAAGAGTACCTTGTAAACGGACTTGCAAATACTTGGGGAGATTTCCCGGGATATGTGCCGGCAATTGAAAGATGTATTGAAGAAGGTCATACAGATATTGTTACAGGAGATCAGCAGTATTTTGAAGATTTCTATGAAACAGCTAAAAATGTAAAAGGTGACCCAATGACAAAATATGATCGTCAGGCTTGGACAAGTGCAGGTGCGCAAATGGATTTAATTGCATCAGGTCAGACAACACCAGAAGAAGCTGTAAAACAATTTAAAGAGGAAATGAAAAATATTTATCCAGAAATTGTTATAGATTAGCTTTAAACTAATTAAAGGAAAATGCAAGAGGCTGCTTCGGAAAGGTATTCCGCAGGAATACAACCGCAAGTAGCCTTTTCTAAAAGGAGGAAAAGCAAATGGTGTCTGCAATAAGTAAAAAACATAAAAAAGGGAAGATTAATAAAGATAATGCAGGATATTTTTTTATTGCACCATACATTATTGTATTTTTAACATTTACGCTATATCCCATTCTTTATACATTCAAACTTAGCTTTATGTCATGGGATGGATTTGGTGAACAACAGTTTGTAGGGTTGGCTAATTATGCGAGATTGGTTCATGATCCGATGTTTATTAAATCAATAGGTAATACAATTTTTATTGCGCTTGTAGCGATGGTACCACAAATGGTATTTGGTCTTGTGCTTGCATTTTTACTAAATCAGAAATATTTAAAGGGAAGTAACTTTTTTAAAACTGTGTTTTATTTTCCAAATCTGGTAACAGCAGTTTCGCTTGGAGTTTTATTTAGTTTGTTATTCGACTGGAAAGTAGGTAGTGTTAATCAGATATTAGAATCACTTCATTTAATACAAAATCCAATTAACTGGAAAGGCAGTGCGATATTATCTCAGCTTATTGTGGCTTTTGTATTGTTCTGGCAATATTTTGGATATTATACAATTATTTTTACAGCAGGAATTCGAGGAATTCCATATGATCTTTTTGAAGCTGCACAGGTAGATGGAGCGACAAAAACGCAAACTTTTTTCAAAATTGTGTTACCATTGATGCGACCAATTATGACATTTGCATTTGTAACATCAATTATTGGAGGACTACAGATCTTTGATCTTCCATATACATTTGGAGGAGCAGCAGGTGGTACGAAGTGCTCACTTCTTACAATGGTAATGTATATGTATAATATTGCATTTACAAATTTAGATTATGGATATGGTGCAGCAATTTCATATGGCTTATTTGTGATTATTATGGTATTTTCGATTATTTTCATGAAATACACAACAGGAAAGAAGGAGTAGTGATCATATGAAAAATAAAAATAAAAATAGGGGTAAAATCTATCGTGTTTTGACGTATATATTTTTAATATTTCTTGCAATTATCAGTATTGTACCATTTTATAATATGATGATTGGATGTACCCATGATAATGCGGCTCTTGCAACTTCATTCCAAATGATGCCAGGGAAACATTTGTTAAGTAATTATCATAGACTTCAAGGAAATGTAAATATCTGGAGAGGGCTTTTGAACAGTATTTTTATATCTGTTGTCTATACGGCTATATCTACATACATTGGAGCTTTAACAGCCTATGGTTTTGCAAAGTATAAATTCCGTGGAAATAAAGTGTTGTTTTGGATTGTACTTGCAACAATGATGTTGCCTGGTCAGCTTGGGATTATCGGTTACTTTCAGGAAATGAATGAGTTAAGATTATTGGATAATTATCTTGCGTTGTTGATGCCAAGTTTTGCAACACCTGTAATGGTGTATTGGATTCGTCAGTATCTAGATGCTTATGTACCAAATGAATTGATTGAAAGTGCCAGAATTGATGGATGTAATGAATTTAAGATTTTTAACAAGATTATATTTCCAGTTATAATTCCCGGGGTAGCAACACAGGCAATTTTCACATTTGTAGGTTGTTGGAATTCTTATGTTCAGCCTTCCATTTTATTGTTTTCTCAAGAAAAGTTTACACTTCCAGTTTTGGTGCAGCAGATGCAAGGAGTATATAAAACAGATTATGGAGTTATTTATTTGGGAGTTGCACTTTCTGTTGTTCCAATCTTGCTTTTATTTATTTTCTGTTCTAAGAAAATTCTGGAAAGTACAATGGCTGGTGCGGTAAAAGGATAACAAATAGTAAGATGAGAGGTAATTATGAATACAGAATTATTAGAAGGACTTTTGAATCAAGTTTCTGTATCAGGATGCGAAGAAGCAGGACAGAGGTTTCTTGAGGAACATATGAGAGATTATGCCGATGAAATTAGGAAAGATGAAATTGGAGATGTGGTATGTATTATCAATCCTAAAAGTGAAACACGAATCATGCTTTCAGCTCATGCAGATGAAATTGGTCTTATTGTGACGAGAATCACAGAAGAAGGACGAATCCAGGTTATTGAACGTGGAGGAATCATGCAACATAATTATTTAGGACATAAGGTAATGATTCGTACAAAGAAAGGAATAATTTACGGTGTAGTAGAGTGCAGTAGGGAGATGTTAAAAAAAGAGAACATTCAAGCCTCAGAATTTCTGATTGATATTGGGGCATATTCCAAAGAAGATGCACAACAATATGTAGAACCTGGTGATACCGTTGTTTTAGATACAGGATTGCGCAAATTGATTAATGGCAGAATTAGCGCACGAGCATTAGATGATAGAATCGGTGTTTTTGTTATTATGGAAGCGCTAAAGCGTGCAAAAGAAAAAGGTTGTAAGATTGGTGTTTATGCAGCAGCCACCGTGGGTGAGGAAACTGTTAAAAATGGTGCATATTGGTCTAGTAAAAGGATTGATCCGAATCTTGCTGTGGTAGTCGATGTTACAAATTGTACAGATTACAGTAGATTTCCAAATGCTGGTGTTTGCGGAGAAATTTATTTGGGCGGAGGGCCTGTATTATGTAATAGCATGTTGGCATCAAAGAAAAACAATAATAAGTTGGTAGAATGTGGTCTTAGAATTGGAGTTTCAACGCAGAGAGAAACTACAAGTAATCGCAGTTATACAGATGCAGATCAGATTCACTTTACAAACGATGGTGTTCCTGTTGTGTTTACTGGAATTCCGTTGCGAAATATGCATAATCCTGGAGAAGTAGCAGATTTAAAGGATGTAAATGCTTGTATTGAATTAATCGCTGAATTTTTGTGTTCTTATGAACAGTAAAAGGAATTATAGAAAGGGTCAGATCCAGAAAAATATTTTTTGGGTAGGGCCCTTTTTAGGTCAATAAATTTGGAATAAATAATTGTCTCCGCGTTGTTTTAAAGTAGATTGACAAAGTAGAAAGAATATGATATAACCAAGTTATATAACTCAGTTATATAGGAGAGTGATTCATGAGTAATAAAGAACTTGTTACAAGAGAGAACATCTTAAATGCAGCGCGTAAAGAATTTTTAGAAAAAGGCTATCAAGGTGCATGGTTAAGAGATATTGCTAAAAATGCTGGTGTTACCACTGGAGCACTTTATGGGTATTTCAAAAATAAGGAAGAACTTTTTGCTGCGATTGTAAGTGACTGCTATTATGAGATTCAGTCAAGATATCAAAGTATTTTGGAATCTTTTCAGCAATTAAATTGTGAGCAACAGCAGAAAAATATGGAAAAAATAGCTGCAAAGGGCATGCTACAACTTGTTGATTATATGTATGAACATTATGAAGAATTTAAAATTATACTTTGTTGTTCACAAGATACGCCATTTACGGATTTAGCTAATGATATGGCGCTTCTTGATGAGGCAGCAACAGATAAGTTTGTTGAAGAATGCGCAAAAGCAGGAAAATCAGTTAAGCGTATGCTTCCACGTCTGGAGCATATTTTATCTACGGGATTTTTTACAATGGCATTTGAATTGATTATTCATGATGTTCCAAGGCAAGAAGCAGATGAATACATTGTTAGCTTATTGCATTTCTATACGCTAGGCTGTAGTGGAATAATGGGGTTTTAACCCTATTATTTTTTGAATATTAGTTAGATAAAGCTAACCTAAGGAACTGTAGGATACCAAGGATATTTTTTATAAAATGAGAGGAGTGTTGAATTTTGAAAAAAGAAAAAAGTACATTTCGTTGGATCATGGAATTTGCCGGCCAAAAACGAAACTACTATGTTTTTAGTGTAATGGTAGCAATTTGCGGTGCGCTTTGTCATATCATTCCTTATTTCCTGATAGCAAGAGTTATCCAGAAATTGATGGAAGGAGAAAGCTCATTTGTAGCCTATACAACAGATTTAATTTTAATGGCAGTATTTTGGACTCTTCGGGTAATCTTGCATAGTATATCTACCTCTTTTTCCCATGTAGCTACATTTCATGTTTTAGGGAACATAAGAAGAAAAGGAATGGAAAAACTTGAACGAATACCTCTTGGAAAAGTGTATCAGTATGGTAGTGGGAATTTGAAAAATATTTTGATTGAGCGAATTGATAGTATAGAAACTACCTTAGCACATGTGATTCCAGAGATGACGAGTAATATTTGTGTCCTTCTTGTAACCTTTGTTTATATTTTTATTTTAAACTGGAAAATGGCACTGGTTTCTTTAATTACATTTCCTATAGGAATCATATGTTTTATGTGTATGATGATTGGTTATGAAGGAAACTATAAGAGAACAGTGACAGCTACAAAGAATCTAAATGATACAGCAGTGGAATATATCAGTGGTATTGAAGTGATTAAAGTATTCGGGAAAGCAAAAAGTTCCTATGATAAATTTGTTGCCGCAGCAAAAGAAGGTGCAGCAAGTTATGTGGATTGGATGAGAAAAAGCAACCTTTATTTTACCTTTGCAATGGTTGTTATGCCGGCGACACTTGTGACTGTTCTGCCAATCGGCGGACTTATGGTTATGCATAAGACTCTTCTTGTGGCTGATTTTATTCAAATCATCATTCTTTCAATGGGATTAATTACACCAATTATAGCCTGTATGTCATTTAGTGATGATTTAGCAAAGCTAGGGACTGTGCTTGGTGAGATTACCGGAATTCTTACAGCTGATGAGATGAAGAGACCAGAAAAATGCAAAAAAGAACCATTGGATAGTACAATTGCTTTAAAAGATGTTCATTTTCAGTATGATGAAAAAGAGGTATTGCATGGGATTCATGCATCCTTCCCTGCAGGAACCGTAAATGCCATTGTGGGTCCTTCTGGTGGAGGAAAGTCTACAATTGCAAAATTAATTGCTTCATTTTGGGAAGTGGGAAGTGGCAGTATTTCCATTGGAGGAGTTGATATAAGAGAGCTTTCTATGGAAAAGTATTATAATATGGTAGCTTATGTATCTCAAGATAATTTCTTGTTTGATACAACGATTCGAGAAAATATTCGCATGGGACGTCTTTCGGCAACAGATAAAGAAGTAGAAGATGCAGCAAAAGAATGTGGATGTTACGATTTTATTATGGGACTTGAAAAGGGGTTTGATACTATTGTCGGAAGTGGTGGAAATCATTTGTCAGGTGGAGAGAAACAAAGAATTTCTATTGCAAGAGCAATGTTAAAAAATGCGCCAGTTGTAATTCTTGATGAAGCAACTGCCTATACGGATCCGGAAAATGAAGCAATTATTCAGTCATCTGTTGCGAAGCTTGTTCAGGGAAAAACATTAATCATTATCGCACATAGACTTTCTACTATTACGGATGTAGATCAGATTCTTGTAATGGATGGCGGAAATACAGTTGGTTGTGGAACACATGAGCAATTGCTGAAAAATTGTCCTGTCTATAGGACACTTTGGGAAGCTCATATTTCATCAAAAGATAGCCTGAAAGGAGGAATACAATAATGATTGATACACTTCAAAAATTCTTTCAGTTTTGTAGTAAGGAAAATAGAAGGAAATTTTATAAATCTATTTTTATGGCGGTAGTGGCTGCTCTTTTTGGAGGGTTGAAGATTCCTGCAATTGCAGTTTTAATTCGTGCAATTTTAGAAGGCAGACTAAATACGTCAGATTTGTTCCTTTCTCTTGGGATAATGCTTATTTCTGTGCTTGGAATGTCCATCATTAAGTATCATGCAACGATGCTTCAGACAGAGGCCGGTTATGGTACAGCGGCAGATAAGCGTATGGAAATCGCAGAACATATGCGTTATATGCCTATGGGATATTTTAATGAAAACAGTTTAGGTTCCATTATGTCTGTCACAACAAATACAATGGAAAATCTTTCTGATGTTGGAACTCGAGTGGTAATGATGGTGACAGAAGGGATTATGACAACATCCGTTATTACGCTTATGGTATTTATATTTGACTGGCGTATTGGACTGATTATAGTGGCAGGGCTGGTTATTTATTATTTGATGAATACACTTCTTCAGAAAAAATCTCATGATGCTTCTGTACAAAAAGTGTATACCGATTCACTACTTGTAGAAAAGGTATTGGAATATATAAAAGGTATTTTAGAAGTAAAAGCTTACCATCTTTCCGGAAAATACAATGAGAGATTGGAACAGGCCATTGAAGAAAATGTTCAAGCAAATATTGGCATGGAACTTACATTGATTCCATTTATGTCACTCCAGAATTTCGTTGCAAAATTTATAGGTGTGGCCGTAGCTGCTATTTCTATTTATTTTTATACCAGAGGTTCCATGAGCCTTCTTAATTGCATTATGATGGCTGTGTGTTCATTTATGCTTATGGAGGGGCTAGAATCAGCGGGAAATTACTCATCGCTTCTTAGAGTTATTAATCTTTGCGTAGATAAAGCCAGTGCGATTTTAAATGTCAAGCCAATGGATATTGCAGGCGAAAATATGGAACCGAATTCTTACGAATTAAAGGCAGATCATATTAGTTTTTCTTATGGGGAAAAGAAAATTATTGATGATATATCCCTTACGATTCCGCAGAATACAACAACTGCAATTGTGGGTCCTTCTGGAAGCGGAAAAACTACATTATGCCATTTATTATCACGTTTTTGGGATGTTGATGAAGGAATGGTGACTCTCGGAGGAAAAGATGTTCGTAAATATAGTTTAGATGCTTTAATGAAGAATTTTAGTTTTGTGTTTCAAGATGTTTATCTTTTTCAAGATACAGTAGCCAATAATATTAGATTTGGTCAGCCAGATGCGTCTATGGATGATGTAATTGCAGCGGCAAAAAAAGCAAAATGTCACGAATTTATAAAAAATCTTCCTAATGGATATGAGACCATTATTGGAGAAAGTGGCGGAACCCTTTCTGGTGGAGAAAAACAGAGACTTTCTATTGCTCGTGCAATGATGAAAAATGCACCAATTATTATTCTTGATGAGGCTACAGCAAATGTAGATCCAGAAAATGAAAGTAATCTTCTTGATGCTATTTCAGAACTTACGAAAAATAAAACAATTATCATGATTGCGCATAGATTAAAGACAGTTCGTAATGCAGATCAGATTCTGGTAGTAGATGAGGGAAAAATTGTGCAACAAGGTACTCATGATGAATTAATGGAAGAAGAAGGTATTTATCGAAATTTTGTAGAACAGAGAAATCTTGCAGTTAGTTGGAAACTGTAATAAAAGCCGAAGTTAGAGTCAAAATATTTGTATGTAGAAAATACAGATAGATATGGCACTATCTTCGGCTTATTTATATAGAAAAAAGGAGTATTTTAGATAAGGAGTTTTTTAAATTAAGTGAAAAAACAAAAAAGAATCTGCGTTTTCCCTTGCATAATTTATGGGATTAGTATAGAATGTACGTATAAGTGGTAGAAAGTGGTGAAAAGTGGTACTAAATGGGTGGCTGGTGGCAGAAGTGTCTGTGAGGTACCATGGAGAATTGTAAAGGGGAGATTTACAATTCTCACGAAAGAAGGTGACGTTCGTATGTTTATGGGAGAATATAGCCATACAATAGATGCAAAAGGAAGGATGATTATTCCGGCTAAGTTCCGAGAAGAACTGGGAGAGGAATTCATACTTACTAAGGGATTGGATGGTTGTTTGTCAATTTACCCAAACAGCGAATGGAAAGCCTTTGAAGAAAAGCTAAAAGCTTTACCACTTAATGATAAAAATGCAAGAGCCTTCTTACGTTTCTTTGTAGCCAGTGCCACAATGTGTGAATTGGACAAGCAGGGGAGAATACTCGTGCCTGTAACATTGCGAGAATTTGCTGGTCTGAATAAAGATGTTGTATTAACTGGAAATCTTACAAGAATCGAAGTCTGGAGTAAGGAGAAGTGGTTGGAAAACAGCAATTACGAGGACATGGATGCCATTGCAGAAGGTATGCAGAATATGGGTATTGTTATCTAAGTATGCTAGGAGAGAAAAATGGAATTTAAACACCAATCCGTATTACTGGAAGAAACCGTAGGGAACTTAAGGGTAAAGCCTGACGGAATCTATATTGATGGAACACTGGGAGGCGGCGGACATTCTTATGCGATATGTCAGCAGTTATCTGCCAAGGGGAGCTTGATAGGTATAGATCAAGATGAAGCTGCAATAAATGCTGCGGGGAAGCGATTACAAGAGTTCAAAGAACAGGTGACCATTATCCGCAGCAATTATTGCAACATGAAAAAAGAACTACAAAAGATAGGAATTACATCAGTTGATGGAATTGTTTTAGATTTAGGGGTATCTTCTTATCAGTTAGACAATAGTGAAAGAGGTTTTACTTACAGAGAAGATGTCCCGCTTGATATGCGTATGGATCAGAGAAATCCTCGTACAGCCAAGAATATTGTAAATGAGTACAGCGAAAATGAACTTTATCGTATTATTCGTGATTATGGCGAGGACAAGTTTGCAAAGAACATTGCAAAACATATATGCATGGCAAGACAGGAAAAAGAAATAGAAACAACAGGGGAATTGATTGAGATTATCAAACGAGCAATTCCTATGAAGATGAGAGCTGTTGGAGGTCATCCAGCCAAAAAAACTTTCCAGGCAATTCGAATTGAATTAAATCAGGAACTGGATGTGTTAAGAAATTCACTGGATGATATGATTGAACTTTTAAATGATGAAGGAAGAATTTGTATTATTACTTTCCATTCTTTGGAAGATCGTATTGTAAAAACGATTTTTAAAAGAAATGAAAATCCTTGTACATGCCCTCCAGGATTTCCTGTGTGTGTATGTGGAAATCAATCAAAAGGAAAAGTAATTACAAGGAAACCGATTCTTCCAAGTGAAGAAGAATTGCAAATGAATAAGCGTTCAAAAAGCGCGAAACTTAGAGTGTTTGAAAGAGTGAAGCAGTAGGTAAAATGACCTGACAAGGGGAGAGTTTCATGGCAAGTACAAGGAACCGAAATGAATATAACAACAGAAGATTGCAAAGGCGCGGAGTCTATTTTGAAGATGGAAATGCAGCCCGCCGTTTAGATGAGGTACCTAGTCAGCCAAAGAAGAAACTAAGCAGGACTGCACGAAAGAACCGAGCAAAAAGTACGAATATGGGAAGGGGATATATGGTATTCCTTTCTTTAATTTGTGCCTTAGCTACAGGTGCCTGTGTGCATTATATTAAACTCACTGCAGAATTAACTGCCCAGCGAAGTGCAGTAGCAGAAAAGGAGCTTCAGTTAAATGAACTGAAAGCAGAGAATGATGCATATTACAGTGATGTAATGACAAATATAGACCTAAATAAGATTAAAGACAGAGCTATTAATGAGCTGGATATGCAGTACGCCACAGAAGAACAGATTAAATATTATACACCGGGAAATAACAACTATGTGCGGCAATATCAAGATGTACCGGAAAATTAAGCAGGTGGAAGATTGGATAAAAAAGAATCTCAAAAGAGAAAACTTACAAAAAAGATGAAATTAAAGCTGGCAGAGATATTTGGAATAGCTCTGCTGGCTTTAGTCAGTTTACTGGTTGGAATTACAGTTATTAATGCAAAATTTGGAAATAAGTATACGCAACAAGTGCTGTCTCAGTCACAACAACAGTATACCAATAAGACATTACCTTTTAAAAGAGGAAGCATTACGGATAGAAATGGAACTATGCTTGCCAATAGTGTGAAAGTTTACAATCTTATTTTAGACTGTAAGGAAGTAAATGGACATCCCGACTATAAAGAACCAGTAAAAGAAGCGTTAGAAACAACATTTGGAATAGAGAAAAGTGAAATCGAAAATCTTTTAGAAAAAGAAGGAACTAAAGATAGTCAGTACCAAATTTTAAAAAAAGAAATTACCATGGAAGAAAAAAAGAGTTTCGAAGAAGCAAATAAAGTGCCAGATGACAAAGAGGCTAGAAAGGCGCTGGGGGAAAGTGAAGTAACACGGCGCCAAAATGTGAAAGGAATTTATTTTGAAGATACGTATAAACGTGTGTATCCTTTAAATAGTTTGGCCTGTGATGTTATTGGTTTTACAGATTCAGGAAATACAGCTACATGGGGATTGGAAGGATATTATAACAGTACGTTAAATGGCAGTAATGGAAGAAAATTTGGATATTTAAATGAAAAAGCTTCTTTGGAACAAACAATTGTAGAGGCAGTAAATGGTAAAAATCTGACCAGTACTTTGGATGCTACGATTCAAAGTATTGTGGAAAAGTATATTACTGCTTTTGATCGTGCTTTATCAGCAGGACCTAATAATAAAAAAGATGCAAAGAAAAAGGGTGCTGAAAATATTGCTGTCATTGTAGAAAATCCTAATAATGGAGAAATTCTTGCTATGGCAAGTTCGGGAACTTATGATTTAAACAATCCCAGAGATTTAAAAGGCAGTTATACAGATAAAGAAATTGAAGCAATGGACGATGAACAGACAAAAGATGCTTTGTTTAAGATGTGGAAAAACTATTGTGTTAGCCAGAACTTTGAGCCTGGTTCTACAGTTAAACCTATTGTAGTGGCTGGAGGTTTGGAGTCAGGTGCAATTACAGAAAACAGCCGTTTTATGTGCGATGGTGGAGAACAAATTGGTGAAGACTATGTCCGTTGTGCAGTGTATCCAGATAATCATGGAGCAGAAAGTTTGGGAGAAGTTATTCAGAATTCCTGTAATGATGGAATGATGGCAATTGGAAGAAAGATGGGTACAGAACGTTTTTTGGAGTATCAACGGCGCTTTAATTTTGGTACTAGAACAGGAATTGATTTGCCAAATGAAGAAACAGGTCTTTTGTTTACAGAAGATAATATGTATGAGATGGAGTTGTCTACTTCGGCTTTTGGACAGGGATTTAATTGTACAATGATACAGGAGATTTCAGCCATGGCTGCAGCAATTAATGGTGGAATTTATTATCAACCTCATTTGGTAAAGGAAATTACTGATGAAGATGGAAAAGTAGTAAAAAGTATTCAGCCCAATATTTTGAAACAGCCCATATCCGAAGAAGTTTCGGCTGATATTAGGGAATATATGGGAATGAGTGTGACAAGCGGGACTAGTAAAAAATCTAAAGTAAAAGGTTATTCTATGGGTGGTAAAACTGGAACAGCAGAAAAGTTGAACGAAAAAGAAAAGGGAAAATACCTTGTTTCTTTTATAGGATTTGCGCCTCTTGATCATCCAGAATTACTAATTTATGTGGTTGTAGATACACCTAATGTAGAAGAACAGGCATCCAGTTCTTATCCTCAGTTTCTTGCACAGGCAATTTTATCAGAAGTTTTGCCTTATATGAATATCTATATGGATGAGCCTACAACAGAAGAAACAGTTTTATGGGAAGGTTTTTACGGAGTGCCGAAGCTTACAGATATTGAAAAAGATGGTGTTTCCAATCCTTATGGAACAATTTTGGATCAAGGATTTGGAAAGGGAGATCCTCAGGACGTAGAAAAAAATGATGAATATACCGAAGGAATTACAAATGAAGATGCTGGAATAGAAGAGCGTGATTCGGAGTATGAGGATGATCCTTACGGAATGGAAGAATTAGAAGATGATATTCGAAGATAAAAAAGATGGGAATGTTGCCTAGTGCACAATCCCATCTTTTTTGCATCATATAGAAAAAGAGTGAAACATATAGTATAGAGATAATAGGAAAAGGTGAAATTATGAGAAAAAATAGAACTTATCATAAAAAGAAAACAGTATTGGTTTTTTCGGTATGTATTCTCCTTTTAATAGGTCTCATGGGACGCATGGTATATTTAATGGTGATTCAGTCAGATTATTACGCTAAGAAGGCAGAGCAGCTTCATGAGAGAGAAAGAGATATTAAAGCTGCCAGAGGACGAATTTTAGACTGTAACGGGGAAATTTTAGCAGATAATAAAGCGGTTTGTACAATTTCCGTTATTCATAGTCAAATAAAAGAGCCGGAAAAGATAGTAGAAATGCTTCATAAAGAGTTAGGGATATCTGTTCAGGAGGCGGAGAAGAGAGTAAAAACCGTTTCTGCTATAGAAAGGGTAAAGACAAATGTGGAAAAAAAAATAGGGGATAAAATAAGAAGTTATGGACTAGAGGGCGTAAAGGTAGATGAAGATTTTAAACGAAATTATCCTTTTGGTGAACTGGCATCAAAAGTATTGGGATTTACAGGAGGTGATAATCAGGGGATTATTGGTTTGGAGGTTATGTATGAGGATGTATTAAAGGGGATTAATGGGAAAATTCTTACTACGACAGATGCAAGAGGAATCGAGTTGTCAGAACTTGGAGAGAGTCGTATTGAGCCTGTGGCAGGATATGACTTGCATTTAAGTTTAGATAAAAACATTCAAATGTATGCACAGCAGGCAGCAGAAAAAGTTATGGAGCAAAAACAAGCAGATGCTGTATCCATTTTACTTTTGAATCCTCAAAATGGGGAAATTTATGCAAATGCCAACGTGCCTGAATTTAATCTAAACGATCCTTTTCAATTGAATATAAATACTACAGGAATGTCAGAAAAAGAAAAGCAGGATGCATGTAATAAGATGTGGCGAAATTTAACCATAAATGATACCTATGAACCAGGTTCTACCTTTAAAATTATTACCATGGCAGCGGGACTTTCACAGGGAGTAGTACATCCGGATGACCGTTTTTCTTGTCCTGGATTTAAAGTGGTGGAAGATAGAAGAATTCATTGTCATAAAAGAACGGGACATGGAGTAGAAAATTTTGTGCAAGGAGCAATGAATTCATGCAATCCTGTGTTTATTGAAGTGGGATTACGTTTAGGAGTAGATAATTATTATCGTTATTTTCAACAGTTTGGATTAATGAAGAAAACAGGAATTGATCTTCCTGGAGAGGCGTCTACCATTATGCATAAAAAGGAAAATATCGGTGAAGTAGAACTTGCCACGATTTCTTTTGGCCAATCTTTTCAGATTACGCCAATTCAGCTTGCTACGACAGTTAGCTCTATTATTAATGGGGGAAGACGAATCACGCCTCATTTTGGAGTAAAGGTGACAGATGAAGAGGGAAATCTTGTAAAAGAACTGAAATATAAGGAAGAGCCAGGAATTGTATCAAAAGAAGTATCAAAAGAAGTTTGTGAAATTTTAGAAAAGGTAGTATCAGAAGGTTCGGGGAAGAATGCCGCTATTGAGGGAAGGAGTATTGGTGGAAAAACAGCTACATCTCAAACGCTTCCTAGAAGTGCCAACCGTTATATCTCCTCTTTTTTAGGCTTTACTCCAACAGAAAATCCGCAAGTTTTGGGGATTTGTGTGATCCATAATCCGCAGGGGATTTATTATGGTGGGACTATTGCGGCTCCAGTGATAAAAGAAGTTTTTGAGAATATTCTGCCTTACATGGGGATTGAAGGTTGATAAATAAGGCAAAAAGCATTATACTAAAAAAGAAAAATACATAATTAAAGAGGTGTACTATGACAGATTTTAAAATGGCTTTACCGGTACTTTTGGCTTTTGCCATCAGTGTAATATTAGGTCCTATTGTAATCCCGTATTTGAGAAAATTGAAAATGGGGCAAACAGAGCGTGTAGAGGGGGTACAGTCTCACTTGAAAAAGGCAGGGACACCTACCATGGGTGGAATTATTTTTCTGCTTTCTACTACAGTAACTTCCCTATTTTATGTAAAAGATTATCCAAAGATTATTCCTGTTTTATTTTTAACATTGGGATTTGGGATTATCGGTTTTTTGGATGATTATTTAAAAGTAGTTCTTAAGCGTTCAGACGGATTAATGCCTGCACAGAAAATGGCATGTCAGATTGTAGTGACTGCAATTTTTGCTTTTTACTTAGTAAAATTTACAGATGTGAGTCTGGCAATGAAAATTCCGTTTTTTCCAGGACATGAAGTGAATTTTGGAATTTTGACAATTCCTATTTTATTTGTGGCAGTTATTGGTGCAGTAAATGGTGTAAACTTTACAGATGGATTAGATGGACTGGCTTCTTCTGTCACAATCATGGTGGCAACCTTTTTCTCAGTAGTTGCCATTGGAACTAAAAGTGGTATAGAGCCGATTACTTGTGCAGTTGTAGGTGCTTTAATGGGATTTTTGTTGTTTAATGTATATCCAGCAAAGATTTTTATGGGAGATACTGGCTCATTGGCTTTAGGAGGATTTGTGGCAGGAACAGCTTATATGCTCCAGATGCCGTTATTCCTTTTGATTGTAGGTTTGATTTATGTGGTAGAAGTGCTTTCTGTAATGATACAGGTAACTTATTTTAAGGCAACACATGGAAAACGTTTCTTTAAAATGGCTCCGATACACCATCATTTTGAATTATGCGGCTGGTCAGAAACGAGAGTTGTAGCAGTATTTTCAATTATTACAGCAATTTTATGTTTGATTGCATTGATGGGGGTATAAAAATTGCAAAGAAATGATTTAGCAGAAAAGAAAGTATTAGTATTTGGAACAGGAATTAGTGGGATTGGAGCTGTAAAGCTTTTAGAAAAAGTACAGGCAGAAGTTATTCTCTATGATGGGAATGAAAAGTTGTGTAAAAAAGAAATTGAAAAGAAACTTCCGGCAGACAGTAAATGTGAAATTGTATTGGGAACACTTTCTAAAGAACTTTTAGAGAGTCTTGACCTGGTGGTTATGAGCCCAGGGGTTCCGTTGGATATTCCAGTGGTAGAGCAGATAAAGGCAGCAGGTGTTCCTATTTGGGGCGAAATAGAATTGGCATATCAGATGAGTGCTGGAACAGTTTTAGCAATTACCGGAACCAACGGAAAAACAACTACAACAGCTCTTCTTGGAGAAATTATGAAGACTTATGCAGACTCTGTATTTGTTGTGGGAAATATAGGGAATCCTTATACAGAGGCAGCTTTAGCTATGACAGAGGAGAGTTACACAGTGGCAGAAATTAGTAGTTTTCAGTTGGAGACTATTGATGAGTTTGCTCCTAGGGTTTCGGCAATTTTAAATATTACAGAAGATCATTTGAATCGTCATCATACTATGGAAGAATATATTCGTGTGAAAGAGATGATTACAGAAAATCAGACAAAAAAGGATTACTGTATTTTAAATTATGAGGACGAAATTCTTCGTGAATTTGGTAAAAAATGTCCGGCGCAGACTATATATTTTTCCAGTGAAAGAAAATTGGACAAAGGTGTTTTTCTAGATGGCAATAGAATTTGTTTAAAAACAGATACAGAAACTCTTGAAATTGTAACGACAGAAGAATTGAAAATTTTAGGAAAGCATAATTATGAGAATGTAATGGCAGCTTCTGCAATGGCTTATTATATAGGTGTTCCTGTGGAAATGATACATAAAGCAGTAACACAGTTTCGTGCAGTAGCTCACAGAATAGAATTTGTAGATGAGATTCAAGGTGTTGCTTATTATAATGATTCAAAAGGAACAAATCCAGATGCAGCAATTAAGGGAATTCAAGCAATGAATCGTCCAACACTTTTGATAGGGGGCGGTTATGATAAGGAATCTTCTTATGAGGAATGGATAGAGTCCTTTGAAGGAAAGGTAAAGTATCTGGTTTTAATTGGGCAGACAAGAGAAAAAATTCAAGAAGCAGCCCATAAATGTGGATTTACAAATACTATTTTAGCAGACGATTTAAAAGAGGCAGTTGAAATTTGTACACAAAAAGCAGAAAAGGGAGATGCTGTTTTATTATCACCTGCCTGTGCAAGTTGGGGACAGTTTGATAATTATGAACAAAGAGGCGATAAATTTAAAGAATATGTATATGCTTTAAAAGAAGCATAAAAGAACAGGAGGATGTCTTATGAGGCATCCTCCTGTTTGATTTGTTGGTTCTGTGTATCGCAATAATGTCATACATTTAAAGAAACAGGAAAAGAAAGAGGAATGGATGACGGTGCAAGAAAAGACAAAGGAAAAGGGGATTGACAAAAGCCTTTTATGTTTGATTGTAATATTAGCAATTGTGGGGTTAATATTTCTTTATAGTACCAGTGCCTATAATGGCAGAGTAAAATTTCACGATTCTGCATATTATTTTAAGAAACAGTTATTTGCTACATCCTTAGGGTTTATGGGAATGTATTTGGTTTCTTGTATGGATTATCATCTATTGGTGAGATTTGCGCCTCTATTTTATCTGCTTTCGTTGTTTTTATCACTGGCAGTTTTGCTGTTTGGAGACGAATATAATGGCTCAAAACGCTGGCTCTCTATTGGGCCTTTGTCTTTTCAGCCTTCGGAATTTGCAAAGGTGGCAGTGATTTTGCTTTTGACGTTTATTTTGATAAAAACAGATGAAAAAAAGCAAGGGATTGGATATATGATAAGAACTATGGCAATTTTGCTACCTATTGTAGGTCTTGTAGGAACGAATAATTTAAGCACAGCAATTATTATTTTGGGGATTGGAGTAGTACTAATTTTTGTATCTAATCCCAGATATTTGCCTTTTATTGGGATTGGAGTGGCAGGGATTGTATTTGTTGCAATTTTTTTAAGTATGGCAAGCTATCGCTTGGAACGTCTGGAAATTTGGAGGAATCCAGAAGCTTACGAAAAAGGATTTCAGACTATACAGGGTTTATATGCCATTGGAAGTGGCGGAGTTTTTGGAAAGGGACTGGGAAGCAGCTTACAAAAGCTGGGGTTTGTACCTGAAGCGCAAAATGATATGATATTTTCCATAATATGTGAAGAAACAGGGCTTGCCGGATCATGGTTTTTGATTTTTTTGTTTGCTCTGTTAATTTGGAGACTTATGGTAATTGCCACTCATGCTCGTGATTTGTGTGGAGAGCTACTGGCAGTAGGGATTATGGGACATATTGCCATGCAGGTGATTTTGAATATTGCTGTTGTAACAAATACCATACCAAACACAGGAATTACCTTGCCTTTTGTAAGTTATGGAGGAACTTCGGTGTTGTTTTTATTAGGAGAAATGGGGATTGCATTGGCTGTTAGTAGAGATTGATATGGTGAATAGAGCACATAAATATAAAATCAGCATAGCATATAGTATGAGAGAATTTTTAATTGAAAAAGAGGAGTGTATGGCTTGAAGGGAATAAAAGTTGTGGGCGGAATTCCTTTGACCGGCGAAGTGAGAATACAGGGATCTAAGAATGCGGCATTGCCTTTAATGGCAGCCGCGCTTTTAAATAAAGGAACTACTATTTTGCATGGATGTCCTAAGATTGCAGATGTATTTGTAATGGAGAAAATTTTGCAACTTTTAGGTGCAAAAACAGTCTGGAAAAATCATACTTTGGAAATTAATACAGAATTTCTAGAAAAAATACAAGTAGATGAGAAAGAAGGCCGGAAAATGCGGTCTTCCATTATTCTTTTAGGCAGTCTTTTGGGAAGATTTCAAGAAGGAATCGTGCCTCATCCAGGAGGATGTGTGATAGGAAAACGTCCTATTGATTTGCATCTAGAAGCTTTAAAACAAATGGGGGCAGAGATATCAGAAACAAAAGGGCAAATTTTTGCAAAAACCAAAGGATTAAAAGGTTGTTTTATACATTTTCCATTTGTCAGTGTAGGCGCTACCCAGAATGCATTGTTAGCATCAGTATTGGCAGAAGGAACTACGATTTTAAATGGATGTTCTAAGGAACCAGAGGTTTGTACACTGTGTAAATTTTTAAAAAAAGCAGGAGCAGAAATAAAAGGTGTGGGAAGTTCACAATTAGTCATTAAAGGAGTGGAGAGGCTACAGGATGTGGAATTTCAAGTTCCAAGAGATAGAATTGCAGCAGGCACGTATCTTTATGCTAGTGCCATTACCAGAGGAGAGGGTATCCTTTTGGATGCGCCTATAGATGAGATGGGAGCAGTACTTCAGGCCTATAAGAAAATAGGTGGACAATATACCTGTAACAGTGGTAAACTGACTTTATGTAGCTTTTATGCGGATAGACCGATGGAACATTTACAGACACAAGTATATCCTGGCTTTCCTACAGATTTACAATCTGTTTTTATGGCTGTTTTAACAGTGGCAAAAGGAGAAAGTAGGATTACAGAGAATATCTTTGAAGATCGTTTTAAGACGGTTCCTCAGTTGCAGGCAATGGGGGCTAAAATTGAACTGGAGGGAAATACAGCTAGAATTTTGCCAGGATATTTGAAGGGGGCAGAGGTGATAGCGTCAGAACTTCGGGGTGGAGCTGCACTTCTAGTTGCAGGACTGGCGGCTCAAGGAGAAACTTATGTAAAAAATTGCAATTATATAGAGCGGGGATATGAAAATATTTGTAGGGATTTATCCATGTTAGGTGCACAGATTTTTAGAGACTAAAGGGGAAATGTATGAGTAGGAAGAAATTATATAGAATTGTTATAGAAGGAATGGTATGTGCAATATTAATTTTTATACTTGTTTTTTTTGTGGGATTTCGTGTGAAAAAGGTGATAATAAAAGGGAATGATTTCTATTCAGATAAAGAAATTAAAAGAATGATTTTAGATGCGCCAATTGCCAAGAACACTATATTAGCAATGATGATTAAAACAGAGGAAAAAACAAAAGATGCCCAGCTGATTGAGAAAGTTACGTTAAAAAGAAAGAACATGAGTACTTTGGAGGTTTTGGTAAAAGAAAAAAAGATGATTGGTTATTTTGATTATGAAGGGAAATACGCCAATTTTGATAGACAGGGAATTGTTCAGATTTTTACAGAAACACCTATTGAAAAAGTACCTTATATTGAAGGGCTGGATGTAAAAGAGGTAAAACAAGGAGAAAAATTAAAAGGGGTCAATACTAAAAAGCTTAATAGTATTTTAAGTGTGGGAAAAATGTTAGAAAAAGCAGAGGAAAAGCCGGACAAGTTGGTTTTTAACAATATGAAACAGTTAGTTTTGTATTATGGAGAAATTGAGGTACGATTGGGAAATGACGAAAATATGGACGAAAAAATGAATCGTTTGTTAGGAATTTTACCTCAGCTTGAAGGTATGGAGGGAATTCTTCATTTGGAAAATATTACAGAGGATACTCAGGCAGTAGTATTTGACAATACAAAAAAGGATGATACAGATACCTCTGAAGATGAGAACGATATAAAGGATGCGGAAGAAGAAACCAATGAAGATAGTGGAGAAGCTATAAAGGAAAATAAGGATAAGAAAGAAAAAGAGGTAACAGGGAAAGAAACAGAGAAAAATAAACTAGAAGTTACCGATGGGACAGATTCCGCAGATACTCGTACTGAGAAAGAAGAATAAGAAAAAAATTCTAAAAAATACAGAAAAAATTAGGGAAATATGAATTTAGCAGTTGATAAATTTTAAAAAAGCATTTATTATATATCTATATGTATTATTGATACATACCGGTCTTCCGGATATTGATGAAGTGAATAAATGTAATATACATTTCAATCCATACAAGTAAGCTAAAGGAGGAAATACAGTGTTAGAAATCATGACAAACGAGGCTGAATCATCTGCAAAAATTATTGTTGTAGGTGTAGGCGGAGCTGGAAATAATGCAGTAAACAGAATGGTAGAGGAAGCAATCGGTGGAGTTGAATTCATCGGTGTAAATACAGATAAACAGGCTTTAACTTTATGTAAAGCACCTACAGTGATTCAGATTGGTGAAAAACTGACAAAAGGACTGGGAGCAGGTGCAAAACCAGAAATTGGTGAAAAAGCAGCAGAAGAAAGTATTGAAGAAATTCGTCAGGCAATTCAGGGTGCAGACATGGTATTTGTAACCTGTGGTATGGGCGGAGGAACAGGAACCGGTGCTGCTCCAGTTGTCGCAGGTGTTGCAAAAGAAATGGGTATTCTGACTGTTGGTGTTGTAACAAAACCTTTCCGTTTTGAAGCAAAAACACGTATGAGTAATGCCTTGGCAGGTATTGAAAAATTAAAAGAAAGCGTAGATACATTGATTATTATTCCAAATGATCGTCTTTTGGAAATTGTAGATCGTCGTACAACTATGCCAGAAGCTCTGAAAAAAGCAGATGAAGTGCTTCAGCAGGCAGTTCAGGGTATTACAGACTTAATTAATTTACCAGCATTGATTAATCTTGACTTTGCAGATGTTCAGACAGTTATGATTGATAAAGGTGTTGCACACATTGGTATTGGTGAAGGAAAAGGTGATGATAAAGCTATGGAAGCTGTTCAGCAGGCAGTATCCAGTCCATTACTTGAGACAACCATTGAAGGTGCATCTCATGTTATTATCAATGTATCCGGTGATATTTCTCTTATGGATGCAAATGATGCTGCAACATATGTGCAGAATATGACAGGTGAAGATACTAATATTATTTTTGGTGCATTGTATGATGATAAAGAAGCTGATTATGTAAGAATTACTGTTATTGCTACAGGTCTTGATGATGAAACAACACGTAAAGCTAGTGTAACAAGAGATAAAAATGCAGCAAAATCAGGAAAGACTGCGAAAGTACAGCAGGAACAGTCCAATGTACAGGCACAGCCAGCTTATCAGATGCCGACATTTAAGCAACCGACATTCCAGCAGCCTCAGACAACATTTACAAGCAATGTTCCTAAGAAAGATATTCAGATTCCAGATTTTTTGAAAAATAGAAGATAAAACTTGATTTAGAGCTACCTGTGGGTAGCTCTTTTTTAAATATATACTGCTAAAAAGGAGAAAAATGGAATAATATTGAAAAAAGTCCGAAAACATGATACCATTAAAACAAGAAGTTTTAAAATGGTAAAAAATAGGAAAGAATACAGAGTTCTATACATAATACGAAAAGCGCGGGAATAGAATATAGATATAAGAACTACATTTAATTTTAGGACAATATTGGTGCGAAAGAGAAGTAGTTGTATAATAATATTTTATTAGGAGGTCTTGGGTTATGAAAATTGGATGTGTAAAAGAAATTAAGAACAATGAATTTCGTGTAGGAATTACACCTGATAATGTCAAAAGTTATACCAATGCAGGACATGTTGTTTATATTGAGAAGACAGCGGGAGAAGGTTCTGGATTTACAGATGAAGAATATAAGGCAGCAGGAGCTATTTTGGTAGATACAGCTAAAGAGGTATGGGATACTTGTGAAATGATGATTAAAGTAAAAGAACCTTTAAAAGAAGAGTATTCGTATTTTCATAAAGATCTAATTCTTTACACCTATCTTCATCTTGCCGCAGATCGTTCTTTGACAAATGAATTATTGGAAAAAGGAGTAAAAGGCGTTGCTTATGAAACACTGATTGAGAGAAATAGGACTATTCCGCTTTTGGCACCGATGAGCCAGATTGCAGGACGATTAAGTGTGCAGGAAGGCGCGAAATATCTGGAAAAGCCGTTTGGCGGAAAAGGAATGTTGCTCTCAGGAGTGCCAGGTACACCAAAAGCAAAAGTTGTTATTTTAGGTGCAGGTAATGTAGGAACAAATGCTTGTAAAATTGCAGTAGGTATGGGAGCGGATGTTACAATTTTTGATATTAATTTGGAAAGATTGGCATATCTCGATGATATTTTCGGAGCTAGAATTCAAACTATGTATAGTACAGATGCAGCTATCGAAAATGCAGTAAAAGAAGCAGATTTAGTTATTGGTTGCGTTCTTATCCCAGGTAAAGCAGCACCTAAGGTTATGAAAAAAGAGTATTTGAAAGAAATGAAGCCAGGAAGTGTAATTGTAGACGTAGCAGTAGATCAAGGTGGATGTTGTGAAACCACAAAGGTAACATATCATGATAATCCAACCTTTGTGGTGGATGGTGTTGTTCATTATTGTGTAGGGAACATGCCAGGAGCAGTTCCTCGCACGTCTACTATAGCCCTTACAAATGCCACATTGAAGTATGGACTTCAAATAGCAGGGAAAGGGCTGGAAAATGCTTGTAAAGAAAATGATGTTATTTATTCTGGTATTAACACCTATGATGGCAAGCTTACTTGTAAAAATGTGGCAGACAGCTTTCATGTAGAATATACAGAAATTAAAGAATTGTTCTAAACAGAATGTAAAATTCTATTAAAAAAATAAGGACAAGTAAAAAGGGACTGTTACATGAAGTGTATATCGAGAAAATTTGTACATTTTACTTAGCTTTTATTCATTTGCATTAAGATATTAGCTGATAATGTATTTATATTTTTGATAGCTGATGTAACAGACCTTTTTTTGCTTTTTAATAAGGAAATAGTAGGAGGAATTATATGGACAGCTTTATAAACATTTTAAAAAGTATTCAGTCTGTTGTGTGGGGACCAGTTACTTTAATTTTATTGGTAGGAACAGGATTATACTTTACAATACGTTTGGGTTTTTTGCAGGTTACAAGATTACCTAGAGCTATCCGGTATATTTTCGAAAAAGAAGAAGGAGTAGAAGGTGATGAAGGGGATGTATCGGCTTTTGCCTCTCTTTGTACTACATTAGCAGCCACTATAGGTACTGGAAGTATTGTGGGGGTTGCAACAGCACTTAGAACTGGGGGACCGGGTGCACTTTTTTGGATGTGGGTATCTGCTTTTGTGGGGATGACGACAAAGTATGCGGAAGGTGTATTAGCAGTTAAATATAGAACCATAGATGAAAATGGAGAAGTTGCAGGCGGTCCAATGTATTATATACAAAATGGTATGGGGAAGAAATGGATTTGGCTGGCAAAAATTTTTGCTATCTTTGGTGTAATGACAGCACTAATGGGATGTGGAACTTTTCCGCAGGTAAACGCTATTACAGAGTCAGCGCACTCTGCTTTTGGTGTTCCAATTTGGTTAGTTGGGATCATAGTTACTATTGCAGTAGCAGCCGTAGTATTAGGTGGGATTAAATCCATCTCGAAGGCAGCTGAATTTATTGTACCTATTATGGCTATATTTTATGTTTTAGGATCCGTAATCATTATGATTATTCATGCACAAGTTATTCCAGAAGTGTTTAAGTCTATTTTTCATGCAGCTTTTCATCCTAAGGCAATGATTGGTGGTGCTTCAGGAACGATTATTATTTCTGTTATGACCGCTTTACAGACAGGAGTTGCCCGAGGTGTTTATACAAATGAGGCTGGTCTTGGAAGTTCACCTATTGTAGTAGCTGCGGCAAAAACAAATTCTTGTGTACGTCAGGGACTTTTATCTATGACAAGTGTGTTTTTTACAACATTGATTATCTGTACGATGACAGGGATTGTAGTAATCTCATCAGGGCTTTTAGATACTACAGCGTTAGACGGAAGTTTACTTTCTAATGCAGCATATAATCAGGGGCTTCCTGGAAATATTGGAATGTATATTGTATCTATTGGATTAGTGTTTTTTTCATTCACTACAATTATTGGTTGGTGCTATTATGGAGAAAGATGTCTTTCTTATTTGGTAAGAAGTGCCTATTGTTCTAAGATTTTTAAAGTTGTATATATTCTCTGCATTGCAGTAGCACCTTATCTTACATTAGAAACAGTATGGATATTGGCTGATATTACGAATGCGTTAATGGCGTTTCCAAACTTAATTGCATTACTTGCTTTAAGCCCAGTAGTAATTGCGGAGACGAAAAAGTTCTTTTCAGAAGAAAAGAAAATGAAGCAAACAAAGAAATAATTTGAAAGAGCTGTTCTATCAATCAGTTATTGAAAATAGAACAGCTCTTTTATGCAGATATAAAATTTATTGATGTTTTAAGTGTTCTTTGACGAGATTTACTGGCATTTCTTTTCCAGTCCAGATGCGGAATGCTTCAGCTCCTTGATATAAAAGCATGGAGTATCCATTAAAAGTTTTACAATTATTTGCCTTTGCTTTTGTTAGTAAAGTAGTTTCCCAAGGATTGTAAATAATATCAGCTACAGCAAGATTTTTATGGAAAATAGAGTTATCTTCAATGAGACAATCATCTACATGAGGAGCCATACCTACAGAGGTTGCATTTACTAAAAGGCAGCTGTCTTTGATAGAAGTTTTTAATTCTTGTTTATCCAATAAGTTGTGAATGAAAATTTTACAGGAGGTTTCCTGTTTTAAGTTTTCCTGTAACGTTTTGATTCGAGGCAAATGCGAACTGTTAGGACGGGAAAAAATATGTATTGTATCTACACCATCAAGAGCAGCTTGTGCACAGATTGCCGTTGCAGCGCCTCCAATTCCTAAAAGTGTCATAGTTTGGTTTTTCATAAGAATCCCTTGTTCTTTCACAGACTGCATGAAACCAATTCCATCTGTATTATGTCCGATAAAAGTTCCATTTTTATTTTCAACTGTATTAACAGCACCAATGAGACGAGCAGCAGGAGAAAGTGTATCTAAATAAGAAAGGACTTTTGTTTTATTTGGCATTGTGAGATTAAAGCCTTTTATATCCAGAACACGAAGCCCTTTTATGGCTTCTTCCAAAGTTTGTTCATTGATTTGGAAGCATAAATATACATAATCCAAATGAAGTTTTTGAAAGCTGAAATTATGGATTAGAGGAGAAATACTGTGTTTTACCGGTTCTCCTAGTAGTCCGGTCAATTTTGTTGTTCCTGTAATCGATGGCATGGGCAACCTCCTTTAAAATATATTGCTATTTAGAAGTTTAAAGTGAAACAGTAGTGGTGTCAAGTGAAAAAATATGATAATATTTTAGTAGAAAAAAATAAGGAGGGGATAAGATGAATACAGTAAAGATAAAAAATTTAGAAATTGGACAGGGAATTCCCAAGATTTGTATTCCTTTAACGGGAAGAAACAGAAAAGAAATTATAGAAGAAATGAAAATAGTCAAACAATATAATCCAGATTTAATAGAATGGAGAGCAGATTTCTTTTCTGAGATTTATAATATAGAAAAAGTTTGCGAAATGTTGGTAACTATAAATGACAATTTTAGACAAATTCCCGTGCTATTTACTTTTCGTACACAGGAGGAGGGTGGAGAAAAGTCCATTAGGCCTGAAGATTATGTACAGCTTTTAAAAATAGTTTCCAGGAAGAAGTTGGCAGATATTGTAGATGTGCAGGTATTCTGGTATCCGGGAGATGTTGAAAAACTTATAGAAGAGCTAAAAAATATAGGTGCGACAGTGCTTGCATCGAGTCATCATTTCGAAGGAACACCTTCTGCTGAAAAAATTTTAGGTGATTTCTATACGATGGAGAAATTGAAAGCAGATTTTTTGAAAATTGCAGCAATGCCTCAATCAAAGGATGATGTGTTTGCGCTTTTGCAAGCAACCATAGAAGGCGAAAAACAGATTAAAAAACCTATCATTACTATGTCCATGGGTCAGAAAGGAATATTGAGCAGAATTTGTGGAGAATTTACAGGTTCTTGTATTACCTTTGCAGCTGGGAAAAATGCATCTGCCCCAGGACAGATAAGAGCAGATGAACTTAAAAAAGTGCTTATAGATATTCATAAAATTTTGAAATAATTGCTATAATATGGGAAATAAAGTTTAATAGTGTCGAAAAGATTTTATATATAGCTATGTGTTTTTGACAAAATCAGCGCCCCCTAACCTCTATAATAAAATTACTTATTCCAGATAAGTAAGAGAGTTATGCAGAGGTTTAGGGGGTGTTTTGTGTACTGCGAAGTTTACATAGACGTTTTTTTCGTGGTAAACTTGCTGCCTTGTTTTTTTGTGTTGTGCCTAACGAATCAAATTCTTATGGGAGCTGCCAATCCTGTAAAGGCGATTTTGGGTGCAGCAGTAGGTGCAATAGGAAATTCTTTAATTTTTGTGTTTACAAAAGAATTATTCAGCTTTCAAAATGGTATTTTTTATGTTATGACAGCAGTACTTATGGTGAGTATAGGGTGTGACATAAAAGGAACAAAAGATTTGATTTTAAAAATGTGTGTATTTTTTGAATGCAATTTTCTGCTAGGCGGTTTTCTTATTATGTTTTCACAAAGAATAAGAAAAGGGATTTTTACATTTGTAGCAATAACAATGATTTGTTATTGGATTTTGTACATAGGCATAAGACTCTGTAAATACTTAAAAAGGAAAAGAGATCTTTACTGTGAGGTGCTAGTGGCACTGAATGGAAAGAAAATAAAAGTAAAAGGACTGTATGATACCGGAAATTGTCTTTATGACAGAGCAACGGGAAAACCTGTTTGTGTTATGGAAAAGGACAATTTTTTTCAATTATTGACAGAGAAACAACAGCTATTTTTGGACAGTTTTTGCACCATGAAGATAACTATGGAAAAGCAGATAAAGGAAGATTATGTTCAGGGATTAAATCCCAGATTTTTGCCTTATACCAGTGTTGGATGTCAAAAGGGACTTCTTCCTGTTGTAACCGTGGATAAACTTATTATAAAAGAGCAACGGGAAGAAAAAGAAGTTTTGCAAGGGGCTGTTGGGGTTTCATATACGAAATTGTCTGAGAAAGGGAGATTTCAGGCAATTATAAATCCGGGAATATGGGAAAAATAAAGAGGAGGAGTTTTGTGAATATGGATATTTGTGTTGGAGGAAATGTAAAATTTTCAGGGTTTAAAGGGGTTTTTCTACCTAAGAGGAATGAAATGCATTATATTGGAGGTGCCGAGGTTTTGCCGGCACCACTTACTGCGCAAGAAGAAGGGGAAATGCTAGATGCTTTGTCAGGGGAGAAAAAAGAAGATGCAAGAGCCTGTTTGATTGAACATAATTTAAGATTAGTTGTTTATATTGCGAAAAAATTTGATAATACTGGTGTAGGGGTTGAAGATTTAATTTCTATTGGAACGATTGGTTTGATTAAAGCAATTAACACCTTTGATCCCATAAAGAAAATTAAATTGGCAACATATGCTTCTCGTTGTATTGAAAATGAAATTTTGATGTATTTGAGAAGAAATAGTAAAACAAAATTAGAAGTTTCCATTGATGAGCCCCTAAATGTGGATTGGGATGGAAATGAACTGCTTCTTTCAGATATTTTAGGAACAGATGAAGATGTGATTTATAAAGATATTGAAAATGAAGTGGAAAGAACGCTTTTAGGAAAAGCGATTGGTAAATTGACGAAAAGAGAACAGACTATTGTTCGATTGCGATTCGGTATTAATATGCCTGATGGAGGAGAAAAAACACAAAAAGAAGTAGCAGATTTGTTGGGGATTTCTCAGTCTTATATTTCCCGGTTGGAAAAGAAGATTATGAAGCGATTAAAGAAAGAGATTGTTCGATATGAATAAATTTTATTTTTAATAAAAATTACATAAGAATTGTAAAAAAGTTATAAAAATAAAAGTAAAAATTGGTTAAAAAATACAGCTTGACGATAGATATAGGATAGTATATAGTTTATATATATTCATTATACACAATAAGAGAAATGGATATTATAAGGGATGAACTTGAGTAGTGTGTTACTGGTTAAGCAGGCATAAACGAAACTGTTTTATTCACGAAAGGTGATGTAGAGCAGGTCGTTTATGCCTTTTTGCGTAAATTTGATAACAGTTGAAAGATGCGAAAAGCTGGTTAAGAAAACTTTTGCTATTAAAAAAGGGGGAACCCGGAAAATGTACTGTATTTTAAAAATTTTAAACAACAATGCGTTGCTTGCAAAAGTAAAGGAAGATGAAAGTGAAAGAATTTTACTGGGAAAAGGGATAGGATTTGGAAGAAAAGTAGGCGATGAGTTTGTAGAAATTCTAGGGGCATCTGTATATACACCGGTGGTGAGAGAAGAACGAAATTCTACAATGAATGTGGTGAATACCATTGATCCAATTTATATAGAAGCTGCTGGTAAGATTATTGAAGAAGCGGAACAGGTTTTTGATTCCATTAAAAGAGATATTTTGTTGCCATTAGCAGATCATATTGCTTTTGCGGCAAAAAGGGAGCAAGAAAAGATATTTTTGTCAAATCCTTTTGTTCCAGATATTAAAATTTTGTTTGGAAAAGAATACGCCGTTGCATTAAAAAGCAGAGAAATTATAGAAAAAATGACGGGATATCGGATATCAGATGACGAGGCGGGATTTATTGCGCTTCATATACACTCGGGGCTTTCTGATGAGCAGGTATCAGAGACACTAAAGACAACGCAGATTATTGATAACTGTATATCCATGATAGAAGAATGTCTGGGCGATAAGATTGATGAAGATTCTTTTGCTTACATCCGATTGATGAGTCATTTGTATTATATGGTAGTACGAGCAAAAACAGGGGAAGCTGTGAATATTGAATTGAATGATTTTATCCAGAGTAAATATCCTAAAGCAGGACAGATTTCAGAATTGGTTTGCCATTATATGGAAAAAAGGTTAGAGAAAAAATTGGATAAAGAAGAAATAGGTTTTCTTGCTATTCATATTCAGCGTATTATGTAGAAGAAAAACTTTATTGGAGTTTTTATAAATTTAAGAAAAAATGTTTTAATTGAAAGGAGATATTAAAAATGAAAAGTTTTGAGTACACAGTAAAAGATGAATTAGGAATTCACGCAAGACCTGCAGGGATGTTGGTGAAAGAAGCTAAGAAATACGAAAGTAAAATCACAATTACAAAAGAAGGAAAGACAGTAGATGTTACTAAGCTAATGATGCTTATGTCTTTAGCGGTAAAATGCGGACAGACAGTAGAAATTCAGGTAGAAGGAAATGATGAAGAAGCTGCTTTTGAAGGAATGAAAGAGTTTTTTGAACAGAATTTATAAGAAATGGCAGGGATTAATATGAAACATCTGAGTGGCAAGTCTGTATATAAAGGTGTGGCGCTGGGAAAAATTTCCGTGCTGAAAAAAGAAAATTACGTTGTAAAACGGGTGAAAATAGAAAATTCAGATGAAGAAGTAAACCGTGTAAAGGTTGCAAGAGAAAAATCACAGGAACAGCTTCAAAGACTTTATGAAAAAGCCTTAAAAGAAGTAGGGGAAGCCAGTGCTGCAATCTTTGAAGTACATCAGATGATGTTGGATGATGATGACTATAACGAGTCTATTGAAAATATTATTCGCACACAGGAGGTGAATGCAGAGTATGCAGTTGCATCTACTGGTGATAATTTTTCAGAAATGTTTGCCAGCATGGATGATGATTATATGAGAGCCAGAGCAGCAGATATTAAAGATATTTCAGAACGTCTGGTGAGAAATCTTTCAGGACAAAATAATATGGATACGGAATTGGAAGAGCCTGTAATTATTGTGGCAGATGATTTAACACCAAGTGAGACTGTACAAATGGATAAAGAAAAAATTCTTGCCTTTGTAACAGTGCATGGTTCTACAAATTCGCATACAGCTATTCTTGCCCGTATGATGAATATTCCTGCATTAATTGGTGTGGATATGAATTTAGATGAAATTTCTTCTGGTGCTTGTGCTGTAGTCGATGGTTTTACTGGGGCATTTATTTTAGATCCAGATGAAAAAACTCAAAAAGAGGCAAAAGTAAAAATCGCAGAGGAAGAAGAAAAGAAAAATTTACTTTTAAAACTAAAAGGAAAAGAAAATATTACAAAAAGCGGTAAAAAAATCAATATTTATGCCAATATTGGAAGCGTAGGCGATATGGGTTACGTTTTGGAAAATGATGCAGGGGGAATTGGACTTTTTAGAAGTGAATTTCTCTATATTGGACGAAATGAGCTTCCTACAGAAGAAGAACAGTTTCAGGCATATAAGCAGGTTGTTCAGAACATGGCAGGTAAGAAAGTGATTATTCGTACACTGGATATTGGTGCAGATAAGCAAGCAGATTACTTACATTTAGAGAAAGAAGAAAATCCGGCATTGGGTTATCGTGCTATTCGTATTTGTTTGTCACAACCAGAAATTTTTAAAGTACAGTTAAGGGCACTTTTAAGAGCTTCTACATATGGAACACTTTCTATTATGTATCCTATGATTACTTCTGTAGAAGAAGTAATGAGAATTAAAGAAATTGTAAAAGAAGTAAAATCAGAACTTGAGGCTTCTGATATCCCATATAAGGATGTAGAAGAAGGAATTATGATTGAAACACCGGCAGCAGCATTCATTAGTGATGATTTGGCAAAATTGGTGGATTTCTTCAGCATAGGAACAAATGATTTAACCCAGTATACTCTTGCTATTGATCGTCAAAATGATAAATTAGAGGCGTTTTATAATCCACATCACAAAGCGATTTTGAAAATGATTAAAATGGTGGTGGATCATGCACATGCTGCAGGGAAATGGGTAGGAATTTGCGGAGAATTAGGAGCTGATACAGAACTTACAGAAACTTTTGTAAATATGGGAGTAGATGAACTTTCCGTAGCTCCATCTATGATTTTAAAACTTAGAAAGATAGTTCGAGAAATGGAATAGAGAAAATGAATTACATAAAGAAACATAAGAAGGCAACAGTTCTTATTGGAATGATAGTGTTTTTTTTGGCAGTATTTTTTTTCTGGCAGAGAAAAATCACACTATCCAATACTCTTTCTGGAAAATTAGAAGATTGTCCTAGAAAAGAAGTATCAGTAGAAAGTGAGTTTTATTCTAAACAACTTACACAAAAAGAGCATGACGCATATCTCTTTTTAAAGGAATGTATAGAGAATTTAAAAGGTGGTGTACTAACACTTCCTGAACCAGTGAATGGGAAAGAATATCAGAGAATTATTACTGCCTTGGAGTGTGAAGGAAAAAATTATTTTTATGGATTCGTAGAAATTCCCATGACGGAAGATGAAGTCTATATACAGTACGAAGATAAGGATTTAAATAGGATTACAGAAAATAAGATTTCAAAAGTGATTTTATTTTTATCTTGTGCAGAAGGAATTGAAATTCAGGCAGCCTTTGCACCAGGAGGAATCATTTCCAATCTCGATGAAATTAGAGAAGGTCTGGCAGTGAATAACGAAAGTGAAGTTGATGAAATTAATAGAAGGTTGCAAAATACAGAACAGATTTTTGATGAGATTATGGCCGGAGTATCTAAGGATAGTGGTGAAAAAAGTACAGTAGATTATTTTTTGAAGTGGTTAAAAGAAAATATGAGTCCTATTGATAATATGGAAATTAGAGGAGAAAAAGCACCTCATATAGGAGATTTATTGGATAAATATTATTCTAGTAATCATATAGTTGCAGTTCTAGATGGAAAAGCAACAGTTCTTGGATATGCCAAAATTTTGGCAGAACTTTGTAACCGGGCTGGAATGGAAGCACATATTGTAGCTGGAGAGTGGCAAGGTGGATTTGGTGAAGGCGAAAGTTATGTATTTTGTGCAGTTTCTATGAATGGACAAACTGTCTATGTAGATGCCAGTGGCATGAAGTCAGGTCCTCTTGCAGGAGAACCTTATCTTACGGAAGAAGAAGCTTTTAATCATTTAAAGGCGTTAGATTATTTTTCATATAATTAGGAGGAAAATATGTTTAATTTTTTAAAGAAAAAGCAGGAGAATGTTTTCTTTTTAGGAGCACCAGTAAAAGGAAATGCAGTTGATTTAAAAGAAGTAAATGATCCAACTTTTAGTACAGGCATGTTGGGACAGGGCGTGGCAATCCTTCCGTCTGAAGGTAAAATTTATGCTCCTGTTGATGGAGAAATCGCAATGGTATTTGATACTCTTCACGCTGTAAGTATGACAGCAGAAAATGGAGTAGAAATTTTAATTCATGTCGGTCTTGATACAGTAGAATTAAAAGGAAAGGGTTTTGAAGGCCATGTAAAAGCAGGAGATAAGGTAAAAAAAGGTGACTTGCTTTTAACAGTAGATTTAGATGAAGTAAAAGAGGCGGGATATGATACTATCACACCGATGATCGTATGTAATACAGATGATTACGCAACAGTAGAAGGAATTTTCGGTAAAGAAGTGATGCCGAAAGATGATGTAGTGAGTATCAAAATGAAATAAGAATTAAAAAGGTATTTTATGCCGACTTTACGGCTTAAAATAAAAAAATGGCAGCACGTTTTATGCGGGTTTCCATTGTATGGTAAAAGGGATTAAAACAGGAAAAAGAAGGAGGATTTTTTATTATGATGAGATATCTTCAAAGATTAGGAAAATCTCTGATGCTTCCGGTTGCGTGTCTTCCGGTTGCAGCTATTTTGCAGGGTATAGGATATTGGATTGATCCTACCGGTTGGGGTGCTAATAACGTAATTGCAGCTTTCTTATTAAAAGGAGGCGGATGTTTAATTGATCAGATGCCAATTCTATTTGCAATTGGTGTTGCTGTTGGTATGTCTGATGACAATGATGGTACAGCAGGTCTTGCAGGTCTTGTTTCTTGGATTATGACAACAACTTTGCTTTCTACAAATGTTGTTGCTATGCTTACACAGACAGCAGTAGAGAAGGTAGATCCAGCTTTTGCTAAAACACAGACACAGTTTATAGGTATTTTATGTGGTCTTATTGCAGCAGCATGCTACAATAAATTCAAAAATACAAAATTACCAGATGCATTCTCATTCTTTAGTGGTAAGAGATGTGTTGCTATTGTTACAGCAGGTGCTTCTTTAATCTCTAGTTTGGTATTGTTCTTTGTATGGCCAGTTGTTTATAATGGATTGATTGCCCTTGGTAAATTTATTATGGGCTTAGGACCAATTGGAGCAGGTATTTATGGTTTCTTCAACCGTCTGTTAATCCCATTCGGTTTACATCATGCATTGAATTCTGTATTCTGGTTTGATGTTGCTGGTATTAGTGATATTGGAAAATTCTGGGGACAGATTGAAGGTGGTGTAGTAGGTGAAACTGGTATGTATATGTCTGGTTTCTTCCCTGTAATGATGTTTGGCCTTCCAGCAGCAGCTCTGGCTATGTACCATACAGCAAAAACAACCAAGAAAAAAGTTGTAGCAGGTCTTTTAATGTCTGCAGCAATTGCTTCCTTCTTTAATGGTGTTACAGAACCTTTGGAATTCTCATTTATGTTCCTTGCACCAGCATTATATGTAGTACATGCTTTATTAACAGGTATTTCTATGGCTGTTGTAGCAGCACTTCCTGTACGTGCAGGATTTAATTTTAGTGCTGGTTTTGTAGATTGGTTCTTAAGTTATAAGGCTCCATTTGCACGAAATCCACTGTTGTTAATTCCAATTGGTCTTGTTGTTGGTGTTATTTACTATGTAGTATTTAGATTTGTAATTGTAAAATTCAATATGAAGACACCTGGTAGAGAAGATGATGATATGGATGAAACAAAGGTAGAACTTGCAAATGATGACTTTACAGGTATTGCTAAAGTTGTTCTGGAAGGTGTTGGCGGTGCTGCCAATGTTACATCTATCGATAATTGTATTACAAGACTTCGTCTTGAAATCAAAGATTATACATTAGTAGATGAAAAGAAAATTAAGTCTGCAGGTGTAGCAGGCGTTATCAGACCAAGTAAAACTGCTGTTCAGGTTATTATTGGAACAAAGGTACAGTTTGTGGCTGATGAATTTAAAAAACTTTGTAAATAACGAAGGAAGTTCTAATCCCTTTTAAGATATTGGGTTACTATTTTGGGCGAGATGCTTGAAAATGGTAGCCCATTTTCTTTCTTTTATAATGGGAAGAAAATGGAGGAATATAAAATGAGTAAAGGAATTTTAGAGGTTTGTGTAGATAGCGTAGAATCAGCAGTTGCAGCTTTTGAAGGTGGAGCGGATCGAATTGAGTTGTGTAGTGATTTACTTGTAGGAGGAGTAACACCCTCAGAGACATTATTTCATATGATTAGAAAATATACAGACTTAAAAATACGCATTCTTTTGCGACCTCGTTTCGGAGATTTTTGTTATAGTTTTTATGAATTGGAAATGATGAGGGAAGATGTACAGAAGTTTGCTGAAATGGGAGTAGAGGGAATAGTTACAGGTATTTTGACGCCAACAGGAAATCTGGATATTGAACAAATGAAAAATTTAATCAGTTGTGCAGGAAAAGTAGATGTAGCTCTTCATCGAGCTTTCGATGTATGCAAAAATCCTTTGGAGACAATGGAAAGTGCCATTTCTTTAGGGATAAAAACAATTCTTACCAGTGGACAAAAAAATTCTGCATGGGAAGGCAGGAGGCTTTTAAAAGAATTGCAAGAAAAAAGTGGGAATAGAATAGAAATTTTAGCAGGTGCAGGAGTAGATGCAAGGGTCATTGAGAAGCTATATGAAGAAACGGGCATTACTTCCTATCACTTATCTGGAAAAATAAAAAAAGAAAGTAAAATGGAATTTCGTAATCCTCAAGTTTCCATGGGGCTTCCGGGATTTGATGAATATGAAATCTGGCAAACATCAAAGGAAAGAGTGGAAAATGCTAGAAAGGTTTTAGATAAAAAATTTAAGTGCCACTTACCATAGATTATGAACCACTTACCTGACAAAAATAGACTTTTTTAAAGAACTTTTATATAATCAAAGTACTAGAAAAGGGGGGAAAAAGATGAAGGTCTCACTAAAGCTTATTTCTGATACAGAGGTGGAGGAGGCAAAGCTATATGTGCATAAAAAAACGGATGCTATAAAACGTTTGGAAAAGTATATTCAGAAAGAAGAATTTTATTCTGGATATCTACTGTGTCAGAAAGAAAAGACACAAATACCTGTAAAATTAGAGGGGATTTATTATATTGAAACCATACAAGAAATTCAGTATGTGCATACAGAAAAAGACATTTATAGAGTAAAGTTAAGATTATATGAGTTGGAGAGAATATTACCACATTATTTTATGAGGGTTTCTAAATCGGCAATTTTAAATTTACAGGGAGTAAAAACATATAAACCCTTGTCAGGAGGGATTATGTTGGCAGAATTTTACAATGGAGACGGTACTTATATTTCTAGAAAATATGTAAAAGAACTTAGAAATAAAGTCAAGGAGGGATGGTTATGAAAAAATTGTCAGAGAATGGACGAAACATTATAAAACATGGAGCGATTATGGGCGGTATTATGTTTATTGTAACAATCCTGTATTTGGGAATACAAAAGGATCAAGAATTCACCCTTTTATTAATGCCCTATCTGAGTTTGATTCTTTTGTGTTATATATTGGTAGGTATGTTGTTTTTTTATAGTTATTACAGAAAAGAGCAAAAGGAGCAAAAAGGAATTTGTAAATATTGGATGAAAGGGATTTCTAGTATTTATTGGATCAACCTTGCTTTTATTCCGGTGATTGGCATAGGTGTGTTGTTGGCAGAGCAAACTCCTATTCGTATAATTTTGCTCCTGGATGCAGTGGTGATAATTGGATTTATTATTTTAGATTATGTTTACATTTCTAAATGTGCAGATGAATTAAATCACGTGCTGAACCCAAAAAGAGTAATGTTGGCAGATTTAGATGAATGTCCTAAATCAGTGGAAGAATTTTGTATTGCCATTGAAAGATATTGTATGAAAAATGGAAGAAAATTGGAATTTATTAAGAGGGAAAAACCAGCAGAAGTGTATATAGATGATGAACACTGTATGGTAGAATTAGATTCTTTCTATTCTCAATTTGGACCTATGTATGCATTAAAGTTTGTTTATACAAAAGATAAATAAGGGAATTAAAGTTGAGTTTTCACACGAAACAGAGAGTTTTAAAATGTTTTGTGTGAAAACTCTTTTTATTTTATAGCAGTGAGAATTTCACTTTTAATATCCAAAGCAATCTGAGATAATTTTTCTATACGAGAGTCTGACATTCGTCCCACAGGAGCTGAAATAGAAAAAGCATACTTAGGTTTATTACGGTAATCGGGTATACTTACAGCAATGCAGCGAACACCTAATTCGTTTTCCTCGTCGTCAAGAGCATAACCTTTTTTTCTTACTTCTTCAATTTTTTTAAAAAACTGGGCATAATCAGTAATGGTGTAAGGCGTGAGTTTCTGGATGGAACTATTTTCCCACAGAGTTTTAATTTGGGCTTCATCCATATCTGCTACGATAGCTTTTCCTACACCAGAACAGTAAAGAGGAATGCGGCTTCCTACTTTGGAAACCATACGAATGGAATTTTGATAAGACTCTTCTTTATAAATATAAACGGCATCAGCCTGTTCTCGTTGAACAAAGTGAACTGTTTCTCCTGTAAGTTGTGAGAGCTTTTTTAAATAAGGTCTAACGGTTTCCAGAATATCCATACGTGCTAAAAGTTTATTGGAAAGTGCAAGCAATTTAAAGGAAAGGGAATATTTACCAGTTTCATTTTCCTGTTTCACATATCCCATATAAATAAGAGAACATAGTAATCTATGAACAGTACTTTTATTTAAATCAAGATGGCTACAAAGTTCAGACAAAGTAACGGGGCCAGTTTCTGCTAAGGTTTCTAAAACAAGAAACAGGCGATCAGCTACCTGAATTGGATTTTTCGTTTCCATATAAAACAAATCTCCTTTTTATGTGTTGGCGATATTGTAACACTTTCCGTGAATTGTGGCAATGAAAAACACTTGACTTTTTATAAGAGTGTAGTATAATTCAAATCAAAATATCATATAACGAAATAGCGTTCCATAATATGGAATTTATAAAAATAGGAGGAGAATATGAATACAGTTATAGAAAAGATTTCAAAATTTGGAGTTGTACCTGTTGTTGTAATAGAAGAATCCAAGGATGCAGCGCCTTTAGCAAAAGCATTAGTGGAGGGAGGACTTCCATGTGCAGAAGTGACATTTCGTACAGATGCAGCAGAGGATGCTATTAAAATTATGACTTCTGAGTATCCAGATATGTTTGTTGGGGCAGGTACGGTTCTTACAGTTGAACAAGTTGACCGTGCAATAGCAGCAGGGGCGAAATTTATTGTAAGCCCAGGATTTGATCCTGAAATTGTAGATTATTGTTTAAGCAGGGAAATTCCAGTGTTTCCAGGATGTATTACGCCATCGGAAGTTGCACAGGCAGTTAAAAGAGGATTAAAAGTTGTGAAATTTTTTCCAGCAGAACAATTTGGTGGAGTTGCAACAATTAAGGCAATGGCAGCGCCTTATGTAGGATTAAAATTTATGCCTACAGGTGGTATTCATGCAAAAAATTTGGAAAGTTATTTAAGTTGTGATAAAATTATTGCATGTGGCGGAAGCTGGATGGTAAAAGGAGATTTCATAAAGGCTGGAAAATTTGAAGAAATTAGAGTGATGACAGAAGAAGCTGTAAAACTAGTAGAAGAAATCAGAAAAAAATAAGTATATAAAGGAGAAAAGTGTTATGGCGAAAAAAGTAATTACCTTTGGGGAAATTATGTTAAGATTAGCGCCGGAAGGCTATTATCGATTTGTGCAGGCAGATACATTTGGAGCAACATATGGTGGAGGAGAGGCAAATGTGGCAGTTTCTCTTGCAAATTATGGATTTGATGCAAGATTTGTCACAAAACTTCCTAAACATGAAATTGGACAGGCTGCTATTAATTCTTTGAGAAAATATGGGGTTGATACAACACATATTGTACGTGGTGGAGAAAGAGTAGGTATTTATTTTTTAGAAAAAGGTGCTTCTCAAAGACCTTCTAAAGTTATTTATGACCGTGCAGGTTCTTCTATTGCTACTGCACAGGCTTCTGATTTTGATTGGAAAAAAATTTTTAAAGGGGCAGATTGGTTCCATTTTACTGGAATTACACCTGCATTAAATGATGAAGTTGCAAATATTTGTTTAGAAGCTTGTAAAGCTGCAAAAGAAGAGAATCTTACTGTTTCTTGTGATTTAAATTATAGAAATAAATTATGGTCAAAAGAAAAAGCAGGTCAAGTAATGAGTGAAATTTGTAAATATGTAGATGTATGTATTGCTAATGAAGAGGATGCGGCAGATGTATTTGGTATTAAAGCGGCAAATACAGATGTTACAACAGGTACAGTAAATCATGAAGGCTATAAAGAAGTTGCAAAACAGTTGGCAGATCGTTTTGGTTTCCAAAAAGTTGCTATTACTTTAAGAGAGTCTTTATCAGCCAATGACAATCATTGGTCTGCAATGTTATATGATGGACAAGAGTATTATTTTAGTAAAAAATATAAAATGCACATTGTGGATCGTGTAGGTGGTGGTGATTCTTTTGGTGGTGGATTAATTTGTGCATGTCTAAATGGATATGATGCACAATCTACAATTGAATTTGCAGTAGCTGCATCTTGTCTGAAGCACTCCATTGAAGGTGACTTTAACATGGTTTCCATGGATGAAGTAACAAAACTTGCAGGAGGAGACGGATCAGGTCGTGTGCAGAGATAAGAAAAAGATGTTACTTTATACAATGTTTTAATTTTCAATGAATTCACGAAATAACAGTATTGGATTGATTCCCAAACTCATAGGATAGATTAAACATATGAGTTTGGGAGTTTTTTTATGCGAGTGTGTGAATTAAAGCAAAAAGAGGTAATTAATATTTGTACTTGCAAAACTTTAGGCTGTCCTCTTGACGTAGAGTTTAATTGTAAAACAGGAAAAGTTGAGGCACTAATTGTACCGATTCAAGGAAAAATGTGTGGCTTATTTGGTTCAGTTAGTGAATATATTATTCCGTTTTCCTGTATTCGACAGATTGGAGAAGATATAATCTTAGTGGAAATTCAAGAAGAGAAATTTCTTAGAAAAGAATAAAGAAACTTTGTGCATATCTACAGATAAGTTGTAGATATGCACAAAGTTTCTTAAAAATATAGTTGTAATTTCTTAAAAATCATGCTATATTGATTTCATTAAGAACACCCCTACGGGGTATAGGAGGTTAGAGAGATGAAGGCAGATAAAGCACAGGTAAATAGACTGCTAAAAACAGCCAGAGGTCAGATTGATGGCATTTTGAAAATGGTAGAAGAAGATCGTTATTGTGTAGATATTGCGCATCAACTTATGGCAACTGAGGCTGTTTTAAACAGAGCAAATAAGGAAATTCTTACAGCACATTTAAAAAGCTGCGTAACAGGAGCAAAAACAGATAAGGAAAGAGAAGAAAAAGTAGATGAAATGGTAGCTGTATTGGGAAAAATTTTATAGAAAGGAGGAAACACTTTTGAATAAAAAATATAAAGTAACAGGCATGACTTGTTCTGCATGTTCATCTAGAGTAGAGAAGTGTGTGCAAAAATTAGATGGTGTAAATACAGTCAGTGTAAATTTACTGACGAATAGTATGCAAGTAGAGTTTGATGAAAATAAGTTATCAGAACAAAAGATAGCGGACAGTGTAATACAGGCTGGTTATGGAATGGAAGTTCCTGTAGAGGAAACTAAGAAAAAACAGGAAAAAGAAGATGTAGTAGAAAAGAATATTGAGAGTATGAAGAAACGTACAATTTGGTCTTTTATCTTTTTAATTCCGTTAATGTATGTGGCAATGGGTCATATGATTGGGTTACCTCAGCCTTCTTTTTTGCAAGGAGATCTTAATGCTGTATCTTTTGCATTGACACAGCTCCTTTTATGTGTACCTGTACTATATATAAATAGGGCATATTTTGAAAGAGGATTTCGTTCTTTGTTTCATGGAGCGCCCAATATGGATACATTAATATCTGTAGGTTCTGGAGCTTCTTTGATTTATGGGATTTTTGCCATTTACCGCATGGGATATGGACTAGGAACACAGAATATGGAGTTAGTGCATCGCTATTTACATGATTTATATTTTGAATCTGCAGTTATGATTTTGGCGTTGATTAATATTGGAAAATATCTAGAAGCACGTTCAAAGGGAAAAACTAGTGAAGCTATTCAAAAACTGATTGATTTAGCACCTAAGACAGCTTTGGTTGAAAGAGATGGGCAGGTTTTAGAAATTGCAGCAGAAGATGTACTGCCAGGAGATATATTACACGTAAAACCAGGAAGTAGTATTCCGGCAGATGGTGTTGTGATGGAAGGAATGACCAGCGTAGATGAGGCAGCCATTACAGGAGAAAGTATGCCGGTTGAAAAAAAAGAAGGAGATCATGTAACGGCAGCGACTTTAAATAAAACAGGATTTATTAGGATGCAGGCTCTTCGTGTAGGACAAGATACAACTTTTTCTCAAATTATTCGTCTTGTTGAGGAAGCTAGTTCAAGTAAAGCGCCTATTGCAAGAATGGCGGACAAGATTGCCGGAATCTTTGTTCCTACGGTCATGACTATTGCTTTATTGACAGGAATTGTTTGGCTACTTTTAGGAGCAGAATTTGAATTCGCATTGTCTTGTGCCATTGCAGTTTTGGTAATTTCCTGTCCTTGTGCATTGGGACTTGCCACACCTGTTGCTATTATGGTAGGTACTGGAAAAGGTGCAGAAAATGGAATTTTAATTAAATCAGGAGAAGCTTTAGAAGTCACTCATGTTATTCAGAGTGTAGTATTGGATAAGACAGGAACGATCACAGAAGGAAAGCCTGTAGTGACTGACATTGTCAGCTTTGGAATGACAGAAAATGATGTTTTAAAAATTGGTGCGGCTTTGGAAAAGAAAAGCGAACATCCTTTGGCAGAGGCAGTGCTTTTGAAAGCTCAAAATATGGAACTGCCAAACGCAGAAAAGTTTACAGCAATTCCTGGAAAGGGAATTACAGCTCAAATTAATGGCACTGTTTATTATGCTGGTAATCAGAAACTCTTAAACGAGCAGGGAATTTCTTGTGAGATAGCTTTAGATAGTATTAAAAAACTTTCTGAAGAAGGAAAAACACCGCTCATTTTAGCAGATGAAGAAAAGGTACTGGGCATTATTGGTGTAGCTGATGTGGTAAAACCTACCAGTGCAAAGGCAATTAAAGAGTTGAAAAAACTGGGAATTCAGGTTATTATGCTTACAGGCGATAATGCCAGAACAGCAAAAGCTATTCAAAAGCAGTTGGATATTGATACTGTAATTGCAGAGGTTCTTCCACAGGACAAAGAGCGAGAAATTTCCAAACTACAGCAAGAGGGAAAGAAAGTTGCCATGGTAGGTGATGGTTTGAATGATGCACCAGCTCTGGCAAGGGCAGATGTAGGAATTGCCATTGGCGCGGGAACAGATGTAGCCATTGAAAGTGCAGATATTGTTTTGATGAAAAATGACTTGCAGGATGTGGCCACTGCCATAGAATTAAGTAAAGCAGTTATTCGAAACATTAAGGAAAATTTATTCTGGGCATTTTTTTACAATGTATGTGGAATTCCCCTTGCAGCAGGAGTCCTTTATCCTGTATTTGGATTAAAGTTAAGTCCTATGTTTGGAGCAGCAGCTATGAGTCTTAGTAGTCTTTTTGTTGTAAGTAACGCATTGCGATTACGATTTTTTCATTCCCTGAAAAAGGGAAAAACACAGTCTGAAAAAGTTCAGAAGAAAGAGGAGGAAAAAAATATGTATACAATGAAAATTGAAGGAATGATGTGTCAGCATTGTCAGGCAGCAGTTACAAAAGCACTGGAAGCTTTAGAAGGTACAAAAGCAGAGGTGAATTTAGAAAAAAAAGAAGCTTATGTAGAAACAGGGCTTGAAAAAGAAGTGTTAAAAAAAGCAGTAGAAGATGCAGGATATCAGGTACTTTCAGTAGAATAAACGAGAAAGGAAGAAAACCATGATTCGAGTAGGGATGGGATATGATGTCCATAAACTTACAGAAGGAAGAGATTTGATTTTAGGCGGTGTAAATATTCCATGGGAAAAAGGTCTTCTTGGGCATTCTGATGCAGATGTGCTAGTTCATGCTATTATGGATGCCCTTTTAGGAGCAGCAGCTCTTCATGACATCGGAAGACATTTTCCAGATACAGATCCTCAATATAAAGGAATTTCAAGTATTAAACTTTTGCAGCATGTAGGAAAACTTTTAGAAGAAAATATGTATGTAATCAATAATATTGATGCAACTGTGATTGCACAAAAACCAAAGCTTTTACCATATATGGATACAATGATTGAAAATGTAGCCAAAGCGTTACATTTAGAAGTGAATCAGGTAAACATAAAGGCAACTACAGAAGAAGGACTTGGATTTACAGGGAGTATGGAAGGGATATCTGCACAGGCAATTTGTGCATTGACACATGTGAAAGATTTTATGACAGATGACAGAAGTGGTGGCTGTGGAGGCTGTTGCAAGGAGAACCGAAGATGAGTATATTAAATGTGCAGAATTTATCTCACGGATTTGGTGATCGAGCTATTTTTCAAGATGTTTCTTTTCGGTTGTTAAAAGGAGAGCATATTGGACTGGTGGGAGCCAATGGTGAAGGTAAATCTACCTTTATGAATATTATTACAGGAAAGCTTATGCCAGATGAAGGGAAAATTGAGTGGGCCAAAAATGTGCGTGTAGGATATCTGGATCAGCACACAGTGCTGGAAAAGGGTATGACAATAAGAGATGTACTAAAATCAGCATTTTCTTGGTTGTTTGAAATGGAATCTCAGATGAACGCTATTTGTGATAAAATGGGCGAGGCATCTGCGGAGGAACTGGAAAACATGATGGAAGAGCTGGGAACAATACAGGATATGCTTACAGTGCACGATTTTTATATTATTGATTCAAAGGTTGAAGAAGTAGGAAGAGCTCTGGGACTTACAGCAATTGGACTAGATAAAGACGTGACAGATTTAAGCGGTGGACAGAGAACAAAAATCTTGCTTGGTAAATTACTTTTGGAAAAGCCAGATATTCTACTTTTGGATGAGCCTACAAACTACTTAGATTCGGAGCATATTGAATGGCTGAAAAGGTATTTGCAAGAGTATGAAAATGCTTTTATTTTAATTTCACATGATATCCCTTTTTTGAATAGTGTAGTAAATCTTATTTATCATATGGATAACCAAGAGCTGAATCGCTATGTGGGAGATTATGATCATTTTCAGGAAGTTTATGCAGTAAAAAAAGCACAGCTTGAGGCTGCTTATAATCGACAGCAGCAAGAAATTAATGAGTTAAAAGATTTTGTGGCCAGAAATAAAGCGAGAGTGTCAACTAGAAATATGGCAATGTCTCGACAGAAAAAATTAGATAAGATGGATGTTATTGAGCTGGCAAAGGAAAAGCCAAAGCCAGAATTTTATTTTAAAACAGCCAGAACACCAAGTCGCTTTGTTGTAGAAACAGAAGATTTGATTATTGGCTATGATGAGCCTCTTTCAAAACCATTGAATTTAAAAGTGGAAAGAGGAGAAAAAATTGCATTGACTGGTGCAAATGGCATTGGAAAATCTACGTTGTTAAAAAGTATTTTGGGGCTTATTTCTCCGATTTCTGGAAAAGTACAATTAGGTGATTATTTGGAAATTGGGTATTTCGAACAGGAGATGCCGCAAGGAAATAAGAATACCTGTATTGAAGAAATTTGGGAAGTTTTTCCTTCCTATACGCAGTATGAAGTAAGAGCGGCTTTGGCAAAGTGTGGGTTGACCACAAAACATATTGAAAGTCTTGTGCGCGTATTAAGTGGTGGTGAGCAAGCAAAAGTACGCTTATGTAAAATTATTAATAGAGAAACGAATGTGTTGGTTTTAGATGAGCCTACAAACCATTTAGATGTAGATGCGAAGGATGAGTTAAAAAGAGCTTTGCAGGAGTATAAAGGTACTATTTTAATGGTTTGCCATGAACCAGAATTTTATGAAGGGCTTGCTACAGATGTATGGGATTGTTCCCAGTGGACAACACGAATTTAAAAATGAAACACCTGTAGATAAAAAATTCAAAAAATGTATTGTAAATAAATGAATGTTAGATACAAATAAAAAATATGCAGGAAATAAAAAATAAACTTGCAAAAGTACTAACTTGGATTTATAATACAAGAAAAAATAGATACAGGAGGAAAGTCATGTCATACGTAGATGAAGTTATAGCATTAGTAGAAAAGAAAAATCCAGGAGAGCCGGAATTTCATCAGGCAGTAAAAGAGGTTTTAGAATCTTTAAAGCCAGTAGTAGAGGCAAATGAAGAAAAGTACCGTAAAGAAGCACTTTTAGAGCGTTTGGTTGAGCCTGAGAGAGTTATTATGTTTCGTGTTCCGTGGGTAGATGACAATGGAAATGTGCAGGTTAATAAGGGATTCCGTGTGCAGTTCAATAGCGCAATTGGACCATATAAAGGCGGACTACGTTTTCATCCATCCGTATATTTGGGAATCATTAAATTTTTAGGATTTGAACAAATTTTTAAAAATTCTCTGACAGGACTTCCTATTGGAGGCGGTAAAGGTGGAGCTGATTTTGATCCAAAAGGAAAATCAGACAGAGAAGTTATGGCATTTTGTCAAAGCTATATGACAGAATTGTACCGTCATATTGGCGCAGATACAGACGTTCCAGCAGGTGATATTGGTGTAGGCGCAAGAGAAATTGGTTATTTATTTGGACAGTATAAGAGAATCCGTGATGCTTACGAAGGTGTACTTACAGGTAAGGGATTAACTTATGGTGGCTCTTTAGTAAGAAAACAGGCAACAGGATATGGACTTCTTTATCTTACAGAAGAGTTGTTAAAAATAAATGGAAAAGAGCTAAAAGGTAAGACAGTAGCTGTTTCTGGTGCAGGAAATGTGGCAATTTATGCTATTGAAAAAGCTTATCAGTTAGGTGCGAAACCAGTGACGTGCTCTGATTCAACAGGTTGGGTATATGATCCGGAAGGTATTGATTTAGAAGCATTAAAAGAAATTAAAGAAGTGAAACGTGCACGTTTAGCAGAATATACAAATTACAGACCAAATGCAGAGTATCATGAAGGAAAAGGTGTATGGACTGTGAAATGTGATATCGCTTTACCATGTGCCACACAAAATGAGTTGGATTTAGAAGATGCAAAAGTATTAGTTGCTAATAAATGCTTCGCAGTAGCAGAAGGTGCAAATATGCCCACAACTTTGGAAGCTACTAAATATCTACAGGAGAATGGAATTATTTTTGCACCTGGTAAAGCTGCCAATGCTGGTGGTGTAGCAACATCTGGATTAGAAATGTCACAGAATAGTGAAAGATTAAGTTGGAGTTTTGATGAGGTAGATGAAAAACTTCAGGGAATTATGGTTAATATCTGTCATAATATGGTAGATGCAGCGAAAAAATATGGATTTGAAGGAAACTATGTAGTAGGAGCTAATGCGGCTGGATTTGAGAAAGTTGCTGATGCAATGATTGCACAAGGTGTATGTTAAGAAAATTTTGTTGACAAATCCTGTATTTATGAATAAACTAAGAGAAGATAGAAAAGGCGTGGAGCGAAAAGAGTACAAAGTAATTCTTTTTCAGAGAGAGACGGTCATTGGCTGAAAGCTGTCTTAGAGGAACCTTTGGAAAGTGCATTCGGGAGCTGATTTGGTGAGGGGAAATCTGAGCTAGATACGCAGTCCTGCGTTATGGGAAATAAGTGGAAGATACTATCTTCAAATAGAGTGGAACCGCGGATTTTTCGCCTCTATGTCATTTTGACATAGAGGCGTTTTTAATTCGCAAAAAATTTTATAGAAAGGGTTTGAAAGATGGGATTTATCGGTCATATTAAGGAAGAATTTCAAGTTATCAGAGAACGGGATCCTGCAATTAAGACACCTTTGGAAGTTTTGCTGTATCCGAGTTTTCGTGTTATGATACAATATAGACGGGCACACAAGCTATATCAGAAAGGGCATTTCTTTTTGGCTCGGTGGATTTCTCAGCGTGCAGCTAGAAAGACAGGTATTGAAATTCATCCAGGAGCAAAAATCGGAAAAGGATTATTTATTGATCATGGTTCAGGGGTAATTATAGGAGAAACTACGATAATTGGAGATAATGTAACTTTGTATCAAGGGGTTACTTTAGGTGGTACTGGAAAAGAAACTGGAAAACGTCATCCAACATTAAAAAATAATGTTATGGTAAGTGCTGGTGCCAAAATTTTAGGATCCTTTACTATTGGAGAGAATTCTAAAATTGGTGCAGGAAGTGTGGTGTTGGAGGAAGTTCCTCCAAATTGTACTGTTGTAGGTGTGCCTGGACGTGTAGTGAAAAAAGGCAATCAGAAAGTTCCAAGAAGTGATATGGATCAAATTCATCTTCCAGACCCAACTTTAGAGGATATTCATAAGTTGCAGCAGGAAAATGATAGACTTTGCTCTGTTTTACAACGTATGAGTTACGAATTAAAGGATATGAAAGAAAGAGAAGAAAAATGTCGTCGAAATCTGGCGTTAGAGCTGGGAGAAAGAAAACAGGAGGAAAAAAGAAAGAATGAGAATATATAATACTTTAACAAAAAAGAAAGAAGAATTTGTTCCTTTAGAAAAAGGAAAAGTAAAAATGTATGTGTGTGGACCTACGGTTTATAATTTTATCCACATTGGAAATGCAAGACCAATGATTGTGTTTGATACAGTACGTCGTTACATGGAGTATAAAGGATACGAAGTTAATTATGTATCTAATTTTACAGATGTAGATGATAAAATTATTGCAAAAGCAGTAGAAGAAGGGGTAAGTGCAGAAGAAATTTCCAGCCGTTATATTAAAGAGTGTCAGAAAGATATGGCAGACATGAATGTGAAGCCAGCAACGACACACCCTTTGGCAACACAGGAAATTGATGGAATGATTGATATGATACAGACTTTGATCAATAAGGGATTTGCTTATGAGGTAAATGGTACTGTATATTTCCGTGTGAAAAATTTTGAAGAATATGGAAAATTATCTCATAAAAACTTGGAGGATTTACAGTCAGGATTTCGTTCTCTTCAGGTTTCGGGAGAGAACCAGAAAGAAGATCCATTGGATTTTGTACTCTGGAAACCCAAAAAAGAAGGAGAACCCTTTTGGGTATCACCATGGAGTGAGGGCCGCCCAGGTTGGCATATTGAGTGCTCTGTTATGTCCAAAAAATATTTAGGTGAAGAAATTGATATTCATGCTGGTGGCGAGGATCTTGTTTTTCCACATCATGAAAATGAAATTGCTCAGTCTGAATGTTGCAATGGAAAACAGTTTGCAAGATATTGGATGCACAATGCATTTTTGAATATTGACAATCGTAAAATGTCAAAATCTCTGGGGAATTTCTTTACAGTAAGAGAAATCGGAGAAAAATATGATTTACAGGTTCTGCGATTTTTTATGTTGAATGCACACTACAGAAGCCCTTTGAATTTTAGTGCAGAGCTGATGGAGGCATCAAAAAATTCTTTAGAAAGAATTGTCACTTGTGTAGAACAGTTAAAACATTTATTAGAAACAGCAGAAAAAACAGAAATGACAGAAATAGAAAAAGCATTGGAATCAGAAGTTTTAGAATACGTCAAGAAATATGAAAATTCCATGGAAGATGATTTTAATACTGCAGATGCCATTGCAGCTATTTTTGAATTAGTAAAATTTGCTAATACAAAAGCGGATGAAAAGAGTACAGCTGCTTTTGTACAGTATCTCTTTGAAACAATTGTACATTTAAGTGATGTTTTAGGTTTGATTGTGAATAAGGAGGCAGAAATTTTAGATCAGGAAATCGAAAAACTCATTGAAGAACGTCAGCAGGCAAGAAAAGAGAAGAATTTTAAAAGAGCAGACGAAATTCGAGATGAATTGGCTTCTATGGGCATTATCTTAAAAGATACAAGAGAGGGCGTACAATGGAAGCGAGCTTAAAAAAATTCAAAGAGTTGTTTGGGTTGGAGGATACAGATATTAGAACTTATTCTCCATTAACTCTTGCTTATATTGGAGATGCTATTTATGAGCTGGTTATACGTACGATTTTAGTGGAAAAAGGAAATACACAGGTGAATAAATTGCATCAAAGAGCCAGTAAATTAGTAAAAGCATCGGCACAGTCAGCAATTATAGAGAAATTAAAACCTTATCTTACCGAAGAGGAAACTGGTGTTTTTAAAAGAGGGCGAAATGCAAAATCGTTTACCATGGCAAAAAATGCCAGTATGTCGGATTATAGAAGAGCTACAGGTTTTGAAGCACTGATAGGGTATTTGTATCTGACAGAACAGTGGGATAGAATGTTGGAATTAATAAAAATAGGCATTACAGAAGGAGAAAATAATGGAGAATAAATTCCAGGAAACGAAGATAGAAGGTAGGAATGCTGTTTTAGAGGCTTTTCGCTCTGGAAAATCTGTGGATAAACTATTTGTTTTAGAAAAATGTGAAGATGGTCCTGTGCGTACAATTTTGCGTGAGGCAAAAAAGCATGATACCATGATTAAATACGTGAAAAAGGAAAGATTGGATCAGTTATCTGAAACAGGTAGACATCAAGGTGTGATTGCAATGACTGCTGCATATGCTTATGCAGAAGTAGAAGATATTCTAGCAGCAGCTAGAGAAAAAGGAGAACAGCCTTTTTTAGTATTATTAGATAATATTGAAGATCCTCATAATTTAGGAGCAATCATTCGTACTGCTAATTTGGCTGGAGCTCATGGTGTGATTATTCCGAAAAATAGGGCTGTGGGACTAACTGCAACAGTCGCAAGGACTTCTGCAGGAGCATTAAATTATACACCTGTTGCGAAAGTTACCAATCTTGGGAGAACCATTGAAAGTCTGAAAAAAGAGGGAATCTGGTTTGTATGTGCAGATATGGGAGGCACACAAATGTATGACCTTGATTTAAAAGGGGCAATCGGATTAGTTATTGGTAATGAAGGAGAAGGTGTGTCTAAGTTAGTAAGAGAAAAATGTGATTTTATTGCATCTATACCAATGCAAGGGAATATTGATTCCTTAAATGCGTCTGTGGCAGCAGGTGTACTGGCATATGAAATTGTGAGACAAAGAATGGGAAAATAATACAGGAATTTGTTTATGAAGGAATATAAAAATTTAAAAGATGAGGAGCTTTTTAATCTTTTGTGGGAAGGTCAAGAAGGATTGGAAGAGTATCTAATCAATAAATATAAGGGAATGGTATTGAAAAAGGCACATGCCATGTTTCTTATTGGCGGGGAACAAGAAGATTTGATTCAAGAAGGGATGATTGGATTGTTTAAAGCAGTCCGAGGGTATTATCCTGATAAAAATGCTTCTTTTTCTACATTTGCTAATTTATGTATAGAAAGGCAGATGTATAAAGCAATTGAAATTTCAAGTAGACAAAAGCATAAACCACTGAATTCATATGTTTCTTTAAGTGAAGTGGAAGAACCGCTGTATAATTCAGAAGATCTTATGCAGCAAAATCCAGAAGAAATTGTTATTGGAAAAGAGAACGTTAATACTATGATGGAATATATAAGAAAACGTTTAAGTCCATTTGAAAATCAGGTGCTAGATGCATATTTGGATGGGGCAAATTATATTCAGATTGCAAAGATGACAGGGAAACAGCCAAAATCCATTGATAATGCATTGCAAAGAATACGAAATAAAATCCATGGAATGAAATGGGAAAAATAAAAGAAGGACGATTGTAGAAAAGTATAAAAGAAAAATACTTTTCTACAATCGTCTTTTTTTGAAAATTATATTGTGTAGAGATGTTATATTTGCATAAATATTATCAAAAATAAATTGATAAATTGAGAATGATGAATATAAAAAAAGAAAAGTAAGTAGTTAAAATGCACAAAAAAAGCAAAATAATATAAAAAAATAGGTCGAAAATGCAAATCAATAAAATTAATAGAGGAATATACTTAGAAATATTTATAGTAGAGCAAATACCAGAAAGGGGAACGGTATGAAAAGTAAAAATTTAAAAAAAGTACTGGCGGGGATGTGTGCAGTTGCTTTAACTACATCATTAGTTCCATTGTCCGTACAAGGAGAGACGGAAATGGAAATAAAGGATAATCATAATTTACGTCTTTGGTATGATGAGCCAGCTTCAAAAGGGAAAAATATTTTAAATGGTGGAAGTTTTGGAACTACAGAGGAAGACAATACCTGGCAACAACAAACGCTTCCTATCGGAAATAGTTTTATGGGTGCTAATATTTATGGCGAAATTGGGAAAGAAAAATTAACCTTTAATCAAAAAACACTTTGGAATGGTGGACCTAGTAAAAATCGTCCAGATTATAACGGAGGTAATAAAAAAACAGCCGATAACGGTAAGAAAATGTCGGATGTGTATAAGGAAGTTATCGAGCTATATAAAAAGGGAGAGGATGCCAAGGCAAATGAATTGGCTAAAAAGCTTACAGGTGAAGTGAATGGATACGGAGCGTACCAATCATGGGGAGATATTTATGTAGATTTTGGCTTGGATGAAAAAAATGCAGAGAATTATGTCCGTGATTTAAATTTAGAAAATGCTGTGGCATCGGTAGATTTTGAATATCATGATACAAAGATGCACAGAGAATATTTTATTAGTTATCCAGATAATGTCCTAGTAATGAAGTTTACTGCAACAGGGAGCGAAAAAATGGATTTTGATATTTCTTTTCCTGTTGACAACGCAGAAGATGTAGTAAACAAAAAGCTGGGAAAGGAAGTAAAAACTACAGTAAAAGGTAATACGATTACAGTAGCAGGTGAAATGCAAGATAACCAGTTGAAACTCAACGGGAAAATGAAAGTAGTGACAGAAGATGGAAAGGTAGAGGAGAAAGATGGAGAAAAACTTCATGTATCTCACGCATCAGAAGCCGTTGTATATGTTTCTGCGGATACAGATTATTTAAATTCATATCCAAATTATCGTACTGGTGAAACAGAAAAAGAATTAGATGATAGCGTACAGCAGATAGTAGATCAAGCAAGTAAAAAAGGATATGAAAAAGTAAAAAAAGATCATATCGCTGATTATTCTGAAATTTTTTCACGTGTAGAGTTGGATTTAGGACAAAGCGTACCGAATAAAACAACAGACATGTTATTGAATGACTATAATGTAAAGAAAAATACAGAAGCAGAAAATCGAGCATTAGAAGTACTATTGTTTCAATACGGGAGATATTTAACCATTGCTTCTTCCAGAAGAGGAGATTTACCTTCTAATTTACAAGGAGTATGGCAAAATCGTGTAGGAGATCATAATCGAATTCCATGGGCATCTGATTATCATATGAATGTCAATTTACAGATGAATTATTGGCCTACGTATTCTACAAATATGGCAGAATGTGCTACTCCGCTGATTGATTATATTAAATCTTTGGTAGAACCAGGAAGGGTAACTGCGGAGACATATTTTGGTGTAGAAAAGGGAGGATTTACAGCCCATACTCAAAACACACCATTTGGATGGACTTGCCCAGGATGGGATTTTAGCTGGGGCTGGTCACCGGCAGCGCTTCCTTGGATTTTGCAAAATTGCTGGGAATATTATGAGTATACTGGTGATGTAGCATATATGGAGAAAAATATTTATCCGTTGTTAAAAGAATCTGCTCTTTTATATGATCAGATATTAATTGAAGATAAAGAAACAGGCAGACTGGTGTCTGCACCAGCATATTCACCAGAACACGGACCTGTTACTGCTGGAAATACATATGAGCAGTCCCTAATTTGGCAATTGTACGAAGATGCAGCAACAGCAGCAGAAATTTTAGGAAAAGATTTAGATAAGGCAAAAGAATGGCGTGTAAGACAAGAAAAATTAAAACCTATTGAAATTGGTGATAGTGGTCAGATCAAAGAATGGTATACAGAAACTACACTGGGAAGTATAGGGGAGAAAGGTCATAGACATATGTCTCATTTATTAGGACTATTTCCTGGGGATTTGATTTCTGTGGACAATGCAAAATATATGGATGCAGCTATTATTTCTTTGAAAGAGCGAGGAGAAAAAAGTACTGGCTGGGGAATGGGACAAAGAATTAATGCCTGGGCAAGAACGGGAGATGGAAACCAGGCACATAAGCTTATTCAAAATCTGTTCCATGACGGTATTTATCCAAATCTTTGGGATACACATAGTCCATTTCAGATTGATGGAAACTTTGGTATGACGTCTGGTGTATCAGAAATGTTGCTACAAAGCAATATGGGATACATAAATATGCTGCCATCATTGCCAGATGTATGGGCAAATGGAAGTGTACAGGGGCTTGTGGCAAGAGGAAACTTTGAAGTAAACATGAAGTGGGCAGATAAGACCTTAACAGAGGCAAGTATTTTATCCAATAATGGAGGAACAGCAACTATTCAAGTTGCTAATGCTTCGCTGGCAACTGTTTTTGATGAAGCAGGCAATCCTATAGATTTAAAATCACTTACTGCAGATCGAATTTCTTTTGAAACAGAAAAGGGAAAAACTTATACAATTAAAAATATTCCTCAAAAGGTGGAGATGCCAGCTAATCTTGTAGTAAATCGTATAGATAAGGAAAATGTAGAACTTACATGGGACAAGTCAGATGTTGAACAAACAAGATTTAATGTATATCGTAAAGTGGAAGGCGGAGATGTACAATTAATTGCCAATAATGTAAAGGCAAATTCGTATAAGGATATAACAGCATTTGAGAAGCTAGGTACTATGGAATACCAGATTTCAGCTGTAGTTTCTGGGCAGGAATCTGAAAGAACAGAATTTGTATCTGTAAAAGAAGCGGCTGTAACGGCAGGGATGATTGATGATACAAATGGCCATATTTTATATGAAGGTGCATGGGGAGACTGGAAAGAGGATGTAAACTATAACGGTACAATAAAGTATTTGAATACACCTCAGGGAAATGAGAGTGTTACTTTGGATTTCATAGGAACAGGAATTGAAGTGATTACTTGTACAAATCATGATAGAGGAAAGCTGGAAGTTTTGATTGATGGAAAGTCCTATGGAGAAGTAGATACTTATAGTACTCAGACCAAGAGACAACAAAAAGTTTTCGAAAAAGATGATTTATCTTATGGAGAGCATACCATCGTATTGAAGGTGCTAAATCAAAGTAGTCAAGGTGTAGGAAAGCCTACGAAAGTAGAATTAGATGCTTTTCGTGTATTAGACAATACAATGGCGATGCCATCTTCTGTAAAAGTATCTACAGTGTCAGGGATTACCACTATTGGAAAAGCTGATAGTACCATTCAAATGAAGGCGGAAGTACAGCCAGAAGAAGTACAGGATAAAAGTGTTACATGGTCTTCTTCAGATACATCTATAGCAGAGATAGATGAAAATGGTCTTGTAACAGTAAAAAGAAAAAATGGAACCGTGAATATTACAGCAGTATCCAAAGTAGATGCTACAAAAATCGGCGAATTAACGTTAAAAGTAGCATTAAAACAGGAAAATGAAAGTAACATAACAGAAATTGAAGATGCAGTACAAAAAGATGGAAAGTGGCAGCCAAACCCTGAAATTACTTGGAGTGAAGGATGGTCTACATGGGATGGTGAAGCCGACAGGCATCATGGAGGAACCAAAACAGAAGCCACAGGAGCTGGTAAATATTTTGAATATACCTTTACAGGAACGCAAATTGAGGTATATGCACAAAAGCATCAAAATTGTGGGAATCTTGATGTATATTTAGATCATGAAAAAAAGGAAACTTGTTCTTTTAACACTGATATAGGGGCAGGAGAGGATCAGGCATTATTATTTCAATCAGAGAAATTGTCTGAAGGAAAACATACAATTAAATGTGTTGTTACAGATAGAGAAGGAAAGCAGCAAGGGAATGTGGATTATTTAAGAGTATTTGCGCCAGCAGAAACAGTAACGGTAGATAAAGCAAATCTTCAGGATGTTATTACAGAAGCATCTATGTTTTCTAAGGAGGCATATCCTAAGGATAAATGGGCTGAATTTGAAAAAGTATATCAAGAAGCTGTTCTTGTCATGAATAAAGAGAATGTAGAACAAAAATCAGTAGATGAATCAAAAAAAGCTTTAGCAGCAGCTATAAAAGCATTGGGAAAAGCTCAGCCACCTGTGATAACAGAAGAAACAGGAAAAGCTATTTTAGTAGAATCACAAAAGATTGTGCTGGAGTGGGATAGGGTTCAAGGAGCAAAAACTTATGAGATTTTTGATGAAGAACATCAAGTGAAAGTTGAGACAGCAGAAACATTTGTAAAAGTAACAGGATTGAATCCGGGAACAACGTATAATTTCAAGATTTATGCCATTAATGAAGGCGGAAAATCGGGAAAAGCCATCCAGGTTGCTAATGTAACAACAACAAGTATAAATGAGGATACTACACTTCCTTCTATAACGGATATAGTAAAAATAGTCACAGGAAAAGACTGTGTGAAACTTACTTGGAAAGCACCAGCAGAAAAAGAAGTATCAGGGTATAACATTTATGTAGATGGTGTAAAAAAAGGAACCACAAAAGATACAGAATTTATGTTAAACGGACTTGTGGAAAATCAGATTTATGTAGTGAAAATTGTAGCTTTTAGCGAAGAGGGACATCAGTCTCTTCCGGTGCAGTTTGCCTTCCGTTTTAACAAAGAGCAGGAAGATCAAATTGTGGTAAGTGTTACAGAACCAGAAGGTCTTATGGTGGAAAAAGGGGTTCCTTTTGAAAAATTAGAGTTGCCTAAATCGGTGATTGTACAGTTAGAGTCTGGGTTAGATACAGAGCTTCCTGTAAAATGGGAGAAAGGAAATTATAACGAAAAAGAAAGTGGCCTTTATGAAGTAAAAGGAATCTTAGAATTAAAGGATGCATTAAAAAATCCCAATAATGTAGTTGCTTGTATAGCGGTGACAGTAAAATCTGATATTACTCCTCCGAATACAGATGGAAACAATAATAATGGAAATCCAGATACGAATCAGAATGGAGATAATGGCGAAAATAAAAAACCAGATAGTAATACACAATCTGGTGGCAGTACACAGACCAGTCAGAAAAGTCAGACTAAATTAGTAAAAACTGGAGATTCAGCACCTATTTTATTATGGAGTGCAGTAGGAATATGTGCACTTACAGGATTTGTTTTTGTAATCAAAAAGAGGAAAAAATAAAAATGAGAGGCGCGGTAAAGAAGAAGATTTTACCGCGCTTCTTTTATTGTCTCTAAGAAATAGATATGGTAAAATAGTATTGTAGATAAAAGAAAACCCCTTGAAAAAATCAAGGGGTTTTTCAAAGCTGCCAAGCGGACTTGAACCGCCGACCTCCGCCTTACCAAGGCGACGCTCTACCGACTGAGCCATGGCAGCATCTTATCTTGTGTTTCACAAGTATGAATTCTATCAAAAAAAGAGAGGGGTGTCAACCCTTTTTTGTGTTTTTAGGAGAGAGGGGAGTATATGGAGAGAAAAATACATGCAATTCTGTTAGCGGCAGGATTTTCGAGAAGATTTCAAGGGAATAAACTGTTATATCCTTTGAATGGAAAGAAATTGTATCTATATTTGGCAGAACGGTTGATTGAGGGGGTAAAGGAGAGTATGATTGATAGCTTCGTAGTGGTTACTCAATATGATGACATTCTTTGGGAAATGAAAAAAAGAAATATAGAAGTGGTAAGAAATGATTATAGCATACAGGGAATATCTTCTTCTTTGAAATTGGGTTTGTCAAAAGCAAGAAGATTTGAAGAACAGGGAAAAGATAATTATTATATATTTTTTGTGGCAGATCAGCCGTATTTAAGAAAAGAAACAATAGAAAATTTTTTGGAAGAATTTTTAAAATCAAAAAAATTTATTGGATGTGTAAGAAATGGAGAGAAATTAGGAAATCCTGTTATTTTTCATGAGAAATATGTACCGGAATTGGAGAGTCTTGAGGGGGATAAGGGAGGAAAATCTGTACTGAAAAAACATATCAAAGAAGCGTTTTTTTATTCTGTAGAAAATGAAAGAGAGTTGCAGGATATTGATACAAAAGGAGAATTGACGTAAAGACAACTCTCCTATTATGTTTTTACTGAGGATAAACAAGCTGCTCTTCTGAAATATTAAGAAGTACATTTTTTAAATATTTGTCGGCCAACCAGTTTGCCATATTTAAATTCATATCCAAATAATTTCCACAGTCTTTGGCAGATGCGCCTGGCACTTCCTCATGAAAATCACGAATAAAGGTAAACATTTCTGTGATAAGAGGCACAATATCTTTTGATTGGTAATCCCCTGCCAATAGCAGATAAAAACCGGTGCGGCATCCCATAGGTCCGAAATAAATTGTTTTGTTAGAGAAATCTTTATGATTTCTTAAGAAAGTAGCACCTAAGTGTTCAATAGTATGTACTTCTGCAGTATTCATAACAGGTTCCTCATTGGGAGAAGTCATACGCAAATCAAAGGTAGTAATAACTTCTGAACCTACGAAATCTTTACGGGATACATAAATTCCCGGCTGAAGCTTTATATGGTCAATGGTGAAACTTGCAATTTTTTCCATGTTTTTCATCCTTTCTTTTTATAATATTGATTTTATTATAAACATTTTGGGATTGAGAAGCAAGCAGTAGTTGATGATAGAGATAAAACGTGCTAGAATGTTTAAATAAGGGAAATTGTAGTAGTTGGAGGACAGAAGAATGATAAATGATAAAAAAGTTTTATTCAGTGGTATGCAGGCAACCGGAAACCTGACATTAGGAAATTATCTGGGAGCACTGAAAAACTGGGTAACCTTAAGCGATGAATATGAATGCTTTTACAGCGTTGTGGATATGCATTCCATTACTGTACGACAGGACCCGGCTACTCTTAGAAAAAGAGCAAGGGCTTTATTGACTTTATACATTGCAGCAGGGCTTGATCCTAAGAAAAACTGTATTTATTATCAGTCTCACGTAAGCGGTCATGCAGAACTGGCATGGATTTTAAACTGTTTTACTTATATGGGTGAGTTAAACCGTATGACACAGTTTAAGGATAAGTCTGCAAAACATGCAGATAATATTAACGCAGGACTGTTTACTTATCCGGTACTTATGGCTGCCGACATTTTATTATATCAGGCAGATGTAGTTCCTGTGGGAATTGATCAGATGCAGCACTTGGAGCTGACAAGAGATATTGCTACTCGTTTTAACAATATTTACGGAGATGTATTTACCATACCAGAACCATATATTGGCAAAGTAGGTGCCAAAATTATGAGCTTACAGGAACCATCTAAAAAGATGTCAAAATCAGATGAAAATCCTAATGGAAGTATTTATCTTATGGATGATCCGGATACGATTATGAGAAAGTGTAAGCGTGCTGTAACAGACTCTGAAGCATGCATTGCTTATCGTGATGAACAACCGGGAATTAAAAATCTGATTGATATTTATTGTGCATGTATGAATAAAACATCACAGGATGCTGTGAAAGAATTTGAAGGAAAAGGTTACGGAGAACTGAAAATGGCAGTTGGAGAAGCTGTTGTAAGTGTGCTGAAACCTTTGCAGGACGAAGTGGCTCGATTGGAGAAAGAAAAAGCATATCTTGATTCTATTATTAAGGAAAATGGTGAAAAAGCGCAGTATTTTGCAAATAAAACATTGAGAAAGGTACAGCGCAAAGTTGGATTTCCAGATAGAATTCGTTAAAAAATGGGAGGTGTCTTTATGACTGTTGAAGAAGTAATTACAGTTTTGGCAATGCAGGAAGAAATTTTGCAATTTAATCATTTTACCAATGAGGACGCATGGGCACTTGGGAATTTGTTGGTGGCAGAGGCGAAAAAAAGAGGCTTGGATACAGCAGTGGAAATTCGTCTGAATAATGGTTATACTGTATTTAAATATGCAGGAAACGGCACAACCTTAAATAATGAGGAATGGATGAATAAGATGTTTGCTTCTGTAAGACGGATGGAAAAAAGTACGATGCTTTTGTACAGTGAGTTGAAACGCAGTGAAGAAACTTTAGAAGAAATTGGACTGGATGAAAAGGAATATTCTTGTCTGGGAGGAGGATTTCCGGTGCGTGTGGAAGAAGTGGGTGTGATTGGAGCAATTATGATTTCTAATCAGAGTCATTTTATTAATCATGATATTATTGTAAAAGCTGTAAGCAGATATCTTCATATTGATGAAGTTCCCAGGATTCGGGCATTATAAATGGTATAGAAGGATGCTACATGAAAGAGATGATCTTTTATGTAGCATTTTTATTTGTATATAACTATGTGGTTATAGGATAATAAGAGATCATATTAACAGTTTAGAAATTAGGATTAAAATGGAAAAATTTTTAGAATAAAATTGACATTCTTTCTAAATAATTATAAAATAAAGACAAATTTATTTTAGGAGGAAAAGGTATGACGAAAAAAGCACCGGGAAGAATATTTTTAATGGTTGTAGGTATTTTTCTGATTATTGGGAGTGTATTTAGTGCCATTACTTGTGTCATGAATTTTGTGATGTTGGGAAAGGCAGAATTAGGCTCAATTTTAGAGCAGAGTCTGCAGCAGGCAGGAATTAGTAAAACAAGTTATCAAATTAGCTTGGTATTGAGTGTAATACAGGCTGTAATTGGTATGGTAACGGGTATTATTGGTATTGCAAATAGCAATAAAATTGAAAAAGCGTCTCTTTGCTATAGTTGCGGAATTGTTTTAATTGTGTACGCTTTAATTTGCAATGCATATACTGCGTTTACTGGCGCATTCAATATTTTTATGGTGATTTTATCATTGATTTTCCCACTGCTGTATTTCTGGGGAGCGTTAAAAAATCGTCAAGCATTGCAGGAAGAGCAAGGAACACTTGTAAAGTAAACATGGCAAAAGAAATGGTGAGGGACAAAACAGAAGAAGTTCTGTTTTGTCCTGTTGTTATATAAATAAAGATAAGGGGAAAAAGTATGGAACATTTAATTAGGGTAATGGATTTGTGTAAAATTTATAATCCAGGTGAAAACGAAGTTCGAGCATTGGATCATGTGAATTTGGTTATTGATAGGGGAGAGTTTGTTGCGATTATTGGACAGTCTGGTTCAGGTAAATCGACTTTTATGAATATGTTAGGATGTTTGGATATTCCTACATCAGGCAAATATTATTTGAATGGTACAGATGTATCTACTATGACAGATAATGAGTTGTCTTTAGTTAGAAATAAAGAAATTGGTTTTATTTTTCAGGGGTTTAATCTGATTCCAAACCTTACAGCAGTAGAAAATGTAGAATTGCCATTAATTTATAGAGGAATTGATAAAAAAGAAAGAAGAAAATTAGCAACAGAAGCATTGGAGATGGTAGGATTAAATCACAGAATCAACCATAAACCTTCTGAGATGTCAGGAGGACAGCAACAGCGTGTTGCTATTGCCAGAGCCATTGCAGCTAAACCACCGGTTATTCTGGCAGATGAACCAACAGGAAACTTGGATTCGGCTTCCAGCAAAGAAATTTTAAGCATTTTAAGAAATCTTCATAAAGATGGCAGAACAGTTATTTTGATTACCCATGATGATGGGATTGCAGCAAGAGCAAAACGTGTGGTGAGAATCATGGATGGGAAAATAGAATCAGACAAAATAAATCCAGAGTACGAAAAAATGGAGGAAAGCCATGAAGATAAAGAGCCCAAAGAATAAGAATATGATTATGCTGATTACTCTTGGACTGATAATAGTTGTGCTGGTGATTTTGGCAATCATAGGAAAGACACGAAAAGGTAGCCAAAGCACGGATTCTGTAGTAGATGTTATATCGGTAAAAAAAGGCGACGTTAGTCAGAAGATTGAAGCGTCAGGGAATGTGGAAAGTGAATGGAAAAAAACATTTTATTCTCCAGTAAATGCTACGATAGAAACTATGACAGTAGAAGCTGGTGATAGTGTAGAACTTGGACAGAAGCTGATCACTTTTAATGTGGATAATTTAGAATCAGAGAATCAGACAGCAGAGCTTACAGCAAAATCAGGGAAATTAGAAATGGAGGATGCACAGGAACAAGCTAAAAAAGCAGATTCTAAAATTGAAAAGGCAAAGGCAGAAATTCCTAGTTTAGAGAAAAAAATTGAAAATAAGAAAAATGAGGTTTCTAGTTTAAAACGGCAGATGGCTGAGGTACAAAAGGCAGCGCAGGAGCAGGGACAAAAAGATGCGGAAAAAGCCTATGAGGAAGCTGTTTTCTCTGCTAGAAACCAGTATCAAGAAGAGATGGATGAATACAATATGGTTACAAAACCAGAGTATGATCAAAAATTAGAAGAATTAAAAAAGAAAATCAACGAGGGAAATGGAGCAGAGACAGATAAAGAAGATTACCGCCACTTATTAGATAATCCACCAAAAATTCCGGAAATGAAAGAAGTAAATCCAAGCGATTTTCAGTTTACAGGGACAAGTAATGTAGATACTTCTATATTGGAGGATAAAATGGAAAATGCAGCCTCGGAGTTGGCAACCTTGCAATCTGAGCTGGCAACAAAAGAATCTTTGGCAGAGTCTGAAACACCGGGACTTACAGAGGCGGCAAAGGAAAAAATCAGAATTTCCAATAACCTTGCAGAATTGGAAAGTAAAAATCTTCAGGAGTTGTTAGAAGAAGGGAAAAAAGGAATTGAAGCAGAATTTCAAGGTGTTGTATCTGAGACAAAAGTTAGTCAAGGAGCTACAGTAACACAGGGAATGGAACTGTTTACACTTCAGAGTATGGATGAGGTTTGCGTAGATGCCAGTATATCAAAATATGATTTTGATAAAGTGAAGGAAGGACAGAAGGCCACTGTTAAATTAGGAGACAAAAAATATAATGGAAGTATAGAGAAGGTGAATAGAATTGCAGTTCCAAATGAAAAAGGAGCACCAACCATCGGAGTTGTAGTACATATTGATAATCCTGATGATAATATTTTTATTGGAGTGGAAGCTAAAGTCAGTATCCAGGCAGCAGAAGCAACAAATGTTCCGATTTTGCCTACAGAAGTAGTTAATATCGGAAAAGACGGTTCTTTTTGTTATGTGGTAGAAGACGGAGTAATTAAGAAAAAAGAAGTTGAAACAGGTGTAACTTCAGATTCTTTTATAGAGATTAAAAACGGACTAAAAGAGGGCGAACAAGTTTTGCTAGATATAGGGAAACACAATGAAGGAGATAAGGTAAAGGCACAAGAAGCAGAGGCTGACAAATAATAGGAAGGACGAAAATATGGGAAATATAATTGAATATGTCAAGATGGCAATTCAGAATATTATTGCCAATAAAGGGCGATCCTTTCTTACAATGTTGGGAATCATCATAGGAATTGCTTCTGTTATTGCCATTGTGTCTATTGGCGAGGGAACAAAAAATCAAATGAATAGTGAAATTGATGCTGTAGGTGGAGGACAAATTTTTATTTATTGTAGCGATGATGCTATAACTGAAAATGAGTATATGACAGTAGAAGATATGGAAGCTATTCGTAAAATTAATGGTGTTGAAGGTGTTTCTAGTAGTTCTAGTATTATGGGAGACACAGTAACAGGAAAAGGAAATTTTTCAGCTACTGTAACATTAGAAACACAGGATGCTCCAATTATTAATAATATTGTTTTGAAAAGAGGTTCTTATTTTACAGAAGCAGATGTAACAGAGGGAAGAAATGTATGCGTAATTTCAGATACAGATGCAAAGAGATTATTTGGTTCCGATGATGTAGTAGGTATGGATCTTGATGTTCAGTGTTATGATTTAACAAAGAGTTTTCGCATTTTAGGTGTTACAACACAAAAGGAAAATGGTACTTTTGTAAGTTATACGTATGAGGGGATGCCTGTAACACTTTCTGTTCCTTATACAGCTGGTTCAGATTTTGTGGGAGATACCGTGGGAGATTTTTCTAGTATAGTTATTCAGGCAGATAAAAAAATGGATTCTCAGATAATTTCTAAAGAAGTGATTAGGACATTGGAAAAGAGACATCAGTCTGCAGGAGAAGATTATTTTCAGCTTCAAAGTTTTCAAGATGTTATGAAGATGATGAATAGTATGCTTGGAATGGTAACTGCGTTTATTTCCTTTGTAGCAGGAATTTCTCTGTTAGTAGGGGGAATTGGTGTTATGAATATTATGTTGGTGTCTGTAACAGAGAGAACCAGGGAGATTGGTATTCGAAAGGCGCTGGGAGCAAAGACATCTTCAATTATGATGCAGTTTCTGGCAGAATCAGCAATTCTTACAGTAATCGGTGGAATTATAGGAATTATTTTGGGGATTGCAGGGGGATACGGGATTTGTTCCGTTATGAGTTCTGCTCAAGGAATGACAATTACTCCGGGAATTAATGCGACTACGATTCTTGCAGCAACTATGTTTTCTTGTGCAGTAGGTGTTTTCTTTGGAATTTATCCTGCGAAAAAAGCGGCAGCATTAAGTCCCATTGAGGCATTGCGAAGAAATTAAAACAGAGTTGCCATATCCTCTGGAAGTTTGGCTGAAAAATTCATTGTTTCGCCTGTAATAGGATGCACAAAACTTAAACAATAAGAATGAAGGGCAACTCTTTGTATTCTGGAAAAATCAGGATTATAGAGATAATCACCTAGAAGGGGATTTCCTATATATTTCATGTGGACACGAATTTGATGTGTTCTACCTGTTTCCAGAGAGAGTTTAAGAAGAGAATAATCTTCTTTTGAACTGATCATCTGATAATGGGTAATAGCAGGTTCTCCTTTTTGAAAATCAATACAGCGCTCAATAGCAGAATTTTCTTTCCGTGCTATGGGTGCTGTAATTGTATCTGCATTTTTTTTCGGAAAGCCAGATACCACAGCTAGATAGGTTCTGTGAATTTCTCTTTTCTTCATTTGATTAGAGAGAATGGATGCACTAAGGGCATTTTTTGCTATAATGAGAAGTCCGGTAGTATCTCTGTCTAGACGATTGATACAGCGAAAGACAAAAGGTTTTTCCTGCATTTTATAATAATATGCAATTCCATTTGCCAGAGTATTGTCATAATTATTGATAGAGGGATGGACGGGCATATTTGCAGACTTATTTACTAGAAGAATATCTTCATCTTCATATACAATATCAAGAGGAAGGGGAACTGGGACAATATTTTCAGAGGGAGCTTCTTCTAAAAGCTGAATAGTAATCGTGTCATTGGCTTTTAACGGAGTTCTTACATAAGCCCATTGGTTATTTACAAGAATTCCTTGGTGTGTTTTTTTTAGCTGTATGATGATTTGACGGGAAAATCCTTTTTGTTTCAAAAATTCACTTACAGTACATGGAAGAACATTATTGTGTACTGTGTATTTAAAGATACGATTCATAAATACTCCTTAAAAAAGGGGGTGTGGCATATTGCTGCATCCCCTTTTTATTATTATTTTGATTTTACTTTATTCCACAGCTCGTTATAATAGCTGTCTACATCGTCTCCCAAAAATTGGAAGGTTTCGCAATTGGTTAAGTCTTCTGGGTCAGGAAATAAAATTTTATTGTTTTGAATATCTTCATCTTCAATTAATTCTCTAGCTTTTAGATTTGGGGTAGAGTAGGTAATATATTCAAAATTCATTAGTGCAATTTCCGGACGGCACATAAAGTTAATAAATTTTTCTGCATTTTCTTTATTCTGCGCATTTTTGGGAATAACCCAGGAGTCAATCCATACATTGGAACCTTCCTTTGGAATAACATATTCTAAATTAGAATTCTCTCGCTGTGTGTAGCCGGCTTCTCCAGAATAAATAACACCTAAAGCAGCTTCGTTTCCAATCATTTTATCTCTTACCTGATCGATTACATAGGCTTGTACCAGTGGTTTTTGTTGAATTAGGTCTTCTGTGGCAGCTGCAAGTTGATCCACTTCTGTAGAATTGATAGAATAGCCCAGGCGTTTTAATGCTATGGAAAAGGCATCTCTTACAGAATCCTGCATAAGAATGCTATCTTTATATTTTTCATCCCATAAAATATCCCAACTGTCTACAGGTTCTTTTACCATAGTTTTATTATATAAAATGCCCACAGTTCCTACGCAATAAGGAATAGAGTATTTATTTTCAGGATCAAAGTTTTTGGATTGCTCCATGTAAGTGGGATCCATATTTTGGGCATTGGGAATGTTCTCCCAATTAATTTCTGCTAGTAAATTATTTTTGATCATACGTTGAATCATATAGTCAGAAGGACAAACTACATCATAGGCAATAGCTTGAGAAACAATTTTGGGATACATAATTTCATTTGTTTCGTATTCTTCATAAGTAACAGAAATGCCTGTTTCCTTTTCAAAAAGTTCAATGGTTTTCGGATCCAAATATTCGCCCCAGTTATAAACAATAACTTTTTCTCCAGAATGAGTTTTCAGTGTGTTGAGATTGTAAGAAATCCCTCCTGCAACTAAAGCGATAATTAAGATGGCCGGAACTGCAAAACGGAAAGATCTAGAAAAAGCAGTTTTGTTTGTGCTTTTTTTAACGTCTTTTTCGCTTTTGGGACTGGCATTTACACAAATCATAAGTACAAGAACACTGACAAAAAGAAGGGTGGAAAGGGCATACATTTCCGGGCGAATTCCTTTTCGAACTTCTGCATAAATTTTTGTGGAAAGAGTATCTACACCAGGACCTTTTGTAAAGTGTGTGATAATGAAGTCATCTAAGGACATGGTAAACGCCATGAGAAAACCGGATACTACTCCAGGCCAAATATCTGGAAATACAACTTTAAAAAAAGCATAAATTGGTCCAGCTCCTAAGTCTTGTGCAGCTTCATAGGTACTTTTGCTTGTTTGCTTTAATTTAGGCATAACACTGAGAATAACATAGGGTATGCAAAAAGTAATATGAGCCAGTAAAATTGTAGAAAAGCCAAGAGTAATTCTACAGGCAATAAATAAAAGCATCAGTGAAATACCAGTTACAATTTCCGAGTTTAAAATAGGAATATTTGTGATTCCCATCATAATTGTCTTGCTTTTGGGTTTCATGGCATTGATGCCAATGGAAGCAGCAGTGCCAATGATTGTAGCAAGAATGGCAGAGACCAGAGCAATAAAAAGCGTATTGTAAAGGGCGGCCATAATTGCTTTGTCCTGGAAAAGGGAGGCGTACCAGTGAAGGGTAAACCCGCCCCATTTAGCCCGGGATTTTGAGGCGTTAAAAGAAAGTACAATTAAAGTTATAATAGGGGCATACATAAGGAAAAGGATAAGCCCAAGGTAAATATTTCGTGCAGTCTTTTTCATTAAAATAAACCTCCCTGTCCATTTTTATCATATTTTCCAGTTAAAATCATACTGATTAGAATAAAAATCATCAGTACCAGAGAAAGACCGCTTCCTACATGCCAGTTGCTTCCTTGCTGAAATTGTCGGTCAATGACGTTTCCAATTAGGAGAATTTTACTTCCACCTAAAAGATCAGAAATAACAAAGGTAGTAAGAGCCGGTACAAAGACCATGGTAATTCCGCTGATGACTCCTGGTAGACTTAAAGGAAAGATGATTTTCCGAAAAGTATAAAAAGAGGTTGCACCTAAATCTCTGGCGGCAAAAATAACGTCCTTATCAATTTTGGAAAGTGCGTTATAAAGAGGCAGTACCATGAAAGGAAGAAAGTTATAAACCATACCTAAAACAATGGCTGCCGGTGTGTTAATCAGTTGCAAAGGAGGCAGGTGAAAGAACCCCAAAATTTGATTGATTACTCCGTTTTTTTCTAATAAAGTTTGCCAGGCAATGGTGCGAAGTAAAAAGTTCATCCACATAGGAAGGATGAAAAGAAGTACAATAAAACTGGTTTGATTCATTTTCATTTTCGAAAGCATCATTGCCAGCGGATACGCCAGTATCAGACAAATAAAGGTGCTGATAATGGATAGAATTAAAGAAAGACAGAGAGCTTTGAAGTTTTCCACCGTTCCAATTGACAGCACGTTTTCAAAAGTGAATTGTCCTTCATTATTTGTAAAACCATAAAATAAAATCATGGCAAGAGGAATTAAAATAAAAGATATAGACCATAAAAGGTATGGACCGGATAATAAATTCTTTTTATTCATTGACTCCAATCGCCTCCTCATCTTCAGATTCTGGTTTGTGCATGATTTGAATATCAAAAGGATTTACATGAATTCCTACTTTTTGTCCTACAGGGAACATGTCAGTACTATGCACCAACCATTCGAAGCCATTTGCTTCTACTTCCATTTCATAGTGTACGCCTTTAAAAATCAAGTGTGTTACAACGCCTTGTATCGTACCTTCTTCAGGAGAAAGTAAATCTACATCCTCTGGACGAATTACGACATCTACGGGTTTATTTTTACCAAATCCTATATCTACACAAGGGAATTTGGCGCCTAAAATTTCTACTAATTTATCTTCCAGCATAATACCAGAAATGATATTACTTTCACCAATAAAGTCAGCAACAAAGGCATTTTGGGGTTCATTATAAATATCCTCAGGTGACCCCATTTGTTGAATATATCCTTGGTTCATGACAACAATGGTATCAGACATAGTAAGCGCTTCTTCTTGATCATGTGTAACATAAATAAATGTAATACCTAATTCATTTTTTAAGCGGATAAGTTCATATTGCATATCTTGTCGAAGTTTCAAATCCAGTGCCCCTAATGGTTCATCAAGAAGTAGGAGACGAGGCTCGTTTACAATGGCTCTTGCAATGGCAACACGCTGTTGTTGGCCACCACTTAGGGAATCAGGAAGACGATTTTCATATCCGTCAAGGTTCACTAATTTTAAAGCATATTTTACTTTATCTTTGATATAGGAAGCACTTTTGCCGGAAATTTTCAGTCCAAAGGCAATGTTTTCTTCGATATTCATATGAGAGAAAAGTGCATATTTCTGAAAAACAGTATTAAGATTTCGTTTATTAGGAGGAAGATTTGTAATATCTTGTCCGTCAAAAATGACTTGTCCGCCATCAGGTGCTTCAAAACCACCTAAAATACGAAGCGTTGTTGTTTTTCCGCAACCACTGGGTCCTAAAAGTGTAAGAAATTCATTTTCGCGTATCGAAAGATTTAACTTATCTAAAATTAACTGGTCGCCGAAGCTTTTGGATATATCTGTTAAAGTAACTAAATTGTGATTCATAGTAATCCTCCTTTGTGGAAAATATATTTTAGGTCATAAAAATCCATTCTGAAAATCATTATACTAAAGGAAAAATACATGTCAATATGTAAAAACTTCAAAGTTACATTGTATTAAAAAAAACTTTGTGGTAAAATATTTTTGATATATCAAAAAAGGTATAATTTATTGTGTGGTGAAATTAATAAAAACAGGAGGGTATTATATAGATGAAAGAAAAGTATGTAGCATATGTCGGAACTTATACCCATGGAAGTAGTATTGGAATTCATTTGTATGATGTAAACGTAGAGGAAGGAACGCTTTCTGAAAGAAAAGTTATTCCGGTAAATAATTCCTCTCATTTAGCAAAGTCTTTAAATGACAAATACTTGTATTCTATTGCTGATGAAGGCGTAGCAGTGTTTGCTGTTGAGGAAGATGGTGATTTAACATTTATCAATAAAGTAGATATTGATGGAATGAGAGGATGCTATTTGTCTACAGATGAAGAAGGAAAATATCTTTTTGTGGCAGGTTATCATGATGGCAAGGTGACGGTTGTACATACACATCGTGATGGACGACTGGGCAGTGTATTAGATGGTGTATTCCATAAGGGACTTGGAAGCGTGGGGGAAAGGAATTTTCGCCCTCATGTAAGTTGTGTACGTCCTACTCCAGATAATAAATATTTATGTGCAGTAGATAATGGGATTGATCAGATTAAAATTTATAAGATAAACAAAAGAACGAAACATTTGGAATTGGTAGATATTATAAGATGCCAAAGAGAATCAGGACCTAAAAAAATAAAATTCAGTAAAGATGGAAAATTTGCATATTTGATTTATGAATTGAATAATACAATTCAGGTGTTTCGATATGATGGTAGTGGCAAAAATCCGGTCTTTGAATTGTTACAGACAGAAAGTACATTGGCTTCTCACGATGATGAAACACATGATGCAACTTCAGGTCTTTGTATGTCGCCAGATGATAAATATGTTTTTTGCTCAACAGCAGGAGAAGATACTGTTGCTATGTATAAAAGAGACGAAGAGACTGGCCTTTTAGAAAAACAGTGTATTTTACCGATTAGTGGAAATTATCCCAAAGATCTGGCTGTTTTTCCAGATGGCAAACATTTAGCAGTGCTAAATCATGAATCAAATTCGATTACTACGTTTACAATTGACTATGAGAAAAAAATGCTGGTGATGAAGGGCAAACCAATGAAGGTAGATACGCCAAATAGTATTATTTTTTCTAAGTGCCAGGAATAATTTGAGAAAAAGGAAGTGCAAAATTATGGAAAGCGGGCCTTATCCCGGGAATATTAGAAATAAAATAAAAAAGAAAACCATATTTCTGTGAGCAGGTCGTCTTTTGTATCCTGCCAGACAGGATATGAAGGGAGAAACCATGATTAGAATATTTAAAACAATTGATGAAAAAATTCATCAGGTAGAGGAGGCCAGCGAAGGTTGCTGGCTTGCTCTTACAGATCCTACAGCAACAGAAATTTTTGAGGTTGCAAGAAAGTATCATATCGAAGTAGATGATTTGAGAGCACCTTTGGATGAGGAAGAACGTTCACGTATTGAAGTGGAAGATGATTATACCTTGATTATTGTGGACACTCCAATTTTGGAGGAAAGAGGAGAAAAGGATTGGTATGGAACCATTCCGTTGTCAATTATTGTAACAGATGAGATTATTATTACAGTATGTCTGGAAGATACATCTGTTTTGGGACGTTTCATGGATGGGCGTGTCCGTAACTTTTATACGTATATGAAAACTAGATTTATTCTTCAAATTTTGTATAAAAATGCAAGTATGTTCTTACATTACTTGCGTATCATAGATAAAAAAAGTGAAGAAGTAGAAGAGAAACTTCAAGAGTCAACAAAAAATAAAGAGTTGATTGAACTTTTGGAGTTGGAAAAATCTTTGGTTTATTTTACCACATCCTTAAGGTCTAATGAAATGGTATTGGAAAAGCTTTTGAAAGTAGAGCGAATTAAGCAATATCCAGATGATACGGACTTATTAGAAGATGTTATTATTGAGAACAAGCAGGCAATTGAGATGGCAAATGTATATAGTGGAATCTTAAGTGGAATGACAGAGGCATTTGCTTCTATTGTATCAAACAACTTGAATATTGTTATGAAATTTTTGGCAACTGTTACGATTGTTATGTCGATTCCTACTATGATTTTTAGTGCTTACGGTATGAATGTAAACCTTAAGGGGATGCCTTTTGCATCTCATCCAGAAGGGTTTGGGATTGTAATTATACTTTCACTGCTTTTAAGTTTGATTGTGGCATTTATCTTTTCTAAAAAGAATTTATTTTAATAAGCAGGTATTAAAGGAGAAATTATGAATTTTTTAAATAAAATGGAACGAAAGTATGGAAAATATGCAATACATGATTTGACAAAATATATGATAGGGTGTTACATCATCGGATATATTTTAGTGTATGCAGAACGGGCGTTTGATCAGAGCTTTTTTCAACACTTGCTTTTAAGTCCTTATCATATTATGCATGGGCAGATATGGAGAATTGTTTCATGGATTTTCATACCACCTTCAAGTTCTAATATTATTTTGGTAGTGATTATGTTATCCTTTTATTATTATTTAGGAATTACCTTAGAACGTACTTGGGGAGCGTTTCGTTATAATGTTTACATTTTGGGTGGAATGCTTTGTACTGTTATTGGAGCATTTCTTTTATATTTTTTTCATGGACAGAATGAATTATATTCTCTTATGAACGGAATGAGTTTTTCTACTTATTATATCAATTTATCAATTTTTCTTGCCTTTGCTATGAATTATCCAGATATGGAAGTGTTATTTATGATGATCATTCCGCTTAAAATAAAATATCTGGCAATCTTAGATGTGGCATACTTGCTCTATGATATGATAAGAGGAGGATGGGGTACACGTACAGTCATTATTGCCTCACTTTTGAATTTTATTATTTATTTTTTGATGACAAGAGATTATAGAAAAATATCTCCTCAGGAAATTTATAGAAAACAGCAGTTTAAAAAGGCTGTTCATCCACAGATGACACCAGGAGGAAGCAGGCATAAATGTGCGGTATGTGGACGAACAGAAAAAGATGGGGATCATTTAGAATTTCGTTATTGCTCAAAATGTAATGGGAATTACGAATATTGTCAAGATCATTTATTTACTCATCAGCATATAAAATAGGAGGATTACTTATATGCGTAAGACGAAAATTGTTTGTACCATGGGACCAAATACAGATAATAAAAGTATTATGGAGGAACTGGTGAAAAATGGGATGAATGTAGCCCGTTTTAACTTTTCCCATGGTGATTACGAAGAACAGCGTAATCGTATGGATTTATTAAAACGTGTCAGAGAAGAACAGAAAAAACCAGTTGCAATTCTTCTGGATACAAAAGGACCGGAAATTCGTACCGGTGTTTTAAAGGATGGAAAAAAAGTAAAGTTATCAGAGGGAGCAGATTTTACTTTATATACAAAAGAAGTTGTGGGAAATGAGTCCGGATGTTCTATTACTTATGTTGGTCTTGCAGACGATGTAGCACAGGGGAATCGAATTTTGATTGATGATGGACTGATTGAACTGGAAGTAAAAGAAGTAAGAGAAGATGAGATACTCTGTCGAGTAATTAATGGAGGAGAGCTTGGAGAGAAAAAGGGAATTAATGTTCCAAATGTGAAAGTTCGTCTTCCTGTTGTTACGGACAAGGATAAAGCAGATATTATTTTTGGAATTGAACAGAAAATTGATTTTATTGCGGCTTCCTTTATTAGAAATGCAGAGGGTGTAAAAGAAATTCGTAAAATTTTGAAAGAACACCACGCAGAAGATATTGCTATTATAGCCAAAATTGAGAATGCGGAAGGCCTGGAGAATATTGATGAAATTATTGAAGTGGCAGATGGTATTATGGTTGCCAGAGGTGATTTAGGTGTAGAAATTCCGGCTCCTCAAGTTCCTCACATTCAGAAAATGATTATTCATAAATGTAATGAAAATTATATTCCAGTTATTACAGCAACACAGATGCTGGATTCCATGATTCGCAATCCTCGTCCTACTCGTGCAGAAGTGACGGATGTGGCTAACGCTATTTATGATGGAACTGATGCAATTATGCTTTCAGGTGAGACTGCAGCAGGAAAATATCCGATAGAAGCTTTAAGAATGATGAGCGAAATTGCAGAAAATACAGAGCAATATGTAAATTATGATCAGTATATTAAGCACAGAACTATGTATAAAAAAACAAAAGTATCCTGTGCTATTGGAATTGCTTCTGTTCGTACTGCTAGAAATATTGAAGCAGATTGTATTGTAACACCAACTATGTCTGGAAAGACCGCTCGTTTGATTTCTAGTTTTCGCCCGACGATGCCTATTTATGCGATCACTCCTAATGAAAGAGTAGAGCGGAAAATGCAGCTTTATTGGGGAATTGTACCATTAAAAGGATACAAGAGAGATACTGTAGAGAATGTCATTTTAAATGCGATGGAAACATTGAAAGCAAAAAAATTGGTGAAAAAAGATCAAATGGTAGTTGTAACAGCAGGAGATCCAGCTACAAACAGCAGTAAAGCAGAAGCAAATGTTACAAATATGCTTCATGTTATGGAAGTAATTTAAGATAGAAGAACTATTACATTAAGTGAGGTTGGAAAGATATGCTTAATGTGATAGCTCTTTTTATTTTGGAGAAATTCTTTTTTACTTGAAAAGCCTATAATATTTCCGTATAATAGAGATGTTTGTATGGAACGAAAATGGGATAACTACAAAGGAGCTAAAAGAATGGAGAAGAAGACATTTGTTACAAAAGAACAGCTTGAAGAAATCGTAAAAACATATCCAACTCCTTTTCATCTTTACGATGAAAAAGGAATTAGGGAAAATGCCAAGGCCATGAAAGAAGCTTTTTCATGGAATAAAGGATTTAAAGAATATTTTGCAGTTAAAGCAAATGCCAATCCATTTTTAATTAACCTTTTAAGAGAATATGGTTTTGGTTGTGATTGTTCTTCCTATACGGAATTAATGTTATCAGAAGCTATTGGTTGTGTAGGGGAAGATATTATGTTTTCTTCTAATGATACACCTAAAGAAGAATTTCAGTATGCTGCTAAATTAGGAGCTACCATTAATTTAGATGATATTACACATATTGAATTTTTAGAAAAGGCTATTGGAAAAATTCCTGAGAGAATCAGTTGCCGCTTTAATCCAGGTGGAGTTTTTGAAGTGAGTAATGGAATTATGGATAATCCAGGTGATGCAAAATATGGAATGACAGAAGAACAGCTTTTTGATGCTTTTCGTATTCTAAAAGAAAAAGGAGCAAAGGAATTTGGGATTCATGCCTTTTTAGCGAGTAATACAGTTACTAATGCGTATTACCCAATGTTAGCAAAGCAGCTTTTTGAGTTGGCTGTGAGGCTACAGAGAGAAACAGGGGCAAAAGTATGTTTTATTAATCTCTCGGGAGGAATTGGCATTCCTTATACTCCGGATGAAGTTCCGAATGATATTCGTGTTATTGGGGAAGGTGTACATCGTGTTTTTGACGAAGTATTGGTTCCGGCAGGCATGGGCGATGTTGCTATTTATTCAGAACTTGGACGTTTTATGATGGGGCCTTATGGCTGTCTTGTGACAAAAGCAATTCATGAGAAGCACACACACAAAGATTATATTGGTTTAGATGCCTGTGCAGTAAATCTTATGCGTCCTGCTATGTATGGGGCTTATCATCACATTACGGTAATGGGAAAAGAAAATCTGCCCCTAGATCACAAATATGATATAACAGGTTCTTTGTGTGAAAATAATGATAAATTTGCTGTGGATCGAATGCTTCCAGAAATTCAAAAAGGGGATTTTTTGGTTATTCATGATACAGGAGCGCATGGCTTTTCTATGGGATACAATTATAATGGAAAGTTAAAATCGGCTGAATTACTTTTAAAAGAAGATGGAAGTGTACAATTAATACGTCGTGCTGAGAAACCTGAGGATTATTTTGCTACTTTTGATTCTTTTGAGTTTTATGAAAAATTAATAGAAAATCAAAAAAAATAGGATGAAAAAGGAGAATTGTAGTTTTTTTATATTATTTTCAAAAAAAGCTTGCAATTCTCTTTTTCTTATGGTATTATACTTTATGTTCCGTAAGGAAATGCCGGCGTGTCGGAATGGCAGACGAGGCAGACTCAAAATCTGTTGTGGGCAACCACGTGCGGGTTCAAGTCCCGCTGCCGGCATTACTAAAGTACCGATAAACTCGGTACTTTTTTGCTTTATAAAAAAGTTCTATCTAGAGGTTGAATAGGTAGGGAATATTCTTTATTGCTATTGGAATGGCAAAATTGGTTTATTACTTTATGAAAAAAGATTTCATTGAAAAATGAATAAGAAAGAATAGGAGGCATCTGAGTGAACAGGTGCCTTTTGTTATAGATCAAGATGCAGTATAATGAAGAGGATAGAGGAGGGTAAAATATGGATAGGAAACCAAAAGTATTTTTACAGGTGATTGTAGGGATTCTGTTGTTAGCAGTTATATTTTGGATTCCTGAGATGGCAATTGTTATAGGTATTGTTTGGTTAATATGGTGTATATATAAAAAGGTACGTCATATGCCTATTATAGAGTATAAGAATAGAGAATAAGGCTGTAATTTTGGAAAGAATAGAAAATTATGCTCTTAATTGTTCGAGAATTTCATAAGGGATTTTTAAATTTCCTTTTCCACATCCTAAATCGATATGGGGTTTATTGCTTCCGTGAAAATCACTACCTCCAGATTGCTTTAGTCCATGGCGTTTTGCCATTTGCTTAATAAGCAGTTCATCAGCTGTAGTATAAGAGGAATACAAGGTTTCTATGCCATCTAAACCGTTTTTTGCCAATTCATTTACCAGACTTTCCAAGCGTTCTTTTGATAGTTTTGTTAGTATTGGATGAGCAAAAATTGCTTTACCGCCGCCATCATGAATAAGCTGAATTGCTTGAAAAGGTGTGACTTTTTCTCTTGGAACATAGCACTTGGCATGATTACTTAAATATCGATCAAAAGCTTCCTTTATAGAACCTACATATTTATGCTCAAAAAGAAAGCGTGCAAAATGGGCGCGAGTCCAGACACTGTTAGGAAAAGCTTTCTTCATGAGTTGTGAATTAATAGAAATTCCTTCTTTTTGAAGCAGAGTCATAATTTTTTCATTGCGTAATGTTCTTGAATCTTGAAATTCAGAAAGTGTTTTTTGAAAATATATATTTTTCCAGTCAATATCCAAACCTACAATATGAATATCTAGGTTATTCCATGTAGTAGATAGTTCGATACCGGGGATTATCTCTAAATTACTTCCTAAAGCTGTTGTAAAAGCTTCTTCCAGACCATCTGTTGTATCGTGATCAGTAAGAGCAAAAGCAGCCAAATTTTTTTCTTGTGCATAATGTACTAATTCAGAAGGACTAAGGGTTCCATCGGAAATAGTAGAATGGACATGTAAATCAATATACTTTTTCATAAGGGGTTCCTTTCTTAATGAGCATAATAGAGTTATTTGAAATTATAGCATAATTTAGAAGGGAAGTCACTTAAGCAATGATTAAGAAATGAAAAAGAAAAAGGAAACACCTTTTGGTATTTCCTTTTTGAAGCAGTTCGTACGGGAATCGAACCCGTGTTTCCGCCGTGAGAGGGCGGCGTCTTAACCGCTTGACCAACGAACCGTACTCATATATAATACACTACGAGTATATAAATGTCAATACTTTTTTTGAAAAATAAAAGAAAAGAAAGGTTATTGACATAAGAACTTATGTTCGATAAAATATAGAGAAAGAAAATTTAATTTGAAAATATCTTTGAAATGAGATATGATACATAAGACTTTGCGTTAAAAGAATACAAGAAAGGAAAAATATATGGAGTGGGAATTTAAAATTTTAGATGCGCTACAAGATATTCAAAGTCCTATACTTACAAAAGTTATGGCCTTTGTTACTATGCTGGGTGAAGCTGGTTGGTTTTGGATTGTATTAGGGATTGTCTTATTATGCACAAAGAAATATCGAAAATGCGGAGTGGCGGTTCTGTTGGCATTGATTTTAGATTTAATATTGGCGAATATTATTTTAAAACCACTGGTAGCTAGGCCAAGACCATGTTGGATTCGAGAGGATATTGAACTGTTGGTTCGTGTACCTAGAGATTATTCTTTTCCTTCTGGACATACGATGGCATCTTTTGCTTCGGCAGGAGCATTGCTATTTACAGAGAAGAAGTTTGGAGTAGGAGCGTGTATATTGGCTCTGCTTATGGGGATTTCTAGATTATATTTTTATGTTCATTTCCCAACAGATGTTTTAGCTGGTGTTATATTAGGACTTTTGTGCGGTGTTGTCAGTGTGAATTTAATGAATCGCATGAAAAACACTAAGTTTGGGGAATTTTATTCGGATGGAAAATAATATAAGCGAGTTTATTTAAGAGAGGTTTATAGAAATGGCAAAGAAAAATACGTATGATGCCAGTAGTATTATGGTACTGGAAGGTTTAGAGGCAGTTCGTAAGCGTCCTGGTATGTATATAGGAAGTGTTTCAAGGAAAGGGCTTAATCATCTTATATATGAAATTGTGGACAATGCTGTAGATGAGCATTTAGCAGGATACTGTAAGAATATTAGAGTTACGTTAGAAAAGGATGGATCTGCAACCATTGAGGACGATGGAAGAGGAATACCGGTAGGAATGCATGAAAAGGGAATGTCTGCAGAGCGTCTTGTTTTTACAACTTTGCATGCAGGGGGAAAGTTTGATGATTCTGTATACAAAACAAGTGGAGGGCTTCATGGTGTAGGCTCTTCTGTTGTGAATGCTTTATCCGCTTCTTTGGATATTAAAATTAGTACAGGAGGTTATGTGCACCACGATCATTATGAAAGAGGTATTCCAACGATTTCTTTGGAAAACGGACTTTTACCGAAGTTGGGGAGGACGAGAACTACAGGAACTTGTATTAATTTTTTGCCAGATGATGAAATTTTTGAAAAGACAAGATTTTCTTCTACAGAAGTAAAAAGTCGTTTACATGAAACAGCATACTTGAATCCCGAATTAACAATTGTATTTCAGGACAACAGAGGTACAGAATTAGAAGAAGTTGTGTTTCATGAACCAGAAGGAATTGTAGGTTTTATTAAAGATTTGAACAAAAAAAATGAATGTATTCATGAACCTGTTTATTTTAAAGGGGAAAGTGATGGGATTACAGTAGAGGTGGCCTTTCAGTATGTAAATGAGTTTCGAGAAAACGTACTGGGATTCTGTAATAATATATACAATTCAGAAGGTGGAACACATCTTACAGGGTTTAAGACTACCTTCACATCAGTTATGAATGTTTATGCCAGAGAACTTGGTATCTTAAAAGAAAAAGATGCTAATTTTACAGGGGCAGATGTGCGGAACGGTATGACAGCTGTAGTGTCTATTAAGCATCCAGCACCTAGATTTGAAGGTCAAACTAAAACAAAACTAGATAATCAGGATGCATCAAAAGCAACGGGGAAAGTTACCGGTGAAGAAATTGTATTATATTTTGATAGAAATTTAGATGTTTTAAAAAGTATTCTTGCCTGTGCAGAAAAATCAGCAAAAATACGAAAGACAGAGGAAAAAGCAAAAACCAATTTATTGACAAAACCCAAATATTCTTTTGATTCAAATGGAAAATTATCAAACTGTGAAAAAAAGGATCCTGCTTTATGTGAGATTTTTATTGTAGAGGGAGATTCTGCAGGAGGAAGTGCCAAAAGCGCCAGAGATCGAAGCTTTCAGGCAATTCTTCCTATAAGGGGAAAAATTTTAAATGTGGAGAAAGCTACCATTGATAAAGTTCTTGCTAATGCAGAAATTAAAACTATGATTAATGCATTTGGCTGTGGATTTTCAGAAGGTTATGGAAATGATTTTGATATTACCAAGCTTCGTTATAATAAGATTATTATTATGGCAGATGCCGATGTAGATGGAGCGCATATCTCTACTTTACTTCTTACTTTATTCTATCGTTTTATGCCAGAATTAATTTATGAAGGACATGTATATATTGCTATGCCTCCTTTATATAAAGCAATACCTGCAAGGGGAGAAGAAGAGTATCTTTATGATGATAAGGCTCTGGAAAAATATAGAAAAAGTCACAAAGGTTCCTTTACTTTGCAAAGATATAAAGGTTTGGGAGAGATGGATGCGCAGCAGCTTTGGGAAACTACGTTAAATCCTGAAACCAGGATGTTACGATTGGTGGAAATTGAAGATGCAAGAATGGCATCAGAAGTGACAGAAATTCTTATGGGTACTGAGGTGCCACCAAGAAAAGCGTTTATTTATGAACATGCACAAGATGCTCAATTAGATATATAGGAGGTTAGAAATGGCTGATATACAGGAAAATATTATCAGAACCGAATATTCGGAAATTATGCAAAAGTCGTATATAGATTATGCTATGAGTGTTATTGTCGCCAGAGCACTTCCTGATGTACGAGATGGATTGAAACCAGTACAGAGAAGAACCCTGTATGATATGTATGAATTGGGAATACGATATGATAAGCCCTATCGAAAATGTGCTCGTATTGTAGGAGATACTATGGGTAAATACCATCCTCATGGTGACAGTTCTATATATGAGGCGCTGGTAGTAATGGCACAGGATTTTAAAAAAGGGTTACCACTTGTAGATGGACATGGAAATTTTGGTTCTATTGAAGGTGATGGAGCTGCTGCTATGCGATATACAGAAGCTCGTCTTCAGAAAATCACCCAAGAAGTTTATTTGAGTGATATGGATAAACATGTGGTGGATTTTGTGCCTAATTTTGATGAGACCGAAAAAGAGCCAGAGGTTTTACCAGTAAAAATCCCTAATCTTCTTGTAAATGGTGCAGATGGAATTGCTGTAGGTATGGCAACTAGTATGCCACCTCATAATTTGGGAGAGGTGATTGATGGGGTTATTGCCTATATGAGAAATAACGATATTACGGTTAGGGAATTGATGGAATATATTAAAGGTCCTGATTTCCCCACAGGTGGTATCGTTGTAAATAAAGATGATTTACTTTCTATTTATGAAACAGGAACAGGAAAGATTAAGATTCGAGGAAAAGTAGAAGTAGAAAAAGGGAAAAACGGAAAATCATTATTAGTAATTACTGAAATTCCATATACGATGATAGGTGCCAATATTGGAAAGTTTTTAAATGATGTGGCAACTTTAAGTGAAACTAAAAAGACAACAGATATTGTAGATATTGCCAATCAGTCTTCGAAAGAGGGAATCCGTATTGTCCTTGAATTGAAAAAGGGTGCGGATGTAGAGAACCTGAAAAATATGCTCTATAAAAAAACTCGTTTGGAAGATACTTTTGGTGTGAATATGCTGGCTGTAGCCGATGGCAAGCCAGAGACATTAAGTCTAAAGCAAATTATCGAACATCATGTGGATTTTCAATTTGATATTGCTACAAGAAAATATACTAGTTTATTGGCAAAAGAGCGGGAAAATCAAGAAGTCCAGGAAGGTCTTATCAAGGCTTGTGATGTGATTGATTTAATTATTGAAATTTTAAGAGGAAGCAAAAATAAAGAGCAGGTAAAAAAATGCCTTATTCACGGTGAGGTAGAAGGCATTCGATTTAAGACAAAAACAAGTGAGCGACAAGCTAAAAAACTTCACTTTACAGAGCGACAAGCAGCAGCAATCTTGGATATGCGTCTTTATAAGTTAATAGGCTTAGAAGTTGAAACACTTATGGCAGAACATGAAGAGACTATGAGGAAAATTGTTTTGTATGAAGATATTTTGAATAACTATTCTTCTATGTCCAAAGTTATTATAAAAGAGTTGCAAAAAGTAAAAAAAGAGTATAGTAGAGTGCGTCGTACAGCGGTAGAGAATGCAGCGGAAGCAGTTTATGAAGAAAAGAAAATTGATGAAATGGAAGTTGTTTTTTTAATGGATCGGTTCGGCTATGCAAGAACGATAGATAAATCTACATATGAAAGAAATAAAGAAACAGCAGATGCAGAAAACAAATATGTATTTAACTGTATGAATACAGGAAAAATATGTCTGTTTACAGATATTGGAAGGATGCACACCATTAAAGTACAGGAACTTCCTTTTGGAAAATTTAGAGATAAAGGCATACCAGTAGATAATGTCAGTAATTATGACAGTGCAGTAGAGCAGATTGTTTTTGCTGGGAGTATGGATGAAATAATCAATACGACATTATGTTTTGTTACTGCAAAAGGTATGGTGAAATTGGTAGAAGGTAAAGAGTTTGATGTGGCGAAAAGAACAATTTCTTCTACTAAATTAATAGAAGAAGATCATATTGTTTTAGTTCAGACAGCAGAGCTTATGGAGTATTTAGTGTTACAGACCAAGGAAGGATTTTTCTTAAAATTTTTGAAATCAGAAATCCCATGTAAGAAAAAGGCGGCTCTTGGGGTAAGGGGAATAAAAATGAATGAGAGCGATTGGATAGAGCATGCGTATATGTTGGAAAATCGTACAGAATATTCGATTTCTTATAAAGAGAAAACGTTGATATTAAATAAATTGAAACTAGGAAAACGAGATACGAAGGGAACAAAGACGAGGGTGTAAATCAAGAAAAGAGGTGTCTGGTTGAAGAAAAAAGAAAAATTGCTAACTTTTTTTCTAATGGCTTTTTTTCTTGTGGTTTTATCAGGATGTTTTTCGGAATCTGGCAGTAAAAGATTTGTAGAGAAAGAACTTCCAGAAAAACAGATAGAAACTTCAGAAGAAGTATTTTATTATGGATATCAAAGTTTATTGAAAGAAGAACAACAAGTTTATAGACAGATTGTAGCGGGTTTGGAAGAGCAAGAACCAGAAATTAAAATAACACCGATTTTAGAAGATAGGTTAGTACCAATCTTTAACATGGTTATGATTGATCATCCGGAATATTTTTGGCTTGAGGGTGAATTTCAATATACCACAATAGAAAATTCAGCTGAAAATACGAAAAAGGTTATACAGATGATGCCTGTATATACTATAGAAAAGGAGAAGATAGCAGAAGTAAAACAGCAAATTGAGCAACAAGCGAAAGAATGGATTGACCAGATAGATACCTCTGCAGATACATACGAAAAAATAAAAAGTGTGTATGAACTATTGATCCAAGAAGTAGAATATGACGAGAGTAGCTCTTATAACCAAACGATACAGAGTGTATTTTTAGAAAAGAGAACTGTGTGTATGGGATATGCAAAAGCCACACAGTATTTACTGAATAAAATGGGGATTTTTTGTACACTGGTAACAGGAACTATTTTGGATGATTTTAATTCTAGTCATGCATGGAATTTAGTCCGAATTGAAGATAATTATTATTATGTAGATACGACGTGGGGATCTCCTGGATATAATGAAAAAGGAGATAAAAAAGGTGTGATTTCTTATAGTTATTTATGCTGTAGTGATAAGATATTAGGAAAGACCCATAAGGCAAACGGAGATATTACAATTCCTCCTTGTTTTGATGAAAGTTATCATTATTATAGAAGAAATGGATGTTGGTATGAGTTCTATGATAGAGATCAAATCAGTGAAGTGTTAAAAAGAGATATTGAAACAAATTGCGAAAAGACGGAGTTATGTTTTCAGGAAAAAGAAGGATATGAGCAGGCTGTGCAGGATATAGTAGAAGGTAATCGAATACAGGAAGTTATTCAAACAATAACTACTTTTACTCCAGGACAAAAGGTTTCCTGGCAAATTTCTTATGGCGGAAAGGATAATCTGTTGGTAATTTTGTGGAATTGAAAAAAGAACTTGCAAGTTTGTAGGAATAGTGTTATCCTAATAAAGAACTAGATAGTTATCAAAGCATAAGAGTGGACCAGTGGTCCACTCTTATCGTTTGTATACCGAATGAATAGAGAAAGAAGGTGAGAATATGAGTAAAAAAGAAATTTATGAACAAAAAGCAGAAGCCTTATTGGAACCTATTATAGCGGAGAATAATTTTGAACTGGTAGATGTGGAATATGTAAAAGAAGGTAGCAATTTTTATCTGAGAGCTTATATTGATAAACCTGAAGGTATTACAGTAGACGATTGTGAAGTTGTAAGCAGAGCATTTTCTCAAAGACTGGATGAAGAAGATTTTATTGAAGAAGCCTATATTATGGAAGTAAGCTCGCCAGGTTTGGGAAGGCCTTTGAAAAAAGAAAAGGATTATAAAAGAAGTATGGGTAAGGAACTGGAAATCAGAACTTATCGTGCAATCAATAAAGAAAAAGAATTTTATGGTATTTTGAAAGAATATGATGAAAGTAGTGTGACGATTGATTGTGAGGGAACAGAAATGACTTTTCAGAAATCAGATATTGCCCTTATTCGTCTTGCATTTGATTTTTAATTTTAGGAGGAAAGTAAAAAATGAACACAGAATTATTGGAGGCACTCAACATTCTGGAAAAAGAGAAATCAATCAGTAAAGATACTTTGTTAGAAGCTATTGAGCAATCTTTAATTCAGGCATGTAAAAATCACTTTGGTAAAGCGGATAATATCAAAGTTAATATTAATCCGGAAACGTGTGATTTTGGTGTACTTGCAGAAAAAACTGTAGTAGAGGAAGTTTATGATCCAGTTACAGAGATTAGCTTGGCAGATGCAAAAATGATGAATTCTCAGTATAGTCTGGGAGATATTGTAAATGTTGAAATTAAGTCTAAAGAATTTGGACGTATTGCAACACAAAATGCCAAAAATGTTATTTTGCAGAAAATCCGTGAAGAAGAGAGAAAAGTAATTTTTGATCAGTATTACGGAAAAGAGAAGGATGTAGTAACTGGTATTGTACAACGTAGTTTGGGAAGAAATTACAGTATTAATTTAGGAAAAGCAGATGCAATTTTAACAGAAAATGAACAAGTAAAGACAGAAGTATTTAAGCCAACAGAAAGAATTAAAGTGTATATTTTGGAAGTAAAAGATGCACCAAAGGGACCAAAGATTATGGTTTCTAGAACACATCCGGAATTAGTAAAACGTCTTTTTGAGGCAGAAGTTACTGAAATTAAAGATGGAACAGTGGAAGTAAAGAGTATTGCAAGAGAAGCTGGTTCACGTACCAAGATTGCAGTTTGGAGCAATGATCCAGATGTAGATCCAGTAGGAGCCTGTGTTGGAATTAACGGTGCAAGAGTAAACTCTGTTGTGGAAGAATTAAGAGGAGAAAAAATTGATATTATCAGTTGGAGTGAAAATCCAGCCCTTTTAATTGAAAATGCATTAAGCCCTGCAAAAGTAATTTCTGTTACCGCTGATCCAGAAGAAAAAAGTGCAACAGTTATTGTTCCAGATTTCCAGCTTTCTTTGGCAATTGGTAAAGAGGGACAGAATGCAAGATTAGCAGCAAGATTGACTGGATTTAAAATTGACATTAAGAGTGAGACACAGGCAAGAGAAGTCGGTGAACTGGATCTTTATGAAAAAGAATATGAGGAAACAGAAGTAGAAGAAACTGCAGAAGAAATAGCAGAAGAATAAGGTGAGCGTATGAGTACAGGAAAGAAAGTTCCTATGCGCAAATGTGTAGGCTGCGGAGAAATGAAGAGCAAAAAAGAGATGATGCGTGTATTAAAAACAGTTGAAAATGAAATTGTTTTAGATACTACTGGCCGTAAAAATGGAAGAGGTGCTTATCTATGTTTTTGTAAGGAATGTCTGCAAACTGCTGCGAAAAATAAGGGACTGGAACGTTCTTTAAAAGTATCTATACCAAAAGAGGTTTATGAAAGCCTTGAAAGGGAGTTTGAAAATATTGAGCAAAAATAAAGAACTGGCTTTTTTAGGTCTGGCGGCAAAGGCAGGAAAAGTTGTAAGTGGTGAGTTTGCAACAGAAAAGGGAGTAAAGTCCGGACAGGTTTTTTTGGTCTTTACAGCACAAGACGCATCAGAAAATACAAAAAAAAAGTTTAAAGATATGTGCACATATTATGAAGTGCCTTTATATAACATGGGAACAAAGGAGGAGTTAGGAGGCGCCATTGGAAAAGATTATCGTGCATCTCTTGGAGTGACAGATGAAAATTTTGCTATGGCAATGATAAAAAAATTAGAAAAAATGGGTTATTAACATGAAAAGGAGGGCAATATATGTCAACAATAAGAGTTTACGAACTGGCAAAGGAAGTAAACAAAACAAATAAAGAGGTTTTAGATTTTTTAAAATCAAAAAATATAGAGTTAACTAGTCACATGAGTAATGTAGACGAAACACATGCAAATATGGTAAGGGATAATTATAAAAAGGGAAGCAAAATTAACCAAAACGTAAATTTTTCTGCAAAACAGGAAGATGGTGAAAAACCTAAGAAAAAAGTTGTTCAGGTATTCCGCCCTCAGAATGCCAGCCATACATCTGAAAAGAAACAGAAATCACAGGAGAATAGAAGCGAAGAGAACAGAGGGACACAGGATTTGAAACAGGAAAATAGAAATAATAATCGACCAAATAATAATCGTTATAAAGAAAACGGAGAAAGCCGTCAGGGCAATCGTAATAATAATGGAGGAGAAAGCCGACCAAACAACCGTTTTAATAAAAATAGCGAAAATCGACCAAACAATAATCGTCAGAATGGGGAAAATCGTCAGAGCCGACCAAACAATCGATTTAATACAAATGGTGAAGGACGCCCAAATAATCGTCAGAACGGAGAAAACCGACCAAATAACAATCGTTATAATGGAAATAATAATCAGGAAGGACGCCCAAATAATCGATTTAATCGAAATGGGGAAAATCGTCAGGGTAATCGTTTCAATAATAATGGTAATACAGAGCGTTCAGGAAACCGTTTTGGAAATAATCAGGGAGAACGAGGAAACGGACGTTTTGGCGGAAGAAATGATAATAGAGGAAATGATAGTAGACGTGAACAGTCCGCTAAATTTGATGCTCCAAAATTAGAATTTGTGGAGAAAGACAGCCGTAAGGCAAATAGAGAAAATAAGAAAAAAGACAATCGTAGAGACGAATATCAAAATCAAGGAAAGCGTCCAAATCAGGGAGGACGTAGACAGGTACAGAAAATTCCGAAAGCAATGCAACTTCAGAAGCCAGTATCTCATCCGAAGGAAGAAAAGAAAGAAGAAGTAAAAGAAATTACACTTCCAGAAAAAATGACTATTCGCGAATTGGCTGAAAAAATGAAAATGCAGCCATCCGTTATTGTGAAAAAACTTTTCTTAGAGGGTGTTATGGTTACAGTGAACCATGAGATTGATTTTGAAAAGGCACAGGAGATTGCTTTGGAGTATGATATTATTGCAGAGCAGGAAGAAAAAGTAGATGTAATTGAAGAACTTTTAAAAGAAGAAGAGGAAGATGCAGCTACATTAGTATCCAGACCACCAGTTGTATGTGTTATGGGTCATGTTGACCATGGTAAAACATCTCTCTTGGACTGCATTAGAAAAACTCATGTAACAGACCGTGAAGCAGGTGGTATTACACAGCATATTGGTGCTTATATGGTAAGTGTAAACGGAGAAAAAATTACTTTCTTGGATACACCGGGACATGAGGCCTTTACTGCAATGCGTATGCGTGGTGCAAATGCAACGGATATTGCAATTTTAGTAGTAGCAGCAGATGATGGTGTTATGCCACAGACTGTGGAGGCAATTAACCATGCAAAGGCTGCAGGTGTAGAAATCATTGTTGCAATTAATAAAATTGATAAGCCAAGTGCAAATATCGAAAGAGTAAAGCAAGAGTTATCTGAATACGAATTAATTCCAGAAGACTGGGGTGGAAGTACTATTTTTGTTCCTGTTTCTGCTCATACAGGAGAAGGAATTGACACTCTTTTGGAAATGATTCTTTTGACTGCTGAAGTCGCAGAATTAAAAGCAAATCCAAACAGAAGAGCAAGAGGTCTTGTAATTGAGGCAGAGTTGGATAAAGGAAAAGGTCCTGTGGCAACTATTTTAGTACAGAAGGGAACACTATGTGTAGGTGACTTTATTGCAGCTGGAGCATGTTCTGGTAAAGTGCGTGCTATGATTGATGATAAGGGCAAAAAGGTAAAAGAAGCAGGTCCTTCTACACCGGTAGAAATTTTAGGATTAAGTGATGTACCAAATGCAGGAGAAATTCTGGTTGTTACAGAAAATGATAAAGAAGCGAAAAATTTTGCGGCAACCTTTGTATCAGAAAACAAAAATCGTCTTCTGGAGGAAACAAAAGCAAAAATGTCTCTGGATGATTTGTTCAGTCAAATTCAGGCAGGTAATTTGAAAGAACTGCCATTGATTGTAAAAGCAGACGTTCAAGGTTCTGTGGAAGCAGTAAAACAGAGTCTTGTAAGACTTTCCAATGAAGAAGTTGTTGTAAAAGTAATTCACGGTGGTGTTGGTGCGATTAATGAATCTGATGTTACATTAGCAAGTGCTTCTAATGCTATTATTATTGGTTTTAACGTAAGGCCAGATGCAACTGCAAAATCCGTTGCAGAACAAGAAGGTGTTGATTTGCGTTTATACCGCGTGATTTATCAAGCTATTGAAGATGTAGAGGCTGCTATGAAAGGTATGCTGGATCCGGTATTTGAAGAAAAAGTTATCGGTCATGCAGAAGTACGCCAGATTTTCAAAGCATCAGGTGTTGGAAATATTGCAGGTTCTTATGTGTTAGATGGTATTTTCCAAAGAAATTGTAAGGTACGAATCACTAGAGAAGGCGAACAGATTTTTGAAGGTGAATTGGCTTCTTTGAAACGTTTTAAAGATGACGTAAAAGAGGTAAAAGCAGGATACGAATGTGGTCTTGTATTTGAAGATTTTAATGACATTAAAGAAGAAGACAGAGTAGAAGCATATATTATGGTGGAAGTTCCAAGATAGAAGCTTGAAAGAGCGGAAAGGAAATCATGAGAAAAAATAGTATTAAAAATACCCGAGTAAATGCGGAAGTTCAGCATGAACTGGCCAATTTAATTCGGGAAGGGATTAAAGATCCGAGAATTCATCCTATGACATCTGTGACAGCAGTAGAAGTAGCTCCAGATTTAAAAACATGTAGAGCTTATATCAGTGTTATGGGGAATGAAGAAGCAAAAAATAATACCATTGCAGGGTTAAAAAGCGCAGAAGGATATATCCGTAGACAGCTTGCAAAAAGTATTAATCTTAGAAATACTCCGGAAATTCGTTTTATTTTAGACGAGTCTATTGAGTACGGTGTTGCTATGTCAAGATTGATTGACGAAGTCACCGGAAAAGAGGAGGTGCAGGAAGATGGAGAAGATTACCAATGAATTAGAGGGAGTAAAGACAGTAGCCATTGCCGGTCATGTAAGACCGGATGGTGACTGTGTAGGCTCCTGTATGGGATTATATTTGTATCTAAAAGCAAATTATCCAGAAATAGAAGCTGATGTATATCTGGAGGAAGTAAAAGAAGCCTTTTCTTTCTTAGACTCTATTCATGAAGTAAAAAATGAATTAGACAAAAACAAAATCTATGATGTAATCTTTATTTTGGATACAAGTGTAAAGGACAGAGTAGGTGTGGTGACTGAAGCGCTGGATAAGGCCAAGAAAACAATTTGTATTGATCATCATATTAGCAATAAAGGATTTGCTGATATTGATGTACTTTGCCCTTCGGCGAGTTCTGCATCTGAGCTTTTGTATACACTTTTAGATGAAGAAAAAGTAACAAGAAGTTGCGCAGAAGCCATTTATACGGGAATTATCAATGATACAGGAGTTTTTCAGTATTCGTGTACAACACCGGAAACTATGGGAATTGCGGCAAAACTGATGAAAACAGGAATTGATTTTTCTAAAATTGTAGATCGTGCATTTTACGAAAAAACTTATGTGCAGAATCAAATTTTAGGAAGATGTCTCATGGAAAGTATGCTGGTTTTGAATGGAAAATGTATTATCGGCAGTATTCGTAGAAAAGACATGGAATTTTATCATGTTACACCTAAAGATTTAGATGGAATTGTACAGCAGTTACGTGTAACAAAGGGAGTAGAAGTTGCGATTTTTCTCTATGAAGTAAAGACACAGGAGTTTAAAGTGAGCTTACGTTCCAATGGTAAGGTAGATGTAAATGAAGTGGCGTCTTATTTTGGTGGTGGCGGACATATTCGTGCAGCAGGATGCACTTTGTGTGGATCTGTTTATGATGCTATAAATAATTTGCTACGAACAATTGAAAAACAATTATTGAAAGATGCGAATTAAAAATGAAAAACGGAATCATTAATGTTTATAAAGAAAAAGGCTATACTTCCCATGATGTGGTTGCAAAGCTTCGAGGTATTTTAAAGCAAAAGAAGATTGGGCATACAGGGACGCTGGATCCAGATGCAGAAGGTGTTTTGCCTGTTTGCCTTGGAAAAGGTACAAAACTTTGTTCTTTATTAACAGATAAAAGAAAAAGTTATGAGGCAGTTCTTCATCTAGGGATAGAAACAGATACTCAGGACATTACGGGGAAGATTTTAAAAAAATGTTCTGTGGAAGTTTCTCCAGCTGATGTAGAAGAATGTATGGCGAAATTTTTAGGAGACCAACAGCAAGTGCCACCTATGTATTCCGCATTAAAAGTACAAGGGAAAAAGTTATATGAACTTGCTAGAGAGGGAATTGAAATTGAACGTCAGCCAAGACCCGTTACTTTTTATGAGATAAAAATTTTATCCATTCAGTTGCCGTTGGTACGATTTTCAGTAACTTGTTCTAAAGGTACTTACATTCGTACACTTTGTCATGATATTGGAGAAAAACTTGGTTGTATGGGCTGTATGGAGAGTTTAATCAGAACACAGGTAGATCGTTTTTCCATTGCAGATAGTTTAAAATTATCTCAAATAGAAGAATTGGTGCAAAATGGGCAAATAGATGAGAAAATTGTGTCTATTGAGGAAATGTTTTCTTCCTATCCGACTTTTTTTGCACAGCCAGATTTTGATAAAATGCTACAAAATGGAAATCCTATTCCTTGTAAAGATGAATCTCTTGGAATAAGAGTGCGTATGTATACTAGTACAGGTATTTTTATTGGGATTTATGAATGGAATTCTTCCAAACACCAGTATAAGCCATTGACTATATTTTGTACCCCTCAGGATTTTCAATGAGGTGAAGGAGAAACTATGATTTATACAACAGAAGTACCTCATTTAGATTTCGGTATAAGAAGTGCAGTTACGCTAGGGAAGTTTGATGGATTTCATAGAGGCCATCAAAAGCTGGTGGAACGTATTAGACGTAGGCACAATGAAAATTGTCGTACCGTGATCTTTACTTTTGATTTATCTTGTAAAGCTTATCAGCAAAAATGTGTGCCAAAGCTGCTTTTGACTTATGAGGAAAAAAGAGAAGTTGCAGAGGCACTTCATGTAGATATTTTAGCAGAATGTCCCTTTACAGAGGAATTAATGAATATGGAACCGGAAGCTTTTGTAAAAGAGTATTTGGTGGATAGACTTCATGCAGAATATTTAGCAATTGGATCTGATTTTCGTTTTGGGCATAATCGTAGTGGCACTCCACAATTGCTTTTTTCCTTAGGTGAAAAATATGGATTTGAGGTAGAAATCATCGAAAAAGAAAAAGATGGTGAAAGGGAAATTAGTAGTACGTATATTCGAGAAGAGTTAGAGCAAGGGCGAATGGAAAAAGTACAAAGTTTACTAGGCTATCCTTATTTTATCAAAGGGGAAATTGTTCATGGAAGACAGCTTGGAAGAACTATAGGAGTTCCTACTGCAAACCTAATCCCTTTACCAATTAAAAAACTTCCCCCTAATGGAGTGTATGTCACACGGTCTTTTATTGGAGGAAAAGCTTATTCTGGAATTACAAATGTGGGATATAAACCTACGGTAAAAGAAAACTTTATTGGAGTAGAAACCTATCTTTTTAACTGCAATGAAAATTTATATGGGCAGGAAGCAGAAGTGTGGTTTTACAAATATTTGCGTTCTGAGAAAAAATTCGATTCTTTATCGGACTTAAAGGCACAATTAGACATAGATGTAGAAATTGCTCGAGCTTTTCTTGAAAAAGAATATGGACAAGTATCAGAACTTCGATTATCATAAAGTAAAGATTAAAAAATCTTTTTTTTACGAAGGAGAGAAAAATGAATATAGAAAACCTATTGTCGCTGATAGGCGGTCTTGGCCTATTTTTATATGGAATGACCGTTATGGGAGACAGTATTGAGAAGGCAGCAGGAGCAAAGATGAGGAGTTTTCTTGACTTCTTCACGAAAAACCGATTTATTGGTATGCTGTTTGGTATGCTTTTTTGTGCTATTGTACAGTCATCAAGTGCAACGACAGTTATGGTGGTTAGCTTTGTAAATGCAGGACTAATGAATTTAGTTCAGGCTGCAGGTGTAATTATGGGTGCAAATGTGGGTACTACTATTACATCTCAGTTGGTTGCATTTAATTTATCTCAAGCAGCACCTATATTTTTAATACTTGGTGTAATTATCACTATGTTTTGCAAAAACAATAAAGTAAAACAGATTGGTGAAGTAGTATTAGGATTTGGTGTTTTATTTATGGGATTGTCTTTGATGTCAGGGAGTATGGAAGGAATGAAAGAATCTCCTTTTGTTGTCGATCTTCTTCATGGCATTAATAATCCATTTTTAGGAATTATCATTGGATTTATTATTACAGCAATCATTCAGAGCTCATCGGTTACAGTTAGTATTGTGCTTTTGATGGCGCAGCAAGGTCTTTTGCCTTTGTGGATATGTTTTTATATTATTTTAGGTTGTAACATCGGTTCCTGTACGACTGCATTATTAGCAAGTATTAGTGGAAACAAAGATGCAAAACGTGCGGCAATGATACACTTTCTGTTTAATGTAATAGGAACAGTTGTAATTGCAACAATTTTGTTATTTGGAGAAAGTTGGATTGAAGCTGGAATTCGAGGAATTTCTGGCGATAATATTGGAAGAAGTGTGGCAAATGCGCATACATTCTTTAAAGTTTTCCAGGTGGTTCTTTTATTCCCATTTGCGCAGTGGATTGTAAAGCTTACTTATTTGCTTGTGCCAGATAATGCAGATGGAGAAAAGAAAGAAGGATTCCAGTTGGAATACATAGGTCCTTCCAGTGTATTTTCACCGAATACAGCAGTTGTAGAAGTTATAAAAGAATTAGAACGTATGGGAAATATGGCTGTGGAGAATTTGAAAAAAGCTGTGAATGTTTTGATTAAGCCAGAGGATAAAGCTATACAGGAGGTTTACGAAACAGAACAGAAAATTAATTACATGAACCATGCGATTACAGATTATCTGGTAAAAATCAGCCAAAGCACCTTACCTATTGATGATATGAAAAATATAGGTGGTCTATTCCATGTAGTAAATGATATTGAGAGAATTGGAGATCATGCAGAAAATGCAGCAGAGTCAGCAGTATTACGAAAAGAGAAAAATATTTCTTTTAGTAAAGAAGCGGTGTCAGAACTTTTAGAGATGCTAGACAGAGTTATTAAAATCACCAATTATTCTCTTGATATGTTTTCTAATAACAGCAAGGAACATCTTCAGGAAATTCTTGACTTAGAAGATGGAATTGATCAAATGGAGAGAGATTTGCAGGAAGCTCATGTAGAAAGATTGAAAAAAGGTGAATGCAGACAGGAAGCGGGAATGCTGTTTTCTGATATTATTTCAGGATTGGAGAGAGTGGCAGATCATGCTACGAATATTGCATTTTCCATTTTAGATAAAGAACCAGAAGAATAAAAAAGTATAATATACACAAGATAAGCCTAAGGGAAAATATTCTCTTAGGCTTTTATTATGACCAAAAGTCTAAGGAAAGGGATATATTATGCGGAATAAAGGAAAAATAAAAGTTATTATGATGTTATCGGGAGCTATTTTAGCAGGAATACCTATCTCAAAAGAAAATGTATGGGCGGTGCCTGAAAAACAAATGGAAAAGAATGGTGCTTATGCAAATGTTAATACATGCCTTAATATTCGAAAAGGTGCAGGTAAGCAGTATCAGATCATAGCACAGATCCCTAAGGAAGGGTATTGTGAAATTGAACGTTGGGAGGGTGAGTGGTGTTACGTTACTTCAGATGAGATTTCGGGATACGTTTTTGGCGATTATTTAAAAACCGGTTTTACCAAAGAGGAATATTTAAAAGCTACAAATCGTCTAGAAGTCCAGTATGCTTATTCTTTGGAACAAAAGGAAGATATGCCTGTGACCGCAGATGTAAGTGGAAAACGAAAAGAAATCGTAGACTTTGCCTTGCAATTTGTGGGGAATCCTTATGTATGGGGAGGAACTAGTTTAACCAATGGTGCTGATTGCTCTGGATTTGTGCAAAGCATTTATAAAAAATTTGGTGTTTTATTACCGAGAGTTGCTGCGGATCAAGCCAATGCAGGAACTAGAATTTCGGTAGAAGAAGCTTTACCAGGGGATTTGATTTTTTATGCTGAAAATGGTTTGGTTTACCATGTGGTAATGTATATTGGAGAAGGAAAAGTGGTACATGCTAGCAGTTCGGCATCGGGTATTAAGGTTTCGAACCTATATCGGGCACATGCTGTAAGTGGATCACGATTTTTTTAAATAGAAATGTCTTTACAAGCAATGTTCAATATGCTATACTCAAAACGTTGAAATTAGCCGTAATTCAGAAATTGGAATCTCCAACCGTTCCTTAATTATCGGCGATTAGATTAAAATAATGGAGGAAAACAAAATGATTTCTAAAGAAAAGAAACAGGCAATCATGGCAGAATATGCAAGAACACCAGGTGATACAGGTTCACCAGAAGTACAGGTAGCTGTTTTAACAGCAAGAATTCAGGAACTTACAGAGCACTTAAAAGTAAATCATAAAGATCATCATTCAAGACGTGGTCTTCTGAAAATGGTAGGTCAGAGACGTGGATTACTTGCATATCTGAAAAAAACTGATATTGAAAGATACCGTTCTTTAATTGAGCGTTTAGGTCTTAGAAAATAATCAGAACCAGAGAACGGGCGGAAGGTTTTCCGCCCTTTTTTTACGCAAGACACTGCTTATAAAAAGTGTCATGGATAGAATAGACAGCAAAGAAATTCTGATACCGAGACCACTGAAAAGTACATTTAAAAAAGTGTATTTTTCAGTTGTTTCGGACAGGTTTTGCTGTAAAAAGAAAAAGGAGATGAAAGTATGTATAAAAGTTTTTCAATGGAACTGGCAGGAAGAACTCTGACAGTTGATATAGGACGTGTAGCAAAACAGGCAAATGGTGCTGCACTTATGCGTTATGGTGATACAACCGTATTATCTACAGCAACGGCTTCTGATAAGCCAAGAGAAGGAATTGATTTCTTTCCATTAAGTGTAGAATATGAAGAAAAAATGTATGCAGTAGGTAAAATTCCAGGTGGATTTAATAAAAGAGAAGGAAAAGCTAGTGAACATGCAATTTTAACTTCTCGTGTTATTGATAGACCAATGCGTCCGTTATTCCCAAAAGATTACAGAAATGATGTAACTTTAAACAATATGGTTATGGCAGTTGATTCTGAGTGCAATCCAGAAGTTGTGGCAATGCTGGGCTCCTCTATTGCAACTTGCATTTCTGATATTCCATTTGATGGACCTTGTGCAGCAACACAGATTGGTATGGTAAATGGAGAATTGGTTGTCAATCCTTCTTTGGCGCAGAAAGAAATTTCTGATCTTCAGCTTACTGTGGCATCTACAAGAGAAAAAGTAATCATGATTGAAGCAGGAGCAAATGAAATTCCTGAAGCAAAAATGATTGAAGCAATTTTTAAAGCCCACGAAGTAAATCAGGAAATTATTGCATTTATTGATAAAATTGTTGAAGAATGCGGAAAAGAGAAGCATAGCTATGAAAGTTGTGCAGTTCCAGAAGAATTATTCGCTGCAATAAAAGAAATTGTTACACCGGAAGAAATGGAAGAAGCTGTATTTACAGATGAAAAACAGGTTCGTGAAGAAAATATTCGTGTGATTACAGAAAAATTAGAAGAAGCTTTTGCTGAAAATGAAGAATGGCTGGCTGTATTAGGGGAAGCTGTTTATCAGTATCAGAAGAAAACTGTTCGTAAGATGATCTTAAAAGATCACAAAAGACCAGATGGAAGAGCGATTACACAGATTCGTCCTTTAGCAGCAGAAACAGATATTATTCCAAGAGTTCATGGATCTGCAATGTTTACAAGAGGTCAAACACAGATTTGTACAATTACAACACTGGCTCCTTTATCAGAAGCGCAGAGATTAGATGGATTAGATGAATTTGAAGTAAGCAAACGTTATATGCACCACTATAACTTCCCTTCTTATTCTGTTGGTGAAACAAAACCATCAAGAGGACCAGGACGTCGTGAAATTGGACATGGTGCACTGGCAGAGAGAGCATTAGTACCGGTTATCCCAGGGGTAGAAGAGTTCCCTTATGCGATTCGTACAGTATCAGAAACCTTTGAATCTAATGGTTCTACTTCTCAGGCAAGTATTTGTGCATCTACCATGTCTCTTATGGCAGCAGGTGTACCAATTAAGAAGCCAGTAGCAGGAATTTCCTGTGGTTTGGTTACTGGAGAAACAGATGATGATTACTTGGTGCTTACAGATATTCAGGGACTGGAAGATTTCTTTGGTGATATGGACTTTAAAGTTGCCGGTACACATGATGGTATTACAGCCATTCAGATGGATATTAAAATTCATGGTTTGACAAGACAGATTATTGAAGAAGCAATTGCAAGAACAAAAGAAGCAAGAGAATATATTTTGACAGAGGTTATGGAAAAATGTATTTCTGCTCCTAGAGAAACAGTAAGCAAGTATGCTCCAAAAATTGTTCAGATTCAGATTGATCCAGAAAAGATTGGTGATGTTGTAGGGCAGAGAGGAAAGACAATCAATGCCATTATTGATGAAACAGGTGTTAAGATTGACATTGATGACAATGGTGGTGTTTCTATTTGCGGAACAGACCAGCATATGATGGATAAAGCTGTTCAATACATTAAAACTATTACAACAGATTATCAGGAAGGTCAGATTTTTACAGGAAAAGTTATTAGCATTAAAGATTTTGGAGCATTTTTAGAATTTGCACCTGGAAAAGAAGGAATGGTGCATATTTCTAAGATTGCAAAAGAAAGAATCGAAAAAGTTGAAGATGTACTTTCTATTGGTGATGTTGTTAAGGTTATTTGTCTTGGAAAAGATAAAATGGGACGTATTAGCTTTAGTATGAAAGATGTTCCAGAAGAAGTATAAAAGTTAGATATAGAGATGAAAAAGGGGGCAGCAGAAATGAGAGTATGCGCCCTTTTTTTACCTCGAAAAGGAAAATATAGAGGTGAAGAATATGCGTTATCACAATATTACGAAAGACGATATGTTAAATGGTGATGGACTTCGGACAGTTCTGTGGGTGGCAGGTTGCGACCATGGCTGTAAAGGTTGTCAAAATCCAGTAACATGGGATCCAAACAGTGGATTAGAATTTGATGATGCTGCTAAGGAAGAGATTTTTCAACAGTTAGATAAAAGCTATATTGCGGGAATCACATTTTCCGGTGGTGATCCTTTATATTGGGGAAATATTTCCGATATAACAGATTTGACAAAAGAAATTAAAGAAAAATATCCGAAAAAAACGATTTGGCTGTATACAGGTTCTTTATGGGAAAATATTCAGGATTTGGACATTCTTGCATATATTGATGTACTGGTAGATGGAGAATTTGTAGAGGAGAAAAAAGATGTTTCTTTAAAATGGAAGGGTAGCTCCAATCAAAGAGTAATTGATGTACAGCAGTCTTTGAAAACAAGTACAGTAGTATTACATGCTTAGGAGGAAATATGAGAAGAATTGCAAAATTTCATAAAGTAAGTGAGGCACAATTTATAGAAGGATTTTTAGATTGTTTTGCGGATAGAGAGGAAACAGAAGCGAAGAAAATTTATAACACTTTAAAATTGCCTAGGAGAGCTACTGCAGGAAGTGCAGGATATGACTTTTTCAGTCCGGTAGATTTTGAATTAAAACCCGGCGAAAGTTTAAAAATTCCTACAGGAATTCGTGCAGAAATGGAAAATGATTGGGTGTTGAAATTATATCCAAGAAGCGGATTGGGTTTTAAATTCCGTTTGCAGTTGAATAATACGGTGGGAATTATTGATAGCGACTATTTCCATTCAGATAATGAAGGTCATATTTTTATTAAGATTACAAACGACTCAAGAGAAGGAAAAACTGTTCAGGTGGAAGCTGGAACCGGATTTGCACAGGGAATTTTTTTGGAGTACGGAATTACTGTAGATGATGATGCAACTGCCATAAGAAATGGTGGATTTGGAAGCACAACAGGAAAATAAAGAGAAGGATAGCATGTAAGATAAAGGAATTACTTGCATGTTATCTTTTTTTATGATAATATATTTTGAGAATCAAAATAATTGAATACCATAGTAAATTCAAATCTCCAGGAGGATAAAAGAATGATAATAGAACCAAAGGTAAGAGAGTTTATTTGTACTACAGCTCATCCAGAAGGGTGCAGAGAAAATATAAAACAGCAAATTGCTTATGTAAAAGCTCAGAATATAAATAAATGTCCAAAAAAGGTGTTAATAATTGGAGCATCTACAGGATATGGTCTAGCAAGCAGAATTACAGCAGGATTTGGATGTCAGGCAGATACTATTGGTGTTTTCTTTGAAAAACCTTCTAATGGAAAACGTACAGCTACCCCGGGATGGTATAATACAGTGGCTTTTGAGGAAGAGGCAAAAAAAGCAGGGATTTATGCAAAATCTATTAATGGAGATGCTTTTTCTGAAGAGATAAAGGAGAAAACAATTCATTTAATTAAGCAAGACTGGGGGAAGGTAGATATGGTCATTTACAGCCTTGCAGCTCCCAGACGTACAGATAAAGATGGAAATTTGTGGGTTTCTTCTTTAAAGACAACCAAAGAATCTTTTACTGAAAAAAGTTTAGATCTAAGAAATAATACTATTGTGGAAAAAACAGTAGATCCTGCCGAGTTAGAAGAAATTCAGGGAACCATAAAAGTTATGGGGGGCGAGGATTGGCTAGAATGGATAGAAGCATTAAAAAAAGCAAATGCTATAGAAGAAGATGCGTATACTGTAGCATATTCTTATATTGGACCAGAACTTACTTATCCCATATATTTTGATGGAACAATCGGACAGGCAAAACGTCATTTGGAAAATACTGCAAAAATTATCAAAGAAAAATTTCCTAAATTGCAAGCGTATGTTTCGGTGAATAAAGCCTTAGTGACACAGGCCAGCGCAGCAATTCCTATTGTACCTTTGTATTTTGCTATTTTATATAAGATTATGAAAGAAGCAGGAAATCATGAAGGATGTATTCAGCAGATCTCACGTCTTTTTAAAGAAAAACTTTTTGAAGAAGAAGTACCTGTAGATGAGAAAGGCAGAATTCGTATGGATGACTGGGAATTGTCAGAGAAAGTACAGAAAAAAGTTGTTGAGGCTTGGAAAGAAGTGACAACAGAAAATGTTACAGAAATTTCTGACATTGAAGGATATTGGGAAGATTTTTACCAGATGTTTGGATTTTATGTTCCGGAAGTGGATTATGAAAAAGATGTAGATATAGAATGTTCTATTCCCAGTATAGAACATTAATAGAGCCCCCCTTTGGAAAATCTATTTTAATTTGCCAAAGGGGGAAGTTTTTATTAAAAATTATTTCTAAAATTTGAAGTTTAGTTTTCGCTTTCTTCTTCAAGATCGGATTCGGATTTTAAGTTAGCAATAAAATCATGGAATGCTTCTGCAGCTGCCATATATTCATCTTCTCTTTCAATGTTGGTAACAACAGGCGCATCATTTTCTTCTGCATAGCGGAATAAATAAGTTTCCCCATCTGTGTTTTTACCGTTTTCATTTAATGGTACCAGTGCAATATATTCTCCAAATCCTTCTACAGGAAAGGTAGTGAGTACAGCACATTCTAAAACAGTATCATCTTCAAGAGTTAATTTGATCGTAGGATTTGGAACTTTTGGAATAGTTCCCTGATTATTTCCACCTGCACTGCTGCAATTTGCAGTACAAGAAGCACAGTCACTTGGATTACAGCTTTCAATATCGGTTGTATATGTCTTTTCGCTCATTTTTTAACCTCTTTCTTAATTTAAGTTTTAAAAACATTTTACCAGATACGAAAAGGGAATGCAATACAGAAAGGATTTGCATTTTTATTTCCAGACACGTATAATGGAAAATGAACAGCTTTTGTTCTGATCAGAGAGGGGGAAAAGAGCTTGGAGAAAGATACATCTCATTTAATGAAAAGAGCAGAGCACTTTAAGACAATTCTTACAGCAGAAGGATTTTTGGTAGGAGCTGTCGCTGGTGTTGTAGTCTTGTTATATCGTATTATTTTGGAATACGCCAATAAAGGTATGAATAAAGTATTAGAATATGCAAGACAAGAACCACTTGTAGCAGCATTTTGGTTTATCGCATTGTTTATAATTGCTTTGATTGTAGGGAAATTGGTAAAGTATGAACCCATGATTTCCGGAAGTGGAATTCCTCAAGTAGAGGGAGAAATGATGGGAAAATTAAATCAAGTATGGTGGCGTGTACTGCCTGCAAAATTTTTAGGCGGTTTTCTGGCATTATTTTCGGGACTTTCTCTCGGAAGGGAAGGCCCGTCTATACAGATTGGGGCTATGACAGGAAAAGCAGTTTCTCAAACATTAGATAGAGGGAGAACAGAGGAAAAATATTTAATTACTTGTGGGGCTAGTGCAGGACTTGCGGCTGCTTTTCATGCACCTTTAGCCGGTGTTATGTTTTCACTGGAAGAAATACATAAAAACTTTTCCGTATCTGTTTTAATATCCGTTATGACAGCATCGATTACCGCCGATTATATTTCCAGTCAGTTTATGGGATTTCAGCCGGTATTTCAATTTGATGTTGGAAAAGAAATGCCTCCTCAATATTACTGGCATATTGTTATTTTAGGTGTGATTTTGGGTGTTATGGGTGTTATTTATAATAAACTGACTCTGAAAGTTCAGAATATGTATTTTAAAGCAAAGTGCTTAAATGAAACAACACGGCTTTTTATACCTTTTTTACTTGCAGGAATATTAGGGCTGGTAATGCCTCAAGTATTGGGAAGTGGACATTTTTTGATTGATAGGGCAGCAGAAGGGAAAATGATTCTTACTTCTCTTTTCGTGTTATTTATAGTTAAATTTTTATTTTCTCTTATCTGTTTTGGATCGGGAGCACCAGGAGGAATTTTCTTTCCACTTTTAGTATTAGGTGCACTTTTAGGAGGAATTTATAGCACATTTGCAGTGCAGTACATGGGATTGGATGCATCTTATATCAGCAATATGGTCCTTCTTGCTATGGCAGGGTATTTTACGGCTATTGTAAGAGCGCCGATTACAGGGATTATTTTGATTTTTGAAATGACAGGTCAGGTAAGCCAGATGCTTTCTATGTCGTTAGTGTCTATTGTGGCTTATTTAGTGGCCTCAGCATTAAAATCAGAACCTATTTATGAAAGCCTTTTAAATGGATTATTAAAGAGACGTGGAGAAAGGATTCCAGAGAGTAAAGGCGAAAAGCTTTTACAAGAATTTGTTATTTGCCATAATAGTTTATTGCAGGATAAGATGATTCAGCAGATTGAATGGCCCAAAAATTGTTTGATGGTATCCATAAAACGAGGTGGAAATGAACTAATCCCGAAAGGAAGAACCATATTGTTTCCGGGAGATATTTTAGTAACACTAACGGATGAAAAGGATGCCCCAGCAGTATATGATTATATGGAGGAAGTATGCGCGGAGAAAAAGAAATAGAAACAGTAGTTGGGGATGTATGGAACAAGGGTGTAGAAAAGCAGAAGGATGGTTTTGTATTTACATTGGAAGCAGAAAAAGATACAGAAGCTGTTCTGCTTCTTTATACAGAAAAAGGAACTTTAGATATTCCGTTTTTAAAAGAAGGAAGAAAAGGAAATCTTCTTTCTATGAAAGTAAAAGGCATTGATAAAGCTCCATTGAAATATAATTACAAAATAAATGGAGAAGTAATACAGGACGATTATGCAAAAGTTTTGTATCATACGGCTTCTTTTGGGGAAAAGGATCAAAATATTTGTTGTGGATATTTGGAAGACAAATTTTCATGGAACGATCAGGCATTTGTTCCTATAGAACTTAGTGATTCTATTCTGTATAAATTGCAAGTACGTAGTTTTACCAAAAGTAAAACTTCAAAAGTTAAGGATAAGGGAACTTTTCGTGGAGTTCAGGAAAAAATAGAATACTTAAAAGATTTAGGGATTACAGGTGTTTTATTGATGCCAGCTTATGAATACAGTGAGATGCAAAGGCTTCATAAAAGAGGAACAGTAGGGGATTATGCGGTTGAAGAAACTGCAATAAATCCGAGAATTAACTGTTGGGGATATACAGAAGATGCTTGCTATTTTGCGCCTAAGGCAGCATTTTGTGCTACACAGAATCCTGCAAAAGAATTTGCAGCTATGGTAAATGCTTTTCATGAAGCAGGGATGGAATGTATGATGGAGTTTTACTTTGGAAAGCATACAGCTCTTGCAAAAATGTTGGATATTCTGCGATATTGGAAAATTACATATCATATTGATGGATTTCATATTATGGGAGAAGGTATTTCTCAAGAACTTTTTATGAAAGATCCATTATTAGCTGATTGTAAACTATTTTTCCACGATGTAGATGGCTATGGTATTTTCCATGGAGAGGCACCTAAATTTAAAAATACAGCAGAGTATAATGAGGGATTTTTATATTCTATGCGCCATATATTAAAAGGGGATGAAAATAGGATAGAAGAATTTATGTTTCGTCAAAAAAGAAATCCTTTGTGTAATGGTGTTATTAATTATATGGCGGATCAGGATGGTTTTACAATTATGGATATGGTTTCCTATGAGGAACGTCATAATGAGGCAAATGGAGAAGAAAATCAAGACGGAATTTCCTATAACTGCAGCTGGAATTGTGGTGTGGAAGGGGTAAGCCGGAAAACATCAATTAAAGAGCTTCGCTTGAAACAGATGAAGAATGCTTTTTCACTTTTGTTATTTAGTCAGGGAACACCTTTGATTTTTCAAGGAGATGAATGGGGTAATACCCAGAAAGGAAATAACAATGTGTGGTGTCAGGATAATGAATTATCCTGGATTGACTGGAATGGAAAGAAAAATCAGCAAGACCTTTGGGAATTTGTAAAAGAAGCTATTCAAATTAGAAAAGAAAATCCTATTTTACATTGGAATCAGGAATTAAAAGGCAGTGATTATCATGCATTAGGTTATCCAGATATGTCCTATCATGGAAGACAAGCATGGTATGTGGAAAGGGATAACGATACAAGATCTTTAGGTATTATGTATTGTGGGGAATATGCAGGAAAACCTTCTGAATTTTTATTTTTGGCTTTTAATTTCCATTGGATTTCTCACGAAATTGCACTTCCAGGGGCTGAAAATGAAATCAACTGGAAGATTCTTCTTTGTACAGAAAATAGTAAAGAAGAAAGATTGCAAGATGGAGCAAATATTATAGGAAAAACGATAGAAGTACCTCCAAGGACAGTTATGATTTTAGTAGGAAAGCAGGAACAGGATGTATGCGGATTTGGAAGCATTTTAAAACGATTACAAAGCACAAGTTTTTAGTTATGAAATATTGCTTTAAAATAGGACTTTATAAACAGGGATTACTTCATGATTTGTCAAAGTATTCTTGGACAGAATTTTCTGTGGGATGTAAATATTATCAAGGAACAAGAAGTCCTAATAATGCAGAGCGAGAAGCCACAGGATTATCTACTTCATGGATTCATCATTATGGAAGGAATAAGCATCATTTTGAACATTGGGTTGATTATGGAATTAACTGTGATACGGTTATTCAAGGAGTTCCTATGCCAAGAAAGTATATTGCAGAAATGGTTATGGACAGAATCAGTGCGTCAAGGAATTATCACCCAGATACTTATACAGATGCAGCACCTTTGGAATATTTTTTGAAAAGTAAGGAAAAGCTGTGGTTTGTACATGAAAAGACAAATGAAGAATTAGAACTTTTGCTTAGGATGTTGGCAGACAAAGGAGAGAAAGAAACACTAAAGTACATTAAACATGTATATTTGAAAGGAATGTAAAAGATTTATGAATATACAAGGAGACCAGATCTTAGAACTGATAAAAGGTTTTTGGAACTTTGTACCAAAAGAATATCGGATACTAATTTATCTTATTGGAACAGTATTTGCTTTTTTAAATTGTTTCATGGGATATCGTTTGAGAAAAGTATGGGGATGTATTTTGGGTATCCTCATGGGCGGTGGAATTGGATTTGGAGCCGGACTGTACTTTTTACAGGATAAGATGATGGCTGGGATTGTGGCAGTAGTAGCTGCTTTCATTTTGGGACTTCTGGCATGGCTTTTGTATAAGTTTGGCGTGTTTGTTATGTGTACCGCTTTGGTATATGCTATTGTAGTTTCCTTTTTTAAAGATGTGACATTGACACAGTACTTGATTGCTTTGGGAATTGGACTTTTTGCAGGAACCTTTGCTTTGGGTTATGAAAAGCAGATGGTGATAGGAATTACAGCAGTTTGCGGAGGTTTGGGCGGTATTCATTTGCTTTTGGCAATGCTTGAAAAAGAGGCCGGAGCAGGAGAATTGATTTTGGGTCTTATTATGGCAGCAATTGGTATAGCGGTGCAGGCAGCACCACTTATGAAGGGAAAAGATTGGGAAGCAAAACTTTTTCATTTACCTACAGGAAGAAAAAAGAAAAAAGTTGTAAAAAAGACGAAAATAAAGGAAGTAAGTCAAAGTACAAGAGGAAACAATTCAACAGTGGTGAAAAAGAAGAAACTTCAGGAGAATCATTTTGATCAAGAAGATTTAAATGTGACAAAGCATGAAGATTTCGATAAAACACAGGAATATGAAGTAGGGAAAAGGCAATACGATAAACAAAAGCAAATGCCCTATATGGCACCGGGAATAGGGATCGATTTGGACGACTTAAACCGAGAATTGTCACAAGAAATAAAGAAAATTTACAAAGATGATAGTCAGTAGGACTGTCATCTTTTTTCTTTTAGGAGAAGGTAAAGAAAGCGTCAATAGTTGACAAATAACGAAAAGATGGGTATACTTAAAAAAGTTTGAAATACAAAATATTTGAAATGTTAAATATTAAATATAAAATAAGGAGAATTTATGAAAGCAAAGATTGTTGGGACAGGAAGTGCTGTTCCGAAGTATTGTATGAAAAATAATGATTTTACAAAATTTATTGATACCAATGACCAGTGGATTGTCACAAGGACTGGAATAAGAGAAAGAAGAATTTCCAGAGAGGAAACCACATCAACTTTGGCTTTTGAGGCAGCAAAAAAAGCTTTGGAATCTGCAAAATGCAAAGCAGAAGAAATTGATTTAATTCTTGTGGCAACTTGTTCCCCAGATGATTTTTTTCCAAGCACAGCTTGTCAGGTTCAGGCAGAATTAGGTGCTAAGAATGCAGTGGCTTTTGATTTGAGTGCGGCTTGTGCAGGATTTTTATTTGCATTAAATACAGCTTATGCTTATATAAATAGTGGGGTATATAGGAAAGCATTAATCATCGGTGCTGACAATATGACACGTTTTTTGAATTGGAATGATAGAGGATCATGTGTGTTATTTGGAGATGGTGCAGGTGCTGTAGTATTAGAAGCATCAGAAACGGGAATTTTTCATTTTGTGCAGCATGCAGATGGCGGACAAGGAAGGGTTTTGAAGTGTTTTGTAAAGTATGAGGATAGTATATTAAAGAAACAAAAAGAAGGAAACTCTTATCTTGAAATGGAAGGACAGGAGGTATTTAAATTTGCTGTAAAAACAGTTCCCATATGCATTGAAGAACTTTTAAAAAAGGCAGGAATGCAAAAAGAAGAAATTAAGTACTATCTACTTCACCAAGCAAATAGCAGAATTCTTTTAAGTGTTGCAAAAAAATTAAAAGAGAAGGAAGAAAAATTCCCCATGAATATGGAAAAATACGGAAATACTTCTGCTGCAAGTATACCAATTTTATTGGATGAAATGAATCAAGAAGGGAAATTGCGAAAAGGAGATATTCTTGTATTAGCGGGATTCGGAGCTGGACTTACATGGGGAAGTACACTATTAGAGTGGTAATAGAATAAAAATGGAAAAATTAGGAAATCCTTAAATGCAAAGAAAAATTTCAAAACAGTTGGAGGTTTTTATGAAAGCATTTATGGATCAGGATTTCTTACTTTCTACCGAAATAGCAAAAGAATTATATCACAATTTTGCAGAAACTATGCCAATTATAGATTATCATTGTCACATTCAACCACGGGAGATTGCACAAGATCGTCAGTTTGAGAACATTACTCAAATATGGCTGGGAGAAGATCACTATAAATGGAGACAGATGCGTTCAAACGGTGTGGAAGAATATTATATTACGGGAGAAGCCCCAGACAGAGAAAAATTCCAGAAATGGGTAGAAACTCTGGAAATGGCAATCGGAAATCCCTTGTACCATTGGAGTCATTTAGAACTTCAACGGTATTTTGGGTATACAGGCGTGTTGAACCAAAATACAGCACAGGATGTATGGGAGATTTGTAACGCAAGATTAAAAGAAACATCTATGAGTGCTAAAAATTTAATCAAACAGTCCAATGTAAGGTTGCTTTGTACAACAGATGATCCAATGGATGATTTAAAATGGCATAGGATAATAAAGGAAGATAAAAGTTTTGATGTGCAAGTACTGCCTACATGGAGACCGGATAAGATTTTAAATATAGAAAAATCGGATTATTTGGATTATTTGGAAAAACTTTCAGAAGTTGCAGATGTGGAAATTCATACATTTCAGGATTTGAAAAAAGCAATGACAAAGCGGTTGAAATATTTCCAAAGTATGGGGTGCTGTATTTCGGATCATGGTTTCGATTTTATGGTGTATGCTCCTGCAAAAGAAGAGGAGATAGAGAAAATTTTTGCTCTCCGCCTTTTGCATAAAGAACTTTCAGTAGAAAACATTAGGAAATTTAAAACAGCATGTATGCTCTTTTTGGCAGAAAAGTATGAAGAGTTAGATTGGGTTATGCAGCTTCATTATGGGTGTAAAAGAGATAATAACGGGAAAATGTATAGGAAAATCGGAGCAGACACAGGATTCGACTGCATGAGTGATATCGCTTCAGGAACACAGCTGGTAGATTTTTTAAATGAAGTAAATGAGAGAAAAAATTTGCCAAAGACAATTTTGTATAGTTTAAATCCAAGAGATGATGCGTTGATTGGAACTATTATAGGTTGTTTTCAAAATAGTGATGCGGTAGGGAAAATTCAGCAAGGATCTGCATGGTGGTTTAATGATCATAAAGGTGGTATGGTCAGACAGATGACATCTTTGGCCAATTTGGGACTTTTAGGGAATTTTATCGGGATGCTGACAGATTCCAGGAGTTTTCTTTCTTATTCCAGACACGAATATTTTCGCAGAATTCTGTGTGAATTAATTGGAAGTTGGGTGGAAAAGGGAGAATATCCAAAGGATATGAGAGTTTTAGAGAAAATTGTGCAAGGTATTTCTTATAATAATGCAATGGAATATTTTGGATTTCATTTATAAATGAAATTGTTTTTAAAATGTGTAAATTGTTGTAGTATTTTAGAACAATTCATGCTAATATAATACGGATAAATGGAAAAGGAGAAAGAACGTGGAAAATCGTAAAATTATCCAAGTGGAAGAAAAAGTACCGCCAAAACTTTTAATTCCATTAAGTATTCAGCATATGTTTGCAATGTTTGGTGCATCTGTGCTGGTTCCGTCTTTGTTTGGCATGAATCCTGCTATTGTTCTTTTTATGAATGGAGTGGGAACCTTATTGTTTATTTTAATTACAAAAGGAAAGGCACCTGCATATCTGGGATCTAGTTTCGCATTCATTGCGCCGGCAATGGTGGTTATCAGCAAATTCGGATATGAATATGCATTGGGCGGTTTTGTAGTTGTAGGTCTTTGTGGATGTGTACTGTCATTCATCATCTATAAGTTTGGTTCAGACTGGATTGATGTGGTACTCCCTCCTGCGGCCATGGGACCGGTAGTGGCGCTGATTGGGCTGGAACTTTCTGGTACTGCAGCAAAAAACGCAGGTTTGCTGGATGAAACAATTCAGATGAAAAGTGTGATTGTCTTTTTAGTGACTTTGGGCGTTGCGGTATTTGGATCTGTAGTTTTTCGGAAATTTTGGTCTGTTATTCCTATTTTAGTTGCTATCTTGGCTGGATATGTGGCAGCTATGATCTGTGGAATTGTAGATTTTACAACCGTATCAAAGGCATCTTTCTTTTCATTGCCGAATTTTACAGCACCAAAATTTAATGTGGAAGCTATTTTGATTATTTTACCGGTTATTTTAGTAGTCGCTTCTGAGCACATTGGACATCAGATTGTAACAGGAAAAATTATTGGCAGAGATTTAATTAAGAATCCAGGACTGCATCGCTCTATGTTCGCAGATAATTTTTCCACTATGCTTTCCGGATTTATAGGTTCAGTACCTACAACTACTTATGGAGAGAATATTGGTGTCATGGCAATGACAAGAGTATACAGTGTGTATGTTATTGGGGGAGCAGCAGTACTTTCCATTGTTTGTTCTTTCATTGGAAAGCTAACAGCGCTTATTCAGACGATTCCAAGTCCGATTATCGGTGGAATTTCTTTCCTGCTTTATGGTATGATTGGAACATCTGGTATTCGTATTTTAGTAGATGGAAAGGTTGATTATAGCCGTTCCAGAAATATGGCATTGACTTCTGTTATTTTTGTAACAGGTTTATCTGGAATTAAAATTACTGTGGGAGAGATTGAGCTGACAGGAATGGTTCTTGCATGTATTGTGGGAATGATTTTGAGCTTAATTTTCTATGTTCTAGATAAATTGAAGTTAACAAATGATAGAGAACAGGAAATGAATTAAATAAAGTATGATTCTAGAAAGAAGTTGTTGAATTAAGAATATTGCTTAATGAAACAGCTTCTTTTTGGAAAATATGCTTGACAATAAGTACCAAGTCTATTAAAATTAATATTCGTAGGACTGCTGGAATAGCTCAGTTGGTAGAGCACTTCACTCGTAATGAAGGGGTCGTGGGTTCGAGTCCCATTTTCAGCTTTTTTGTTAAAAGGAAGGAATGTCATAGTGGCGTTTCTTCCTTTTGCTTTTATTACAGAAAATAATCAGTAATACAAAACCAGAATGTATAAAGGAGGTTTTATAGGTAGGGGAATCATTGTATGCGGCTTAAATGGCAGTGGAAAGAGTTCTTTAGGAAAAGCATTGGCAGAGGCTATGGGATTTTATTTTATAGATAATGAAGATTTGTTTTTTCCAAAGACGGATCCACATTATATTTTTGCAAATCCTCGTTCTCGCGAAGAAGTAATTAATATTCTTTTCGATACAGCCAGAAGGAATAAAAATTTTGTTTTTTCTGCTGTGAGAGGCGATTATGGAAAGGATATTATACCTTTTTATCATTATGCGGTGTTTATTGATGTACCAAAAGAAATACGGTTGAAAAGAATCCGAAATCGTTCTTTTCAGAAATTTGGAAATAGAATGTTACCAGGTGGGGACTTGTATGTGCGGGAAAAGGTCTTTTTTGATATGGTGAGTGATCAGCCGGAATATTATGTTGAAGAATGGATACAGACTTTGCGTTGTCCAATTTTACCAGTAGATGGTACAAAATCAATTAAAGAGAATGTGGCTTTCATTGTAGAACAGTTACAGAAATCAAATTTAATTTATTAGTATAACTATAATGTTTTATATAGTATAATAGAAGATAGACTATAGTGTATAGAAAAGGGAGTGAAGAATTTGTACGAACATGTAGATCAAATATCAAATTTAATGGCAAAACGTAGAAAGCTGATAGAAGATATGGAAACATTATTAAATGAAATGGATTTGCAGCAGAAGGATTTTGAAATTCTTAACGAATATTTTGGAAGTGAGCAGAGAATGAAGGATATTGAAGAGGATGAAAAAGGCAATATTCCAACATCGCTAAATAGAGGAGCATTATCAGAAGATGAACTTTATGATATTGTCTGTGATAATCATGATTTAATGATACGTATGATGGAAGTAGCACTGAAAGGCTTAAAGTCATAATAAAAATAGAGTATAAAAGGGTGTTTGTTTTAGTATCTACTATAAAAGTGCACATATTTTGAAGTGAATAAATAAGATTATTTGTTGAATCGTTTCAAGTTATATGTGTTATAATAATTATAGAACAATAATAACTACTTAACAGACCGACGAAATCAAAGTCCGCTAAGCATGTTAAATAATCATTTTTGGAGGAAAAGTTAAATGAATACTTTAAAAGTTGAAAAAAGAAACATGCAGACAAAAGCTAAAAAATTGAGAAGAGAAGGATTTGTTACCGGCAATGTATTTGGCAAAGAATTAGAAGGTTCTATTCCGATTCAGATGAATAAACATGATGCGGAAGAATTGTTGAAAAATTGTCAAAAGGGAAGCCAAGTTATTATGGAGCTGGAAGGAGAAAAACGGAATGTTTTGATCAAGGAGATTGATATTGATTCCATGAAACATCAGATTCTTGAAATTGATTTTCAGATGTTGGTAAAAGGTGAACAGGTACATTCTGTGGCTGAAATTGTGCTGTTAAATCATGACAAAGTTGTAAATGGAATTGTTGAATTAGATCTTCCGGAAATCTCTTATGTGGCAACTCCAGAGGCATTGGTAGAAAAAATTGAAATTGATTTGGAAAAGATGAGAGTAGGAGACGAAATTTTGGTTAAAGATCTTTCAATTGCATCAAATGAAAAGATTACTTTAAAAACAAACTTAAATGAGTCTGTTGTGAGAATTGTAGAGCCTCATACCGCTGTAAGTGATGAAGAGGAGAAAGTAGAAGAACAGTAGAATTTTTCTGAAAATAGAGAATAGTTTTTATAAGGATATTATCCGGTAAGGATGTAAAATCCTATGGATAATATAATAATTATGTATTGATTGCACCTTCGAGTGTTCTGTTGTCGTGAGCAGGCATTTGGAGGTGCTTTTGTTTTATATTATA
>JARIAQ010000024.1 GCA_029257775.1 Blautia sp. | reverse complement strand
TGTGCCTGGGCAAAGTAATGCCTGCATGTATGTGGACTACATCTTATTGTAGTTCTTATACCACAACCTTCACCACATGTTCGAACAATGCGCTCTACAGCTTCTTTTGTTAGCATTTTTCCTTTTTGAGATAAAAAGAGGTACTCCGTTTGATAAGCAATCTTATCTTTGATGTAAATCTTTCTAATGTTCTCATACTTTATTAACGCTTTGTTTAAAATCGGACTAATTGGGACTACTCTTTCTTTATTACCCTTACCATGAATTAATATATGTGTATTTCTTACATTTGACATCTTTAATTCACAAAGTTCACTATTTCTTATTCCTGTATCAAACAACATAATCATTATGAGCTTATTTCTTATATCTAAAAAACGTGTTCCTTTAAAATAAGATATCATTTTTTTTACCTCATCGTCTGAAAAAGTGCTAATAATTGTGATCGGTTCTTTCAGATATTTTACTTTTTTCATAGGATTGTCTTTTAAATACTCTTCTGTTACACAATAATTAAAAAAAGAATTTGCAGCTTTTAATAAGCTATTAATGTATGACTCTTTTAATTGTAGTGATTTAAGGTAAATAATATAGGATTTTAAAAGAGGTGGTGATATTTTTTCTAAATCTTTTACTTTATACTCTCTTTCTAAATAAAGTAGTAGCTTTGTAACATTCTGATTATAATGTTTTGTAGTTCGTGTTGATAAATTTCTAATTTCGCAATCAAATATAAATTCCTGTAACACATCTTTACTAAGCATTTTTATCGTCTCCTTGTATGCCGAAAACACATAGGTACGCTAAATGTTAGTATGTGCGTAATTGGAGACATAAAAAAATATATGTATGGCATAACCGGATGGATAAGACACATAGTTTTCAATGTATTATTTGCCATAGAAAAATGCTTCAAAGCCTTATTTTAAGCCAGTTCTTTTTTCTGGAGGTATTATGTGTAGTATCTTTAATTTTATTCTTCCCAGTTGTGCCACACATCTGTCACATCATCATCTTCTTCAAGTAAATCAAGTGTTTTCTGAAGATTTTTCACATCCTGATCATCAGAAAGAGATACATAGTTTTGAGGAATCATTGCAACCTGCGCTTCTACCATTGGAATGCCTTCTTTTTCCAGAGCTTCTCTTACCGCACTGAAATCATCAGGATCTGTAATTACTTCAAAGCTATCCTCTTCTTCTGCAAAATCTTCTGCGCCTGCATCCAATGCAATCATCATCAAATCGTCTGCATCCATTTCACACTCTTCTTTATCAATAATAATCTGTCCCTTTTTATCAAACATAAAAGATACAGAACCAGGTGTACCAATGTTTCCATTTCCTTTTGTAAAGGCACTTCTTACATTTCCTGCAGTACGGTTTTTATTATCTGTCAATGTTTCTACGATAATTGCTACACCGCTTGGACCATAGCCTTCATATGTAAGCACTTCAAAGTTATCTGCATTAGAATCTCCTGCTGCCTTTTTAATACCTCGATCAATGGTATCATTTGGCATATTGTTTGCTTTTGCTTTTGCTATAACATCTCTTAACTTGCTATTATTAGCTGGATCCGGACCTCCTTCTTTTACGGCAACTACAATTTCTCTACCAATAACAGTAAAAATTTTTCCTTTTTTGGCATCATTTTTCTCTTTTTTATGTTTTATGTTTGCAAATTTTGAATGTCCTGACATTTCTCTTCTCCTTTTTCTTCGTCTGGTAATTTTTCAACCCTGACTTTTTGTATGGTATTATTTTCCACTGCAAGAATGGTAAATAAATATCCTTTTGCTTTTATTTCTTTATCCTCTGCCAAATTAGGCACATGACCTAATAAAGAGGTAAGATAACCATTTAAAGTATCAAATTCTTCTTCATCAAAATCAGAATTTAACACATCATCCACTTGTTCTAGTGGAGTAAGACCATTCATAACTAATGACTGATCGTTTTGAAGCTGAATAAAATTTTCATCTTCATCATACTCATCTAAAATATTTCCCACAATTTCCTCTAAAATATCTTCCATTGTCACAATCCCAGATGTCTGGCCATATTCATCTATTACCACAACTAAATGGATTTTTTTTGCCTGCATACATTTAAATAAATCGTTAATGCTTCTTGTTTCTGGCACATACACAGCTTCTCGAATCAAATCAGGAATCGAACCAATCGGAAGATTTTCACATGTAGGCAGTGTGATTTGTTTCATAACATCTTTTAAATGTAAAATACCAATAATATGATCAATATCTTCCCTATACACTGGATAACGAGAATTACTATTATCCAACATATACGACAAGGCATCTTTTAACAGCATATTTTCCTCTATAGCATGAAGATTTTTCCTATGTGTCATAATATCCTGAGTTTCTGTCTCAGAAAACTCCATAATATTCTGAATCATTTCTGCTTCATTTTCTTCAATGACACCCTGTTCATGCGCATCATCTACCATGGAAATAATTTCTTCTTCTGTCACATCATCATCTTCCTTATGAGGATCCACACCAAATAATCGTACAATTACATTGGAAAGTTTCATAATTAAAAAGGTAATGGGCTTAAAGATGGCAACCAAAAGCCGAACCATATCCGCAGTACGGTAAACCCATTTATACGGATTATGATTAAACACTTTCTTTGCCGAAATCACACCAAAGGAAATCAGTGTAATCAAGAAAAACATAACCACCAATATAACTGCAACCCCTGCTCCTATATAACGAGGCATTTCCAAACCAACCACTTTTAAAAGTGCTTCTAACCATGTATAAACGTACGGAGTTATGGAATGAATTCCAATGTAACCAATTAAAATACTCAAAAGTGTCGCCGTAGTTAGAATTGTATTAATAATTGCAGCAGGATTTGCCATAACCTCTAAAATCCATTGAGATTTTTTATCATTTTGTTCACTGGCTCTTTTTTCTACATCTGCTTCGCTCACTTTTTGAATCGCGGCACCAAATCCATACAATCCGCCATTTACTAGAATAAACGCCACAAATACTATTAGAGCCCCTATAAGGCTACTCCCATCATCCATAAATTATTTTATTCCCTTCCCTTTTCTTAAGTTTTTCAAAAGATTTTTATTTCATGGTATGAAATTTCCTACGAAATAAAAAAATACATCATGAATAAAATACCATTTTCCATATCTTTCGTCAAGATTTCCGCAGAAAACTATGTAGGAAGTTCCAAACTAATACACAATGCATGATTGACCTTCTTCAATATCTCCGCATCTAAATGACAAACCTTATCTTTTAATCTTCGTTTATCAATTGTTCTTAATTGTTCCAACAGAATCACGGAATCTTTTACAATTGCATACGATTGTGCATCTATCTCGATATGCGTAGGAAGCTTTGCTTTATTCATTTTTGAGGTAATTGCTGCACAAATCACTGTTGGACTATGTTTATTTCCAATATCGTTTTGTATAATCAAAACTGGTCTAATACCGCCCTGCTCACTACCTACTACTGGGCGCAGGTCCGCATAAAAAATATCTCCGCGTTTGATAACCACACATTTCACACTCCGATTTTATGTTTTTTATGATTTTACCCATTTTTTTCGTGTGTATTCATGTATTATCCGCAGGTGAAGAATTCTCCCTCTAAAATTTCATTCCTTTACTTGTCCGTTTTTATAATACACTCTTGGAACCCTTTTGCTAATACAGCAAGCAAACTCATAGTTAAATCTACCCGATAAATCTCCTAATTCTTCCATGGTAATGCAGTCCACACCATCTTTTCCAAGAAGAGTTACCTCATCTAATTCTTCTGCTTCCGGAATTTCCGTCACATCTACCATAAACTGATCCATACATACTTTTCCAAGAATTTTTGCTCGTTTCCCTCGAATTAGCACACTTCCTTTATTGGAAAGTCCACGAGAATAACCGTCTGCATATCCCACAGGTATAGTGGCAACTCTAGTTAATTTTTCCGTTGTAAAAGTTCCGCCATAACTAATTTCCACTCCTGGTTCTACTTCCTTTATGTATGCAATATGACTTTTCAATTCCATTGCCGGTTTTAAAGGAATTTTATCCTTTTCAACTTCATTGGAAGGATACATACCATAAAGAATAATTCCTGCACGAACTGCATCAAAATAAGCGTCTTTCATTCTCATAATTGCTGCACTGTTGGAACAATGTTTTATTGGTATAAAAATCCCTTCCTTTTCTAAGGCTTTTAGAAACTCCTGATATTTTTCCAATTGTCCATATGCAGAAGTAAGATCACTCTCATCTGCTCTGGCAAAATGTGTAAAAATTCCTTCCAACTCAATTCCCGGTAATTTTGAAATTTTTACAATTTCCGGTATTGCATCTTCTATATGACGATACCCTATTCGAGTCATACCTGTGTCTAATTTTATATGTATTTTTAAAATTTTATTAGCTTTTACAGCTGCTTTAGAAAGCTGCTCTGCCATAGAAAATTTAAAAACTGTAGGCTGAAAATCTTCTCTCACAATTCGATCATAATCTTCCTCATATGTATAGCCTAAAATTAAGATTGGCTTTTTGATGCCGGCTTTTCGAAGTTCTCTACCTTCCTCCACAGTAGCAACTGCAATTCCCCATATAAAAGAATAATCCTGAATTTCTTTCGCAATAGAAATAGCCCCATGTCCATAGCCATCTGCCTTTAATACTGCAATAATTTTTGTATCTTTCCCCATATAATCATGCATATTTTTCAGGTTATAATCGATTGCATCTAAATTAATATGTGCCTGAATTCTGCTTTGTATTCTCATGCCTTTTTCATCTCTCCCTTTTTAAACTTCATCTAGAATTTGACCTGCTGCTTCAATCAAGTCCCTAGCTAACATAGCAGCACGACCTTTCTTTTCTGCTGCCATATCTCCTGCCATACCATGAAGATAAACGCCCAGACAGGCAGCTTCCTGCGCCGCTTTACCCTGTGCTAAAAAGCTTAAAATTATCCCTGTCAGAACATCACCACTGCCAGCACTTGCCATGCCATCATTTCCAGATAAATTTAAGTATATTCTTTCGTTTCCATTACTGATAATTGTTCTAGCATCTTTACATACTAACACAACAGAGAGGGTTTTTGCAATTTCCTGGGTGATTTTTATAGGATTTTCTTTCCACTTTTCTATAGAAATCCCTGTAAGACGAGAAAATTCTCCTAAATGAGGGGTTATAATTACTTCCTTGGGATAGTTTTTTAAGGCCTCTTCTCGTTCTCTTAACATTCCAATAGCATCTGCATCAATAACAAGAGGCTTTTTTCCGTAGAAAAGCACTGTATCCAAAAGCTTCTGCGCCTGTTTATCAAGACCGATACCTGGACCAATCCCTATAACATCTGCCCATCTAAAACTTTCTAAAAGTTCTTGTGTAATATCTTCCTGATCCTCATAGCACAACAACATAGCTTCTGGAAAGCAAGAAAAAAGAAGTTTGTTTTCTTTATGCGTGCATATTTTCAACATACCTGCTCCTGTTCTCATAGCTGCCATACCGCTTAAATATGCAGCGCCAAAAATGCTTTTGCTTCCTGCAATTAAAAGAATTTTTCCAAAGTTTCCTTTATTACCATCCTGTTTTCTCTGAATTCTCTTCAAATCATTTTTTGTATAAGTATAAATTTCAGGCTGAAACAAAAGATTTGGATCATTATAAACACCAATATCCGCAACAAGAATTTTTCCTGCATAATCTGCACCGGGATAAAGACATATCCCCACCTTTTGATACCCAAAAGTGACTGTCAAATCTGCTTTTACAGCACATCCTAAAACTTTTCCTGTATGACTACAAATACCCGAAGGAATGTCTACAGCTACTATTTTTCCATGAAAATCTTGTAACTCTTGTATGATTTCTTTCAAATTTCCTGCAATTTCTCTGGAAAGTCCCACTCCGAAAATAGCATCTACAATAACAGTATATTCAGAAATACAGTAACTCTTGACAAAGGAAATTCCATAATTTTTTCCAATATTTATCTGTTTTTGCATTTCTTTTGTAAAATTCTCCGGCTTTCCTAAAATACAGACATCCGTATGGTACCCTGCGAGGTGAAGCAAACGTGCTAAAACTACACCATCTGCTCCATTATTACCAGTTCCGCACAAAATCAAAACCTTTTCAAGAGGAAACCCCTCCTTTTTAATCGCTTCAAAAACAGAAAGCCCTGCTCGCTCCATAAGAACCAAAGAGGGAATCTCCATTTTTTCTATGGTATATTGATCAAAACACTTCATCTGGTTTCCTGTTACAATTCTCTCCATATTACCTCTCCTTATTCATATCTCAAGACAAAAAAAGACTGTTGCAAAATTTCTCTCTTACAACAGCCTTCTCCTTTATTTCTCTTTTCTCTGCTCCATAACAGAACAATTCAAATTGTAAGATAAACGCATCAGGCTTTCAGAAAGATGAACGTTTTCTACAATAACATCTTTAGGAACATTTAAATCTAAATGGGCAAAATTCCAAATAGCTTTAATTCCATTCTTCACCAGAATTTCTGCAATTTCCGCAGCACTACTTTTTGGCACAGTCAACGCTGCAATCTGTACATCTTCTTTTTGCAGAAAATCCGGAAGCTCGCTCATCATACGAATTTCATTTCCTCTTATTGAAATTCCTTTTAAAACCGGATTAATATCAAAAATACCTACAATTTTAAATCCTCTTTTTTCAAACTTCACATAATTTGCAAGGGCCTGTCCCAAATTTCCTGCTCCTATAATAATCATGTGATGGGTTTTATTTAATCCCAAAATTTTCCCGATTTCCTCATACAAATACGGTACATTATACCCATATCCCTGCTGCCCAAATCCCCCAAAATTATTTAGATCTTGACGAATTTGAGAAGCAGTGACATGCATTTTCGCACTTAGTTCATTGGATGAAATTCTTTCTATCCCCTCCTCCATAAGTTCATCTAAATATCTGTAGTATCGAGGCAGTCGTTTAATTACTGCTTTTGAAATGCTTTTTTCCTCCACGGCGAACCCTCCTGTACTCCACATACACATTTCTAAAATTTATTATATAAAATTGTTAAATTAAAGTCAATCATAATTCATTTATCTGTTGTCAAATATATTTTTTCCGTTATAATAAATGAAGTACTATATTTACAAAGGAGATATTTACATGATATTAGCATGTCAAAACATAGAAAAATCTTTTGATGGCGTCACGATTTTACAAGATGCCAGTTTTCACATAGAAGAACGAGAAAAAGCTGCACTTGTAGGTATTAATGGCGCTGGCAAATCTACACTTTTTCGTATTATTGTAGGGGAACTTGCTCCTGATAACGGACAAGTCATTCTTGCAAAAGGAAAAACATTAGGATATCTGGCACAGCATCAAGAAATGGAAAACCAGCTTACTATTTATGACTGTCTTTTGCAAGTTAAACAGCATATTCTGGATATGGAAATCCGTATGCGTGAAATGGAAGAAGAAATGAAGCACACTACAGGAGAAGCTTTAACAAAACTGATGGATAGCTACTCCCGTCTTACCCATGAATTTGAACTGGAAAACGGATATGCCTACAAAAGTGAATTAACTGGTGTCTTAAAGGGACTCGGTTTTCAGGAGGTAGATTTTAAAAAGCAGGTTTCTACTCTTTCCGGAGGACAGAAAACAAGAGTAGCCCTTGGCCGTTTGCTCCTTTCCAAGCCGGACATTATCCTATTAGATGAGCCTACTAACCATTTAGATATGGACTCTATTGCCTGGCTGGAAACTTATCTTTTAAACTATCCAGGATCTGTTTTTATTGTATCCCATGATCGGTATTTTTTGGATAAAGTCGCTACAAAAATCGTAGAAATTGATAACGGAAAAGTAACCTCTTTTTCTGGTAATTACAGTGCTTACAGTGAGAAAAAGGCTCTTCTTCGAAAAACTGCTTATCAAGCATACTTGAATCAGCAACAAGAAATCAAACATCAGGAAGAAGTCATTACAAAATTAAAATCCTTTAACAGAGAAAAATCTATCCGTAGAGCAGAAAGCAGAGAAAAGCTATTAGAAAAAATAGAAGTGCTGGAAAATCCTGTAGAATCTGACAATTCCATGAAAATTACATTAAAACCTAGAATTACCAGTGGAAATGATGTTCTAACAGTAGAAGGATTAGGAAAGTCCTTCCCCCCTCTTACTCTCTTTGAAGATTTAAACTTCTCCATTAAGCGAGGAGAACACGTTGCGATTATTGGAAATAATGGAACTGGAAAAACAACGATATTAAAAATTTTAAATCAAATTATACCACCAGATACGGGATCTTTCCATTTAGGAAGTAAAGTTCATATTGGCTACTATGATCAGGAACATCACGTTTTACATAGTGAAAAAACCATTTTTGAAGAAATCTCAGATGATTTCCCAAAACTTACGAATACAGAAATCCGTAATCTACTGGCAGCTTTTTTATTTACTGGAGATGACGTATTTAAACCTATTCAGGCTTTAAGCGGTGGGGAAAAAGGGCGTGTTTCTCTAGCAAAACTTATGCTTTCAGAAGCAAATTTCTTAATTCTGGATGAGCCCACTAACCATTTGGATATTACCTCAAAAGAAATTCTTGAAGAAGCTTTAAGTAATTATGAAGGAACTGTTCTATATGTATCTCATGATCGTTATTTTATCAATAAAACAGCGAGCCGAATTTTAGATTTAACGAATCATAAACTGGTAAATTATATCGGAAATTACGATTATTATTTAGAAAAAAAAGAAGAATTAACACAAATTTATGCTCCACAAATGCAAGAAACTAATTCTGAAACCAAGTCTTCTGCTGTAAAACTGGACTGGCAACAGCAAAAAGAGGAGCAGGCGCGTCTTCGAAAAAAAGAAAACGATTTAAAGAAAACAGAGGCCATGATTGAAGAACTAGAAACAAGAGACAGCCAAATTAATGAAGAAATGGCAAAACCTGAGATTGCAACCAATGTAGCGGAATGTGTGCGCCTTTCTAAAGAAAAAGCCGATATTTCCCAAAAGCTGGAAGATCTCTATGAAAAATGGGAAGAACTAGCACAGTAAACTTTCCTATACAATAAAAAATTCCGTCTGTTGCAGAAAATAACTTCTGCTCCAGATGGAATTTCTTTTTAGTAATTTAAAGAGCTTCTAACTCTGTTCGAATTTCCCTTATAAAATCCAGACTATTTAATACAGTCACAGATGTTTGTGTAGTAATTGCAGCTAAATCTTTTGTCATTTTTCCTGACTCAATGACTTTCAAAACAGCTTGCTCTAATCTTTCTGCGAATTGCTCTAATTCCAGATTATGATCCAGTTCTCCCCTCTTTTTCAAAGCACCACTCCATGCAAAGATAGTTGCTACCGGATTGGTAGAAGTTTGTTCTCCTTTCAGATATTGATAATAATGGCGCTGAACTGTACCATGCGCAGCTTCATATTCAAAATATCCTTTAGGGGACACTAAGACAGAAGTCATCATAGCAAGAGAGCCAAAGGCAGAAGAAATCATATCACTCATGACATCTCCGTCATAATTTTTACATGCCCATATAAAACCTCCCTCTGCTTTCATAATTCGAGCAACTGCATCATCAATTAATGTATAAAAATACGTAAGATTTTCTTTCTCAAATTTTTCTTTATATTCTTTTTCATAAATTTCCTGGAAAATATCTTTGAAAGTATGATCATATTTTTTGGAAATGGTATCCTTAGAAGAAAACCATAAATCTTCATGGCAATCCAAGGCATAAGAAAAACAGGACCTGGCAAAACTTTCAATGGATGAAGTCAGATTATGTATTCCTTGTACAATACCTGGTTCCTGAAATTCCTTCACAAGTTCCCTTGTTTCTTCTCCTTTATCATTTGTATAAACCAGCTCTACTTTTCCGCTTCCCGGAATTTTCATTTCCGTATTTTTATATACGTCACCGTAAGCATGTCTTGCTATGGTAATGGGTTTTTTCCAGTTTTTTACACAAGGTTCAATTCCTTTTACTAAAATAGGAGTACGGAAAACTGTACCATCTAAAATGGAACGAATGGCGGCATTCGGACTTTTATACATCTTCTTTAAATGATATTCTTCTACTCTAGCCATATTCGGTGTAATTGTTGCACATTTTACACCTACCTTATATTTTTTGATTGCTTCAACTGCATCTATAGTTACTTTATCATTTGTACGGTCTCTATTCTTTAATCCTAAATCATAATACTCTGTATTTAAGTCAAGGTAAGGTAAAAGAAGTTCCTCTTTAATGAAGCCCCATAATATTCTTGTCATTTCATCTCCATCCATTTCTACCAACGGTATTTCCATTTTTATTTTTCTCATGTCTTCCGCCTCCTACTTTTACATATTATCACTGTATTATATTAAACTATTTTGTATATTTTAATAGACACTATAGACCTTTGTCAAGCATCAATGTAAAAATTTATATAAATCAAACAAACCCCAGCCTTGAAGATTATGTTCATATCCTAAATCTTTTGCCGTTTCCCAAAGTCTTTTTTTCACTTCTAAATTTGTCATCTCAGGATATTTTTCTAGCAAAAGTGCAATACCTCCTGATACAATGGGCGTAGACATAGAAGTGCCACTTCTTGCCATATAAGGAAATATACTATCAGAATTTGTGCAAGACATAATCTCATTTCCCGGTGCTACAACATCTGGTTTACTAATACATTCTTTTGTAGGTCCTCTCCCTGAAATTCCATGATTTTTCATCAACATATCCGAAGAACCCACAGTAATAATTTTTCGACTACTTCCAGGTGCTGTAATACTACACCTGCTCGGTCCCATATTTCCAGCTGCTGCCACTACTATAAGACCTGCATCCCAGACTTCTTCTACTGCTTGAATTAAATCTTCATGTCCTTCCCGTCTTGTTGTACCTACAGAAATATTTACAATGCGAATATGATAGGTTTCCTTGTTTTTTAAAATCCATTGTAAAGCTCGCAATACCTTTTCTTTACTCCCGTTTCCTTTTTTATCCAGAATTTTAATAGGAATCAGACCGCATTTTGGGGCAATCCCTTGAATTTTTCCTTTTCCTGCTGCCCCACTTCCTCCAATAATCCCCAAAACATGGGTTCCATGTCCATTGTCATCATAAGGATAAACACGACCATTAACAAAATCCTGAAAACTCCAAATTCGATTATCGAAATCTATATGTGGAAATGCTCCTGTATCTAACACAGCAACACCTATTCCTTTTCCTGTTAATTCCTTTTGCATTTTCTAGACCTATTTTCTCTTTTCTATATCATATTCCTTTAAAAGAATGAGAGTTCCAGTCAAGTTTTTTTTCAAAATTCATAAATTAAAAGAAAAACCTTATGGAGTTACCTATGCCATCAAAAAAAGAATTGATCCTCTCAGAAGAATATGCCGATATTATTCTTCCCGTATATTCTGATTTTTTAGAAGAGTACAAAGAATGGGGTGCACAACTTTTTAACCGTTATTATGGAATGGTTCACTATCCATTAAATGAACAACTTTACCCCGACTATTATGAATATGGTTTTTTTTATAACACCGTACCAAAACTATACACGCTCCTTGATACTGTAAATCTAGATTCCTCTGGCATTACTACTGTACAGGTACAACCCATTTTAAATTTAAAAGGAAGGGATGTTCTTATGGGATTCCTTGACACTGGTATTGATTATACACATCCTGCTTTTCAAAATTCCGATGGAAGTAGCCGCATTTATGGAATCTGGGATCAAACCATTCAAGAAGGAACTCCTCCTTTCGATTTAGAATACGGGAGTGCTTATAACAACGATGACTTAAATGCTGCACTAAGTACTGATCATCCACTTTCGATTGTTCCTAGTGAAGACACAAATGGACACGGCACTTTTCTTGCTGGTGTTGCAGCAGGAAGCACACTCTCTCAATTTAATTTTAACGGTGCTGCTCCCGAAAGCATGATAGCTGTAGTGAAATTAAAAGAAGCAAAACAATACTTAAAATCTCTTTTTCTGATTACTGGAGATATGCCTGCCTATCAAAGTTCAGATATTATGATGGGAATTCGTTATCTTACTTTACTAGCTGAAAGACTAAAAAAACCTCTTGTTCTCTGCTTTGGTTTGGGCACTAATCAGGGTTCCCATACCGGTGTTTCTCCTGTGGATTCTATGCTCGCTATTGCTGATAATTACCGAGGTCTCCACTCTGTTGTTGCTGCTGGAAATGAAACTGGAAAAGCCCATCATTACTATGGAGTTTTTTCCGGCAGTGAATTTTTCACAGACATAGAAATACTGGTCGCCGAAAATACTTTAGGATTTTGTGTAGAGTTTTGGAGTGATCCTCCCGAAGTTTATGCAATTGGTTTTGAATCTCCTTTAGGAGAAACTGTTCCTAAAATTTCTCCCCGTATAAGCTTCAGCGAAAACATTTCTTTCATTTTAGAAGATACAAAAATTTTTGTCAGTTCAGAAATGTTTCAAACTGTTTCTGGAAGCCAACTAATCTTTATGCGTTTTGCTAATCCTACTCCTGGTATCTGGAAAATAAGAGTCTATACAAATGTATCTGGTCAGGGATCCTTTCATTTATGGCTCCCCATTACTGGTCTTGCAAAACCAGACGTTAAATTTATACAACCAAATCCTAATATAACTCTTACAGCTCCTTCCGATTCCCCTTCCGTTATTACATCTGCTGCATATAACGCTTATGATAACAGCCTTTTTTTAAATTCCAGCAGAGGATATACAAGAAGTGACCAGATTAAACCTGATCTTGCAGCTCCTGGTGCTAATGTTTTAGGTCCTGCTCCCCAAAATCAATTTGTAACTATGTCTGGGACTTCAGTTTCTGCTGCAATTACTGCTGGAGGAAGTGCTCTTCTTGTAGAATGGGGTATGAGACGTACACCTGCCAGATTTTTTAATAATACAGAACTAAAAACTTTACTAATTAGAGGTGCAAAACGTACACAGGAACGGCTATATCCCAACCGTGAATGGGGATATGGTACCTTGGATATTTATCAGGCTCTTTCTAACTTAAGTCTTTTTTAAATTCTTTAATTTTTTTTGCACTATTTTTTACTTCTCACATAATATGTAAGTGTAATCAAGTTTTTTGGAGGAATAATTCATGAGTGATTTAGCTGCTACAAACTGTGGTTGTGGATGTGAAGACAACTGTAGAGGAGGTTTAACAAACAATTTCGGAGATTGTAACTGTATCCTATGGATTCTCTTACTCATGTGTTTCTGTGGCAATGGATTTGGTGGAGACGGATGTGGATGTGGTGGAGATAACAGCTGTCTTTTACTGATTATCTTACTCCTATGTTGTGGTAACGGACACGGATTTTGCTAATACATTTCCAGTATATTTTCTATAATAGGAATAGTAAGAAAAGAGGGATACCGCTTCGGTATCCCTAAAATAGAATCATTAGATTAAAAAAAGATATGACTGCTTTGCAGAAAAAGATGTGTCTTTTTCTCATGTATATTCTCTTTCTTTTTCAAATGATCAAAGAAATTTTTCCTTTTGTTATGATTTATTATGACAAATTTCTGAAAATATGTCAATCTTTCCATACAGATTTTTACATTTTTCTATCTTACTTTTTCGACATTTTTCCAACTTCCAGAAGCTTCAAACTCTTCTACAGCCTCTTTAGCTTCTGCAATTAAATTCTTGTCATAGCCTATCATTTCTAAAAGACGAATTGCATTTTTGGTAGTCACTCTTCCCTGTTTCAGAAGGTAGTTAAATACCACTTCATTTTCTCGTATTTCTTCCTCAAAATGATAGTTTTCATAATATTCCTGAAGAATATAAGATAATTCAATATCATGTGTAGCTGTAAATGGCAATACATTTTCCTTACAAATATGAATCAAAATTCGAGAAGATGCTCCAATCCGTTCAATAGTATTAGTTCCTCGTAATACTTCATCAATAATGCACAACAAATTAGCATCTGATTTTGCCCCATCTAAAATCCTTTTTAAAGAGCGAATTTCAACAATATAGTAACTCTCTCCACTCTCTAAATCATCTCTTAAAGCCATAGAAGTCATAACTTGAAAATATGGTGCACGGTAAAAAGATGCTGTGCAGGTATAAATAGTCTGAGCTAATATACTGTTTATAGCAATATTTTTCAAAAAAGTGGACTTTCCTGAAGCATTAGAACCCGTTAAAAGAATACCTCCTTGAGTAGAAATACTGTTTGCTACAGGATTTTCAACTAATGGATGGTAGAGTTCTTTCACATCCATATATGCTTTTTTATCTTCTTTTAACTCCGGATATGAATAATACGGCAATGTCTTCCGAAAAGAAGCAATAGAAATCATACTATCTATATATCCTAAAATATATATTAAGTCTTCCAACTCATTCTGACTTTCTTTCATACTTTTCATCATATCCTGAAATTTAATCAAATCAACATGTGTCAGCATGCGAATATAATCCATTAACATTCCTTCCAGTCCACCGCCAGCAGAACTTCTGTCAATAACTAGGGATGAGCCTTTCTGAAATCCTGCCAGTTTCTTTTGCACTGGTTTTCCTTTTTCCATAAGGATCTTTAATTCTGGTATTTTTAATTTTTCTAATTCTTTATAGGCTTTTAAAAGCTGCAACACGCTTCTGAAACTAGAAAGATATGCATCTACTTCTTGCTTTTGAGACATATAAGTGGCAATATTGCTAATGCAAATCAAAAGAAAGAAAAATACTCCGGGATTTGGTGTAAGAATAAAAAACAATAATGATAGAAAAAAAGCACTGCAAAATCCAATTTGCGCTTTCTTTCCTTTTATCTTCACCTCTTTTATTACATGAATATTTTCATAGATGCTACTACTTGAAGATTTTCGCACAGAAGACAGTATAGTTTGCACCTTTTCTCTTATTTCCTGATGTTGATCAAAAAATACAATCAATTGATTTCGATACTTTAATTCTTCTTCCTTAAATACTGGTTTTCGTAAGATATCATACAAACAATCTCCACCCACTGCAGAAAAGGTCTGATTAATTAACATAAAAATTCGATCCATATCAAGATCATTCCAGGTAATATCATCAATAAAAAATCCTTCTTTTTCTCTTTGAAGAAAAAACTGAGAAATATGATGTAAATCTTCATATGTATATTCCCTATTGGGAATCTGCCCCCAAGAGTTCTTCAGCTTTTGTTGTAATAATTGTTTTCGTTTTTTATTTTCGGATACCATAACCAGGACTGCCGATAAAAATAGCAATCCTATAATTCCTATTCCCATAATTGTTTCATTCATAATATTTTCCTAAAAATATTTATTAATACAATCTAACGTTTCTTCAATTTCTGCTTCTGTATGCGCATCAGATAAAAACATCGCCTCAAACTGTGAGGGTGCAATATGAATACCATGATTCAACATATATTGAAAATATTTGGAAAATTCTTTTGTATCCGATGCCTTTGCAGAAGCATAATCTACAACTTCATGTTCTGTAAAGAAAACACACCCCAAGGAAGATACTGAATTCACTTGATAATTTACACCCTTTTCCAAGAAAATCTTACGGATTCCATCATATAAAAGTTCCCCTTTTCGATAAAGACGTTGATAAATATCTTGATCTTCCCAAAGGATTTTAAGTTGTGTAAGTCCCGCTGCCATAGCAATAGGGTTTCCGCTTAAAGTGCCAGCCTGATAGACAGGTCCTGCCGGAGCTACCATTTCCATAATCTCTTTTCTACCTCCATAAGCTCCTACTGGCATACCGGCTCCAATAATCTTTCCATAAGTTACCAAATCTGGTGTAATACCATAAAATCCTGCCGCTCCACAAAAACTTAAACGAAATCCTGTGATAACTTCGTCAAAGATTAAAAGTGCATGATACTTATCACACAAATCGCGTAAGCCTTGTAAAAATCCCTCTGCTGGAGGAACTACACCCATATTTGCTCCCACTGGTTCTACAATTACAGCAGCTACCTGATTATCACTTTCCACAAATAGCTTTTCTACACTTTCTAAATTATTATAGACGGCAATCATCGTATCTTGCGTACATCCCTTGGGAACACCTGCACTATCAGGTACTCCACTTGTCATAACACCACTTCCAGCACTCACTAACATAGCATCTGTATGTCCATGATAACAGCCTGCAAATTTAATAATTTTATTCTTTCCTGTATAACCTCTAGCAACACGCAGAGCACTCATTACTGCCTCTGTACCAGAATTCACCATACGAATCATATCTATGTGAGGAATTTTATCGCAAATAAATTCTGCCATTTCCACTTCCACTTCCGTCGCACACCCAAAGCTTAATCCATTTTCACTTGCTCGGATAACCGCATCTTTAATCTGCTCATTGTTATGTCCTAAAATCATGGGACCCCAAGAATCAATATAATCAATATAGGCATTACCATCTACATCAAAAATTTTACACCCCACAGCTCCTTGTATAAAACGAGGAGGTTCTGTTACAGAACCATAAGCACGAACAGGACTATTGACACCTCCAGGTATTCTCTTTACTGCTCTTTGAAATAATTCCTCTGATTTTGTCATTATCCAATTCTCCCTTCTTCAATATATTTTGCAATTTCCTTTGCAAAATAAGTCAAATAAATATCCGTACCTGCACGATAAGCACTGGCTGCCATTTCACAAATAATTTTATCCTCTTCAATATAGCCAAGTTTAGATCCTGCTTTTACCATAGCATATTCACCACTGACAGAATACGCCGCCACAGGAACATGAAGCTCATTTTTTACTTCACGAATAATATCCAGATAGGACAACGCAGGTTTTACCATAATGATGTCTGCCCCCTCCTCTACATCTAAACAAGCTTCTTTTAATCCTTCTCTTCGATTATGATAATCCATCTGGTAGCTCTTTCTGTCGCCAAAAGATGGTGCAGATCCAGCAGCATCACGGAAAGGACCATAAAATGCAGAAGCATATTTTACTGCATAAGACATAATAGGCGCCTCTTTATACCCACTTTCATCCAACAGATTACGAATTGCCAGAACTCTGCCATCCATCATGTCTGAAGGTGCTACCATATCTGCGCCTGCCTGAACATGAGAAAGGGCGGTTTTTGCTAAAAGCTCTAAAGTCTGATCATTTTCTACTTCATGTCCACACAAAACACCACAATGTCCATGGGAAGTATATTCACACATACACACATCTGTAATAAGATATAAGTCTTCACCGAAAGTTTGCTTTGCTTTTGCAACTGCTCTTTGCACAATACCATCTTCTGCATAGGCTTGACTTCCCACTTCATCCTTTTTATCTGGAATTCCGAAAAACATCACTTTATTTACTCCGGCATCTAAAGTTTCTTCTAACCCTTTTAACAAAGTATCAATACTGTAACGATATTGTCCCGGCATAGTAGGAATTTCTTCTTTTATGCCTGTTCCTTCCTTCACAAATACTGGATAAATCAGAGAACTTTTATCTACTCTGGTTTCACGTACCATTTTTCTTAGAATTTCATTTCCTCTTAACCTTCTCGGTCTAATATTCATAACTCTATAACTCCTTTTTCTCTGAATTCTTTTTTAATTCTATTACTAATTCTAGAAGACTGTCAATAGATGCCTCTTTTGACATATAAGTTTCCATGTGGTATTGATCTGCCTCAGCTTTTGTCTGCTTTCCAATACATGCAGCCTTTACCTTACTGTAATCCAGTCCTGGAACTGCCTCTACAAAACCTTTTACCGTAGAAGCACTAGTAAAAATCGCACAATCAATAGTCCCTAACTCAAATTCTTGTTTTTCATCAATCGTTTCAGATTTTTCGTACTGAGTTTCATATATACCAATATCATCAATACAAATACCTTGTTTTTTCTTTAATTCTTCTATAATTTCTTGACTTCCTATTTCTGCTCTTGGCAGTAAAATTTTTTCTGTACCTTTACATTGCTCACACAACAGTTTTCCAAGAGATATACCATCAAAAATTTTCGGCATTATATCTGCAAAAAAACCTTTTTCTTTTAATGCTTTTTCAGTTCCTGTTCCTACTACTGCAAATTTTACATTTCCAAGCTTACGTACATCTACCTTTTCTTTTTTCATTTCTTCAAAGAAAACCTTTACTCCTTTAGGACTGGTAAACACAATCCAATCATAAGTCTGCAGATGTCTAAATGCTTTTAAAAGATTTTCATTTTCCTGTATAGTTGTAGTTTTAATTGCAGGTAATTCCAATACTTCTGCTCCTAACTTTCTAAGCTTTACTGCCATAGAAGATGCAACTTCCTTTGGTCTTGTAACTAATACTTTATACCCAAAAAGAGGTAATTTTTCATACCATGCAAATTCATCTGCAAGAGCACATACTTTTCCCACTACAATTATAGCAGGTGTTTCGATACCCTGACGTTTTACCTCTTCTGGCAACGTAGACACAGTTGCTACAATTCTTTTTTGAGCAGACGTTGTCCCTTTTTGCAAAATGGCAGCAGGCATATTTTTTTCCATACCCGCCTTTAAAAGTGACTGACAAATGTCAGATAACGCACTAACGCCCATTAAAAAAACTAAAGTTCCCTTGGTACGCACAAGAGCTTCAAAGTCAATATCATAAACTGCACCTTTCTTTTTATGGCCTGTAATAATATGGAGCGATGACGTAAAGTCACGATGTGTAACAGGGATTCCATTGTATGCTGGTACTGCAATGGAAGAAGTAACTCCCGGCACAATTTCATAGGGAATTCCCTCCTGAATTAACAATTCCAATTCTTCTCCACCTCTACCAAAAAGAAAAGGATCTCCACCTTTTAACCGAACAACACGATACCCTTTTTTTGCTTCTTCTAATAAAACCTCATTGATCTGCTCTTGAGGCATCGTGTGGTGAGAAGCTCGTTTTCCCACATTAATACAACGAGCACTTTTAGGTATCTGTGATAAAACCCCTTGTCCTACCAAGCTATCATATACCACTACATCTGCCTGCTCTAAAACTTCCATTCCTTTTAAAGTAAATAATCCAATATCTCCAGGACCTGCTCCTACCAACCACACTTTTCCTTTATACATGTGCTTTGCTCCTTTCCTGCAATTCTTTCGCAAGAGAAATACCTAAATCTTCTGCTTTTTTAACGCTACCTTTTTTTATCCCTTTTTCATAATTACCTGTATTTTCATCATAATAAAGTCCACGTAAAAGAATCTCCCCATCTTCTACTACCGCATGAGCTGCTACTGGCGAAGAGCACCCTCCGTTTAGGTATCTTACAAAAGCTCTTTCTGCCAATGCCTCATAGGTGGCATTTTCATCTGCATATCCTTTTAAATATCCATAATCTACGTCACTTCTTCCTTGTATTGCTAAAATCCCCTGTCCAGCAGCTGCAATCATTTCATCTGGTTCAAAGTAACGAGCAATACGATGTTCCAATCCTAATCTTTTTAACCCTGCTGCTGCCAACAAAAGTCCACTATATTCACCACTATCTAGTTTTTTTAAACGTGTTTGTACATTTCCTCTAACACTTTTACATTCCATATCAGGAAAAATTTCCTTTAACTGTAAAATTCTCCTAAAACTAGAACATCCAATAGGTTTCGAAGGATCCAGTTCGGTTACTCCTTGAGGCAGAACCAGTACATCTCTAGAGTCTTCTCTCTTAGAAAATGCCACAATAGGAAGTTCTTCCGGCACTTCCATAGGCATATCTTTTAAACTATGTACAGACAATTCTGTTTTTCTCTCCATAAGAGCTTTATCCAATTCTTTTACGAAAAGTCCTTTTCCACCAATTTTATCTAACGTTTTATCTAAAATTTTATCACCTGTAGTTTTCATAGTAAGTATTTCCACTTGAATATCTGCATTATGTTTTTCAATATAATCCCTTACCATTTCACTTTGCACTACTGCAAGCTTACTTTCTCTGCTTCCGATTACAACTTTTTTCATTTTTACTCCCCTTTATGACTAAGCACATTCTGCACTAATTCTCTTATCTGACGAACTTTTTTATGATTTTTTCCACGACCATTAAATCCTATAATCACATCTTCATATTCAATAATTCCTGGAAAATGAAAATCGCATTTTTGTTGATTACTAGCTACATTTACTAGTATATTCTTCTCTTTACAAACCTTGTATATTTCTTCATTCAAATTACAATTATCTGTTGCAATTAAAACAATATCTGCATTTTCTATGTCTGCTGTTTCGTATTCTTTCTGCTTATATAAAATTTCACCTCTCTGGTAAAATTCCTTTATTTCCGCTGTACAAGTAGGTGCAATAACCGTAATTTCTCCCGCAAAAGTTATGAATGTCTGCAGTCTTCTGGTGGCAATTTTTCCTCCCCCAATAAAGACAACCTTCTTTTGTGTTAAATCAACAAACAGTGGAAAAAACTTTTTTTCTTTATGCTTCATAAAGTTTTTCCAATCCTTCCACACAATTTAAAAATTCCTCTTTTTCCAGAGTATCACGCAGTCCAAAAATCAGCTTACTTACAACTTTCCCTGCTGCTGTATCAATGGCATTTAGCAGATTTTCCCTATCTGCATCTTCCATAGGTGTTTTTCGCAAAATTTTTAGAATTCTCAGGTTTAAGTCTTGAACAGCTTCTGTCTGAATATCTTGAATTCGTGGAATTAAAGTTCTGCCATCATACCAACAATAAAAATCTTCCATTTGTTCTGCTAATATCAAAGCAGCTTTTTGCATGCTTTCTTGAAGTTCTACGGAATTGGTATCAATCTTAAAGCTATCAATATCGTATAACTTTATTCCTTTAATTTCTTTTACAGAAGGTTCAATATCTCTTGGAACTGCCAAATCAATTAAAATCTGATTCTTTGTTCCTGTGGATACTTTCTGTATCAACTCTTTCGTAAGAGTAAAATTAGGGCTTGCCGTCGCACTGACAATTAAATCACAGGAAGGAAAAAATTCCATACGCTCTCCATAATTAATCCTGTTACATCCTTTCGGAATAGTAACAATTCCACTACGATACTGACGAACAGTAACTGTTACATTGGCTCCGGCTTCTGCCAAAGCCAATGCAGCCACTTTTCCCATTTCTCCATTTCCAATTACCATACAGTTAATTCCATCTAAAGAATACCCTGTTTCTTTTAGCTTTTGAATAGCCTGATGAATAACAGAACTGTTACCTCTCGAAAAAACAACCTCTGTCTTCACCCTTTTTGCCGCAGTAATTGCCATACGGAACAGAACTTCTAAAACATTATCTGTACAATAAATATCTCTTGCCATAGATAGTGCATCTTTAACCTGAGTAATAATCTGATCTTCTGCTAAGATCTGAGATTTCAAACCACTTGTCAGATAAAAAAGATGTTCAACAGCTTCTCTTTCCCTTCGCTTTACGAAATATCTGGAAAATTCTTCTGGATTTTTTCCTTTTTCTTCACATAAAAAATCCAGAAGTGAACCTTCCCACTCTTCTTGTGTACTTGCCCAAATCTCCATTCTATTACATGTGGATAAAATAATGCAGCCTAAAATCCCTGGAGTTTCTTTTAACCGTTCCATTGCTAACACTGCATTTTTCTTCGTAAAAGAAAATTGTGACCGCACATCTACAGATGCTTTGTTGTAATCAATTCCCACCATGGAAATACCCATTTCTTCTTCCCTCTCCTAAATCTTTTGTTTTACATAATTTTTTTCATATTAGCACAGAATTGTTCTTGGCGCAACTTATGCATCATAGGAAAAAAAATTAGATTATAGATATCGAATTGACAAAATCAGATAGTATGTTACAATAAAAATAGAATTGAATGTTCAAGGTGCCTGCTTACAGGAGAATAGGAAAGTTGAGTGAAAGTCTCACACGGTCACGCCGCTGTAAAGGAGAAGTTCTATTTCATTATGTCACTGGAGAGATCCGGGAAGACGAAATAAAATGTCGATACCTAAGTCAGAAGACCTGCCTTGTACATGCGATTTACACAGGTTACGAACGATATCCGTGTGTAAGAACAGGTTGGCTCATAGCATATCAATTTCGCTAGAACCTCTTGTTCTTCTGATAGCCTGTCGGCATACACCGAACAGGTTTTTTTATTTTCATAATCAGAAGGGAGAAGAAAAATGAGTAAACAACACAAACGACTTTTTGTACTGACAGGTATTTTCGCACTTACTTTCGGAATGATGTATAATGTCAGTGCAATGCACATTATGGAAGGCTATCTTCCTGGCAGCTTTTGTATCGCATGGGGGGCTTTATGTATTCCATTTTTAGTTGCCGGATTTTTATCTATAAAAAAGACTTTGGCCGAACATAAAAATTTAGTTACACTCCTTGCGATGTCAGGAGCATTTATTTTTGTAATATCATCACTGAAAATTCCGTCTGTAACCGGAAGCTGTTCTCATATGACAGGAACAGGATTAGGGGCTATTTTATTTGGTCCTTCCGCTGTTTCTATTTTAGGATTAATTGTCCTTTTATTTCAGGCTATTTTATTAGCTCATGGTGGACTTACCACTATTGGTGCAAATACATTCTCAATGGCAATTGCCGGTCCTTTTGTTTCCTATGGAATTTTTGTACTATGTAAAAAAGCAAAAGTAAATAAAATGCTTTCTATTTTCCTTGCAGCAACGTTAGGTGATTTATTTACTTATTGTATTACTGCAGCTCAAATGGCTTTAGCACATAATGCAGATACTACTTTTATGGCTGCTATGGGGAAATTCCTTGCAGTGTTTGCTCCTACACAAGTACCTCTGGCTATTATTGAAGGTATTATTACAGTTCTGATCATTCAAGGATTAGAAACTTATGCAAAACCTGAATTACGTGCGATTGGTTACTTAAAGGAGGGAAAATAATATGAAAAAGAAAGTAATCCTTGCTATTTTATTGATCTTCTTAATTGCTTTTGTTCCATTATTCGCATTAAAAGATGCTGAATTCGGTGGATCTGATGATGCAGGAAGTCAAGTTGTCGAAGAAGTGGATGCTTCCTATGAACCATGGGCAACTCCTATTTTTGAACAACTTATTGGTGGCGAACTTCCAGGAGAAGTAGAAAGTCTTCTCTTCTGTCTGCAAACGGGAATTGGTGTAGGCGTCATTGCTTTTATCATGGGACGTTTTGTAGAACGTAAAAAATGGATGAAAGACGATAAATAAAATTTCTCTTTGAAAGGAGTTTTCTATGATTGTCATTGATAAGCTTTGCTATCATTCTAGACTTAGATATGAAAACGCCAGTGAGAAATTTGCCTTTGCAATAATTACACTTTGTATTTGTGTAATGGCTCGTTCTATTGCAGTGGCAAGTATCGTATTAGCAGTTACAGGGATTCTTACCGTATGTAAGGGTGGAGTCCCTGTTTCTCGTTATTTACATTTTCTCACTGCTCCAATTATTTTTTTATTACTTAGTACTATTGCCATAATGTTTCATATAAGCCGTACACCCATGAATTTATTTGCTATTCCTATGGGAAGTTGGTATATTACTACCAGTTATTCTTCTTTCTTTTATGCTGTACAGCTTATTTTTACAGCTTTGGGAGCTGTTTCCTGCCTATATTTTTTATCTTTTACCACACCTATACCGGATATTCTGCAAGTTTTAAAAAAACTTCACTGTCCTAAATTATTGATAGAACTGATGCTTCTAATTTATCGTTTTATTTTTGTACTTTTGGATACTGCTTCTGCTCTATCCACAGCCCAAAACTGTCGTCTTGGAAATCGAAACTACAAAACATCCTTAAAGTCTTTTGGAATGTTGGGATCTGTCTTAATGATAAGAGCCATTGAACGTTCTAATCGTTTGTATGCTTCTATGGAGGCAAGATGTTATGATGACACTATCCATGTATTATCAGAAAATCAACCTCCTAAAAAAAAGGTCATTATATCTATTATATTTTTTGACTCAGCGCTATTTCTGTTTGCCGTATGGAGGAGATTTTTTTCATGAATTCAGATATTATTTTAAAAGCAGAAGATTTATATTTTTCTTATGATGACGAGCAAAGTCATTCTTTAAATGGGCTTTCTTTGGAAATCAAAAAAGGGCAAAAAATTGCTTTTATGGGTGCTAACGGCAGTGGAAAGTCTACATTCTTTCTATGTTGTACTGGTATTTTAAAACCGCAGAAAGGTAAACTTTTTTTTCATAATAAAGAATTTACTTATAAGAAAAAAGAGCTTTTAGATTTACGAAGTAAAATCGGAATCGTTTTTCAGGATCCAGATAATCAGCTCTTTTCAGCTAGTGTTTATCAAGAAATTTCCTTTGGACCTTTAAACCTGGGTCATTCAGAAGAAGAAGTTAAAGGAGCTGTAGAAGAAGTAATTGATTATTTAGAAATTACACCTTTTCGTCATAAGCCTACCCATGCTTTAAGCGGAGGGCAAAAAAAGCAAGTATCCATTGCCGACATCTTGGTCATGAAGCCCGAAATTATTATTTTAGATGAACCTGCTGCTGCTTTAGATCCCAAACATACCACCATGGTAAATCATATTGTGGATCAAATGACCCAAAATGGTATTACTGTTTTAATGGCAACTCATGATGTAAATTACGCTTACGAGTGGGCAGATGAAATTATCCTGTTTCACGAAGGAAAATCTTTAATACATGGCACTCCAGCTCAAGTATTCGGCAATCGCAGTGCTTTAAAGCAAACCAATTTAGAACCACCTGCCGTATTAGAGCTTTTTGAAAGTTTGTGTAGAAAAGGAATTTTAAAATCCTCCCTACCCCTTCCAAAAAACTTAAATACACTAGAAAAATACATCTCAGATGTAAAAATAAATACACACTACGGAGGAAGAAAAACTTTGTCAAAAGAAACAAAAAAAGCCATATTAGCTGTCAGCTTTGGAACCAGCCACAATGATACTAGAAAAATCACTATTGATGCCATTGAAAAAGATATGCAGGAGGCTTTTCCTGAATATGCACTTTACCGAGCATGGACCAGTAAAATGATTATCAAAAAAGTACGTACAAGAGACGGGGTACATATTTATACTGTAAAAGAAGCTATGGAGCAAATGCTTCAAGACGGTATTACAGATGTATTAATTCAGCCTACTCATGTTATTAATGGTATTGAAAATGATCTTATGAAGGAAGATGCTCTTGCTTTCCAAGAAAATTTTCATTCTATTTCTTTTGGAGATCCCCTTCTTACTACAGAAAAAGATAATTTAGCTGTTATTAATTCTATTACATCTGAATTTCAGAATTTAAAAAGTGATGAAGTTTTAGTTCTTATGGGGCATGGAACCACACACTATGCTAATTCTATTTATGCTGCCTTAGACTACACATTTAAAGATAAAGGATACCAAAATATTTTCCTGGGAACTGTAGAGGCATACCCCAGTATGGAAAGTTTATTAAAAATGGTTCACTCTTATCGTCCTAAAAAAGTAATCCTAGCTCCTTTCATGATTGTAGCCGGCGATCATGCAAAAAATGATATGGCAAGTAATGATTCTTCTTCCTGGTATAGTCAATTTAAAGCCGAAGGTTTTGAAGTTGAACCTGTATTAAAAGGATTAGGTGAATATTCCGGCATCCGAAAACTTTTTATTGATCATTTAAAAGCTATTGATTATTAAAAATTATTAAAAAAACATTTCTACATTCAACTAATAAGTTAAATGTAGAAATGTTTTTTTTCTATCCACTGCTTTACATATTCAAGTGTTTTTAATTTTCCATATAAGTACTCTTTAACTGGTGTTTCATCTTCCAAAAGATCTGGTATCATAATAACTTTCATTCCCGCTTTTGCAGCTGATAAAATCCCATTATAAGAATCTTCTAAAGCCAGTGCAAAAGATGGATCTACTTTTAATTTTTTGCAAGCCAACATATAAATAGCTGGATTAGGTTTACCATACTCCACACAATCACCTGTTATGATTTCTTGAAAATAAGAAAAAATCCCCTGCTCTTTCAATGTGGCAATTGCATATTTTTGGTGAGTAGAAGTGGCTACTGCCGTAGGAATACCTTCTTTCTTTAAAAAATCCAAAAGAGAAAGTAGCCCTTCTTTTTTAGGAATACCATTTTTTCTCTCATATTCATAATACACCTGATGATATCCGTCTAAAAAATCTTGTAAAGGAAAATCATTTCCATATTTTTCCAAAAAGTAAGCATTTCTCTGATTTCTGTTCATACCCAATGTATTTTTTATATTATCACCTAGTTTTCCATATCCTAGATTTTCTCCTGTGACATCCCAGCTATATTTAATAATTCTTTCCGTATCCAACATTAGTCCATCCATATCAAAGATAACTGCCTTTGGAAAAAATTTTTCTTTTATCCAATATTTTTCTTGTCTACTCATTTTGAATTGCAGCTCCTATCTGACTATAAATATTTTCTGCATCTAGTACATGGAAAGGTTCTGTACCATGATTTCCATTAGCTCCTGCTGTTACTAAAAGGTATTCTTGTCCTTCCACCCTTGCAAGACTTGCCAGACACAATCCTGCTGCATTAGTAAACCCAGTCTTTCCACCTAAAATTTCTCCATCAGTCACCTCTAAATTTGATTTCTTCTCATACATAGTACTTTCAAAGGTAATTCCATTTGAAGCTGATCTTGTAGGTGCTGTTGTATACGAGCGCGTTGTAAAAATCTCATAAAAAGTTTTATTTTTTATAGCATGCTCCAATAAGATCATAATATCTGTTACTGTTGTATAGTGATTTTCTTCATGCAAACCAGAAGCATTTACAAAATTGGAATTTAACATGCCCAACTCTTTTGCTCGTTGATTCATTTTCTCAGCAAAAGCTTGCTCACTTCCTGATATTTTACATGCTAATGCCGTACAGCATTCTGCTCCTGAGGGCAACATAAGACCATATAGCAAGTCTCGTGCTAAAACTTCCTCACCTGGTTGAAATCCAGCCATAGAAGCACCTTTTTTATATTCTTCTAAAACTTCATCTACAGGAATCTTAATTTTCTCTTCTAAATTAGGAATCTCTTCTATAGCAATTAGTGCTGTAAGAATTTTTGTCATAGAAGCTGGAAAAATCTTCTCTTCTGCATTTTTAGAAGCTAAGACCTTGTTATTCTGCACATCCTTCACAATCGCAGCTTTGCTATAAATATCCAAATTAATCTGAATATTAAGACGTTCTTCCAATTTGCGCATTTCTTCAGCTTCTTGTTCTCTCTTACGCTCCATTTCAGCTTCTATTCTTGCTTTTTCTTCCTGTTTTCTATCATACGTCTGTTTTAGTTTTATCCCGACTAATACAGCTAGCAAGAAAAAGATTGAAACTATTAAAGTTCCAAACACAAGTCTTCTCTTTTTCTTCTTCGCACTTCCTTTTCTTTGTGATCCTCTTTTCATAATTTTTCCTATTTCTTTAAATCTTTTTTACTCATATACTTCTACTTCAGAAATTCCATTATCATCCCATCTGCTCCCTTGGTAAGCAGAGGTGATATACATGGAAATATATGATGCCTCTAAAGGTTCATCAAAAGAAAGACAGAATTTTTTCTTTTCATTGGAAAATTCCACTTCTTTTGTCTGACTGTCCCCTACTTGAATTGTCATATTTTGAGGACGGGCATTATATTCCCAAAGTTGATCACTTCTCCAATTCCCCAAATACAATACAATATAACGTACTTTATGATTTCCATCAAAATTCAATTGAATCCCTGTTGTCTCTCCTGTACCACTTTCATTTTCCTGCCAAGAAGTGCTACTGTCTCCATCAACTGCACTTTGTGCGCTGTAATCATAGGTATCAGACTGCTTAATTGAATTTTGTTCTGTACTAACAGGGACAATTTTTTGATATTGAGAAAAATCAATTTCATCTGGGTCTACAAATTGAAAATATTCCTGTTTTGGTGTTTCTTCCTGCTGCGGTGCATCTTGGTTAGTGTTTTCTTCCATTTCTTCCTGAGTTTCCTCAGTCGGAGTATCTTGATGAACCACTTCTTTATGTAATTTTTCATAATACTCCTTTTCTTGTCTATCTAAATCTTTCATACGTTTCATTCCTAACGCAATACCAATTCCAAGACATAAAAGTAAAATTAAAAGAATCAAAAAAGAGATTTTTCTTTTTTCCTTTTTTTTCTGAGGATTTAAAGGAATCTTTTCTTCTTCATCTTCCTCTTCCTCTTCTTCCTCATCAAAAAAATCTTCTTCCCAAATATCTTCTTCCGGGATTTCTTCAGAAACAACTTCTTTTTTCTCTGAATCTACCTTTGATTCTTCCGGTTTCTCTTTCTGGGAAGCTATTTCCACATTGACTGTTTCCTCTTGTTCCGCTTTTAAAATTTCTGCTAATTCTTCATCCGTTTTATAATAAGCCCATATATCGCTTTCATCCATATATTCAGGGAAAACTGCTTTTCCGCATCGATCACAATAAAGTTCTGTATCCGGAAATTCTTTTCCACATCGATCACACTTCATGTTTCTTCCTTCCTGAAATTCCTATTTCCAGTAATCTCTTTCATTATCAATCATATATAATAATGCATTACAGATACATGCAGCAATATTGCTTCCCCCTTTTCGTCCTTTGGCAACAATATATGGTACTTCTGTATCCATAATCATTTCCTTTGATTGTACCACATTTACGAAACCTACGGGAACCCCTATAATTAAATAAGGGGAAATTTTTTTTTCATTAATAAGCTCATAAAGCCTTACAAGGGCTGTAGGTGCATTTCCAATAGCGAAAATTAGCGGTTTTCCAAGTTCTGCTGCCTTGTCCATGCTTACAGTTGCTCTGGTAGTACCAAGTTTCTTAGCTTTCTTTGCCACATCTTCATCTGACATAAAACAATAAACCTCTCCACCATACTTCGCCAGAGCTTTTTTATTAATTCCAGCTTTTACCATTTGTGTATCAGTGACGATACATGCTCCATTTTTAATTGCTTCAATTGCTTTCTCCACTGCTTTAGAAGAAAAACACAAATTATCTGCATAATCAAAATCTGCACTTGTGTGGATACATCTTTTTACAATACATTCTGTACCAGGAACTAATTTCTTATCTCCCATCTCCTGAGTAATAATTTCAAAACTTCTTGTTTCAATTTCTTTCGGTTTTACATTTTCTAATTTTACCTTCATTTGCATTCTGCCTCTCTTTTTATTCCAACCCAGCTTCTAAAATCTCATAAATTTTTTTCATATCTAAATGTTTCCTAAGACCATCTGCCAGCTTATCATACTGAGTTTCTTTAAATTCCGAAAAATCAATTCCTTTCATTTGAGAAACATCAATACCCTTTCTTTCTCCAATTGCTTTTACTACATTTTTTGCCACTTCTTCTTTATCAAAAATACCATGTACATAAGATCCATATACATTATTGGCATATGCCCCATCTTTTTTTATTGTATCTTTTACATGGTCAGTAATTTCAGTCAACGAATGAGCACCTTTCAAAAGCTTACTTTCTCCCATATGTATTTCGTAGCCTTCTAACTTTGTACCAGTAAGAGAAGATAATGGTCCTGTTACTTCTGGAAAAACACCAGAAACTCTTGTACGTATTTTAGAATCTCTAAATGTTGTTTCAATTGGTAATAATCCCATACCTTTTATTTCTCCTCCTGCCTCAATACCATCAGGATCTGAAAGTTTTTCACCGAGCATCTGATATCCTCCACAAACACCAAAAATAATTGTTCCTTCTGCAGCCCTTTTCAGTATTGCCGCTTCCAATCCACTTTGTCTTAACCAAAGCAAATCTTCCATAGTATTTTTAGTCCCAGGCAAAATAATCATATCGGGATTTTTCAACTCACTGGTGAATTTTACATAACGTAAAGAAACTCCTGAAATCATTTCCAAAGCATTAAAATCTGTAAAGTTAGAAATTCTAGGTACACGAATTACAGCAATATCAATGGCACCGATTTCCTGTGAATCAGAAAACCGCTCTGTCAAACTATCTTCATCTTCTACTTCCAATTCCATATATGGAGCTACCCCTACTACTGGAATACCTGTTTTTTCTTCCAAACTCACGACTCCGGGATCCAAAATTGTCTTATCTCCTCGAAATTTATTAATAATCATACCTTTTATCATTTTCTGCTCCTCTTCTTCCAGAAGCATAACAGTCCCAATTAACTGTGCAAAAACACCTCCTCGATCAATATCTCCAACCAAAAGAACTGGAGCTTTCGCTAACTTTGCCATACCCATATTTACTATATCTTCTTTTTTTAGATTAATTTCTGCCGGACTTCCCGCTCCTTCAATTACAAGAATATCATACTCTTCCTCCAGTTTATGATAAGCTTCCATAACTTTTGGTACAAGTTGTTTTTTATATTGAAAATAATCTCTGGCGCTCATAGTTCCCAGTACTTCACCATTAACAATCACTTGACTTCCTATATTATTTGTGGGCTTTAAAAGAATAGGATTCATCAACACAGAGGGTTTAATTCCTGCTGCTTCAGCCTGCATTACTTGAGCCCGTCCCATTTCTAATCCTTCTTCTGTAATAAAAGAATTCAAGGCCATGTTCTGAGATTTAAAAGGTGCTACCCGATATCCGTCCTGCTTAAAAATTCTGCAAAGCCCAGCAGCCAAAAGACTTTTCCCTGCATTTGACATGGTTCCTTGTATCATAATTGCCTTTGCCATAACCTATTTCCTCTTTTCTCATTCAAAATATATTCCAAAGTTTCAATTAACTTTTGATTTTCTTCTCTTCTTCGAACTGCAATTCGATAAAATCCTTCTTCTAAATATGGATAATTACTACAATCTCTTATGGCAATCCCTTCAGCCAAACACTTCTCTTTCAAACCTAAAGGACCTTTAAAAAAAATATAATTTGCTTTTGATGGATAACAAAAAAGTTGCATTTTTTTCAATTTTCCTAAAAGCCATTCTTTTTCTGTCTTAATTTTATCAAGTGTTTCTTTGAGGTATTTTTTTTCTTTTAAAGCTGCTATACCTGCTTCTTGTGCAAGTACAGACACATTCCATGGTTGCATTACTGCTTGCATATTTTCTAATGTATCCTTATCACTACAAAGTCCATACCCAAGACGAATTCCCGCCATTGCATATTTTTTTGTAAATGCTTTCAACAAAAAAAAGTTGGAGTAAATTTCCAAATATTCTTTCATCGTGTACGCTTCAGGCTGATCTATAAAATCTATAAAACATTCATCCAACACCAAAAAAGTATTAAACTTTTTACATTGCTGCAAAATTTTTTCTAAATATTCTTTATTTACCAATATTCCTGTTGGATTATTGGGATTACAAAAAAATACCATATCTATATCCTCTGTAATTGCTTCTATAAAATCATCCTGTGGTATAAATTCTTTTTGCTCTGACAATGGCATGTACACAATTTCACATCCTACTGACCTCAACGCCTGTTCATATTCTGCAAAAGTAGGTGCTAACAGTAAAGCCTTTTTGGGTTTTTTTGCCAGTGCCAATCCAAAAATCAAATCAGCAGCTCCATTACCACATATAATTTTTTCTTCCGCAACTTTTTCTTCCGTTGCCAGTGCTCTACGCAAAGCCTCACACTTTACATCCGGATAACATTCTGCCTGATCCAGAGCTTTTATTACTGCCTCTTTTACACCTTTGGGCATTCCGTAGGGATTACAATTTGCGGAAAAATCTAAAATGCCAGGATTACGATAGATATCTCCTCCATGCACATGTATCTTTGTCATTGTTTTGATCTCCTTTAAAGAAATATAATGCAAGCCTGTATTGCAGTTCTTACCCCTACAAAAATTAACGCTCCTAAAAAAGCACTGATATATAATAAACGATTGGCATACTTAATATCTTCATAGTTTACTTCTCGATTCGAATCTCCGATTGTAGGTTTTTCATACAATTTACCAAAATAATAAGCATTGCCTGCCAACTGTATATTCAAAGCACCTGCCATTACCGCTTCTGTTTGAGCTGAATTAGGACTAGCATGATTGTAACGGTCTCTTATAAAAATTTTTTTCGCATTTTTTCCATCAAGTCCCAGAAAATATGCAGCTATAATCATAATCCATGCAGAAATTCTAGCAGGAATGTAGTTGACAATATCGTCTAATTTTGCAGCATATTTTCCAAAATTAATATATTTTTCATTTTTGTATCCTACCATAGAATCCATAGTGTTTATTCCTTTATATAGAAACATCAACACTGGACCACCTATTGCCATGTAAAAAAGTGGTGCAATAATTCCGTCAGAAGTGTTTTCTGCAACAGTTTCCACTGCTGCTTTTGTAATTCCCTTTTCATCTAAAGCATTTGTATCACGTCCTACAATCATCGCAACTGCATGTCTGGCACCTTCTAAATCTCCATTTTTTAATTCTCTGTATACCTTCATGCTTTCCTGTTTTAAAGATTTCACTGCAAGCATTTGATAACAGAAAAAAGTTTCTATTATAACCCCTATTACTGTATGTATTTTATAAGCGATATACAAAATAGAAAAAGGAATCAACCCCGATAACAGGCAAATCAAAATGACTAACATAAGTCCCGCTTTACTCTCTCCTTTTTCTGTCTTTGGAAATAAATTTCTTAAATATTTTTCAAAAAAAGAAATCCCCTTTCCAATTATACGAACCGGATGATAAAGCCATCGAGGATCGCCTAAAAACAAATCTATAAAAAAGCCCAAAAGCAGGGCAATTCCTGTCCATTTTATCATGATTTTATCCTTTCTGTACCAAACTGATTTCTCTTTTCTGCTCCCAAACTTCCTTGTCTATATGAAGCTCATAAAAGTCACCGTTTCCAACCTGCCATTTAAAATATTCTCCTTTTGGTTCCGCAAAATAAGAAAGAATACTCATAATCGTACCACCGTGAGCAATTATGGCAATCTGCTTTTTTTGATTTAAGAAAGCTTCCAAAATACATTCTTCAAAACCTCTGGCACATCGTTCTCGAAATTCTTCCATTCCTTCGCCTTTTGGAAAAGGCAATGTCCCATTACTGTCAATCCACCGTTGATAATCTTTCGTACCTGACAGCTCATGATAATTCTTATTTTCAAATTTTCCAAAATCGCATTCTCTTAAAAGCATGATTGGATTTATAGGAAGGTTTGGATAAATAAGTGCTGCAGTTTCCAGACATCTCTTCATAGGACTTGCATATACATGCTCAACTTCTGGATATTGTCTCTTTTTTATCTCCTCTATTCCCTGTATACAAAGACGTTCATCTGTTTTACAGCCGATATATCTTCCCTGCGTATTTCCTAATGTTTTACCATGACGAATTAAAACGACTTTAAGCATTTTTAATTACCATTCCAAGACCACATACCACTCGAATAACTTGTTGGCTTTTTGCAGCCAGTTGAGTGCAAAGCCGTCCTGTGCCTTCCCTGTATTTTCGATCAAATGCACTTACGGGAACAACACCATAACCCAATTCATTGGAAATCACAATTAAATTTGGATTTTCTTTTTGGATTTTTTCTGCTAGATTTTCAAAATCCCATTTTTTTTCTAATCCTTTTTTCACCCATTCATGAAAATGATACATACACCTACAATGAAAAATATCCTCATACTCTGCATCTTTTCCATCAATCATTTCCTCTTTAGAAAGAGAAAAATGTTCTCTTGCATATTCTTTTTTTCCCTGAAAAGCTCCGCCTATAATTAATTTCATGGTCTTTCCCTTCTTCATTATATCATTCTACTAACAATTTCACCGATTACACAGGAAAAAGCAATGACTAATTCGCAAATCTGAATATGGAAGCCTGCCAAATCCCCTGTAATCCCACCAAATTCCTTCATAGATATGTGATAATAATAATAATATTCCAAAGCAGTCCCAATCACTGCACACCCTCCAATAATAGGACTGTATACAAGCATTACACACACACATATAAGAATATACATACAGGAGACGATTCTTACACAATTTTTTTGTGCTCCATCAGAAAACGTAGCTGCAAGCCCTGTATTTTTTGCCATAGGAAAACTGGCAATAGAAAAGCTTCCCAAGGCTCTGGAAAGCACAAATCCCATACATACCACCGGCAAGCCCTGCAAAGTAATTTCATGGTACAAACCATAATACATGGCAAAATATACGACCGCCGTAATAATTGCAAAAGCTCCAGCATGAGAATCTTTTAAGATTTCCAATTTACGTTCTCTTGGCTGATAGGAATGAATGGCATCTGAAGTATCTAACAAACCATCTAAATGAATTCCTCCTGTAAGTAATACTGGTATCATCACAAATATCATTGCATAAAAACCTTTACTTTCTACAATATACCTTCCATAAAATCCCCAAATCCATATCGCTACACCAATAAGCACTCCTATAAGTGGGAAAAAACACATAATATAACGCATATTTTCTTTCTTCCAGTCACTAGATGGCATTGGGATTTTAGAATACATAGAAAAAGCAATTTTAAAACTATTCCACAATTTTTTCATTCTTCTGTCCTTCTTTTTTCTCTGTCTTTTTATGTTGTAGCACAATACCATATACCACTTCTACTACCTCTTGCGCCCAAGCAGCAAGTTTTGCATTAATTTCTCCCAAGTATCTCTGATATTGTTTCGTTTCTTCATCATAATCTATTCCATCAGAAAAAATTTCATTTGTCACAATAACTACTTGCTCTGCCTGCTTATCTAAGTTTTTCACACCTTCCAGAATTTCTTCCACCACTTTTTCTTTTGCACCATTTTCCTGAAACATTTCATTAGCAGTAAGATTTGAAAGACACTCTAACAATACGCAAGAATGCTCTGGTATTTTCACATTTTTCAATCCTACATAACATTCCACAGTAGAAAATTTCTTTTCTGCTCTCATAGCACGATGGCGTGCAATCCTTTTATGACTTTCTTTATCAAAAGGATACATAGTAGCAATATAAATGCGATTCAAATCCCCAAATTTTAATACGGTTTCCTCTGCATAGGCAGATTTGCCACTGCCGCTTCCCCCTGTAATTAAAGTAATCATTTTTTATTCCCCCTCTATTTCAAAGGTTGGTAAGCTTCCATTCCCCAATTCCCAAAATTTCCCATTTGATGATATACAGCCAACCCTGTATCTAAAAGTGGAAATAAATTCAAGGCACCAGTTCCCTCTCCAAGGCACATATCACAGTGCAATGGTGCTTCTTTTCCTAAAGCTTTTAAAAGCAAAACTCCCGCAGGTTCTTTAGACACATGTGTAGCTAACATATAATCTTTTGACAACGGACAAAGGCTTTCAGCTACCAATGCCCCTGCAGCCGATATCACCCCATCAATCAAAACAGGAATATGTAATGCTGCACCTCCCAAAAATAATCCTGCAATTGCTGCAATATCAAATCCTCCTACTTTTGCAAGAACATCAATAGCATCTGTAGAATCTGGTTTATGAAGATCAACTGCTTTTTTGATTGTTGCAATTTTACGGTTTAAACCTTGAGTAGAAAGTCCCGCTCCCCTGCCTGTCATTTTCTCTACAGGAATATTTAAAAGTACAGATACAATAGCACTGCTTGTAGTCGTATTTCCAATTCCCATCTCTCCAGTTGCAATAATTTGATACCCTTTTTCTTTCATCATTTCCGCTGCTTCAATACCAATTTCAATAGCTCGTATTGCTTGTTCTCTTGTCATAGCAGGTTCTTTTGCCATATTTTTTGTTCCATAAGCAATTTTACGGTTAAAAATATTCACATCTCTTGCCACGCCTACATCAATAGGAAAAATATCACATCCTACACTTTTACACATAATACTGGATGCTGCTTTTTCCTTCAAAAAGTTTTCCGCTACCAATGCCGTAATTTCCTGTCCCGTTTGAGTAACCCCTTCTTCTACCACACCATTATCTGCACACATGGGAATTAAAACTCTTTTTTCTACATGTACATTAGGAGTACCTGTAATTCCGGCAATCTGAACAACCATATCTTCCAATTTACCAAGGCTATGCAAAGGATGGGCAATACTATCCCAGTGCTCTTGGCTAATTTTCATTGCTTCTTCATTCAATGGTTGTATTTTTTGTAAAGTTTCCTGTAAATTCATTTTTCAAATTCTCCTACTGTCTCATTTTATAATTCCTGCAACAATCTACAAATGCTTGTGGAAATTCTGGATTTCCGTAATAATAAAAATGAGGAAATCCAGCCACCATAGTAGAAGTGCTATGTATACACTCCCAACCTCTATTACTAACAGGCTTTTGTGCATAAAAATCTGTTCCACAATTTGTAGAATCAAAATAATGAAATTCGTGAGCTGGACACTGTTTTATAGTTTTTCCAAACACCTCTTTTTTGCAAGATACTTCGATATACCCAAAACGAGATAACTTTCTTGTATTAAAAACGTTTCCTTTTATTCTTCCTACACCTCTGCGAAAAACACCTTTATGATCCTCAAAGACATCATGCAAATAAATAAAGCCGCCACACTCTGCTAAAATCGGCATTCCTTCAGAAAGGACTTTCTGTATCTGTTCTCGCATGAAAGAATTCTCTTCCAATTCCTTTCCATATAACTCCGGATAACCTCCATACAGTAAAAGCCCCTGAAGATTTTGTGGTAGCTCTTTATCATGAATTGGAGAAAAAGGAATCAATTCCGCACCCATTTCTTCTAAAAGCTTAAGATTATCTTCGTAAAAAAAGCAAAATGCTTCATCCTTTGCTAAGCCAATTTTTACCTTGTCTTCTTGATTTCTCAAACTTTCAAAATATTCTTCTGTTTTTTTCTTTATAGAAAGCTTAGGCGCACTTTTTCCCAGTGCAATTAAACCATCTAAATCCACAGTCTCTTCCAGATGCTTTGCAAGCTTCATTAACTTTTCTTTAAAATTCTCCACTTCCTCTGGCATTACAAGGCCTAAATGGCGACTTTCAATCACGCAATCTGTTACAACAGGAACATATCCATATACAGAAATATTCAATTGAGTTTCTATCATTTCTTTTACTCTAGGGTATAACATGGGCGAAATTTGATTTAGCAAAACTCCTTTAATGCTACTGTCTGACATAAAATTTACAAATCCCTGAATAAAAGGAAGAATCGAAACACTCATTCCTTTGCAATTTACAATCAGCACTACAGGTGTCTGGGTCACTTTTGCCAAATCGTAAGCACTTGCCTTTGTTGTATTACCGCCGACTCCGTCATAATATCCCATAACACCTTCCATTACCGCAATATCACAATCTTCCAAATTTCGTTTCAATAAATATCTGGTTCTATCTGGTGTTGTAAAAAAGGTATCTAAATTACGCGATTTTGTTCCAATTACTTTTGTATGAAACATAGGATCAATATAATCTGGTCCACATTTGAAAGAAGCAATTTGAAGACCTCTATTTTTTAGTGCCTGTAAAATCCCACAGGTAATCAGGGTTTTGCCACTGCCACTAGCACCGGCTGTTAAAAGAAAACGAGCTGTACTCATAATCATATCCTCTCTGTTAACAATTTCCTGTACAGGAAATAATGTAAATAGGATTTTCTCCCATCATCATGTGATATCTTCCTACTGTTTTTGATTTACTCACTGCCATCTGAACAATCTCCGTATCTTTCACGGGAAAAGTTTTTAGACAATCCAAAGCCTCTGACACACTTTCCAGAGCAATACAGTTTATAACTATTCGAACTTTTGGGTTTTTCTTCAAAAGCAAAGCCATAATTTCCTTCATATTACCAGAAGAACCTCCAATAAACACATGCGTAGGAGCCTCCAAATCTTCCATAGCCTCCGGGGCCAACCCTTTTACAATCTCCAAATTATCTGTCTTAAATTTTTCTTTATTTTTCTTTAAAAGTTCTATAGCCAATTCTTTCTTTTCAATTGCATATACCCTTCCTTTATAAGCCCTTAATGCCATTTCCACTGCCACAGATCCTGTACCTGCTCCTACATCATAACAAACCGAATTTTCAGATAGTCTAAGTTTTGAAAGAGACACACTTCGAATCTCTTCTTTTGTCATGGGAACCTTATCTCTCAAAAATTTCTCATCCTGCATTCCATGAGTAACCAGCTGATCATTATAATTTTTATTTTCTATGTATATGACGCTTAAACTATCACCTTCATAGTCCACAAATTCTTCTGGAGTTCCCTTCCTAATTTTTTCATCTTCATAGGATAATCGTTCTCCTACATATAAAACAACTTCATTCATATTATAAGATAACAGCTTTTTTGCCAACTGAGAAACACCATCTTTCCTTCCCAAAATAGAAAAGACCTTCTCATGATGCTGAATAAGTGAAATCAAATTAACTTCTTCTCCATGGCTACTGGTTAAAACCGTATCATCCCAAGACTTCTGAATACGGCTCATAAAATATGCCACAGAAGAAATTCCAGAAACTACTTTTGTCTGATTTCCTAAAGCTTCCAATAGTTTTTTAGCTCCACTATGGAATCCCACATCTCCAGATAAAACTACTGCAATTTTTTCATATTCTGGATGTTCTTGTATATAAGATACAATCCGCTCACTATTATATTCTATATAAACATCTTGATTTCTTCTTTGACATGCCTCAATCATTCTAGAGGCTCCAATGAGTAAATCTGCTTCCTGTATAATCTTTTCTGCTTCTTTGGTAAGGCTCTCCCTATTTCCCATTCCAATTCCCACAAGAGAAACTTCTGCCTGTGACTGCAAAGAAAATTTTTCACATAAAATTCTTTTACATTCATACAAAGAAATTCCTGTCTCTTCTAAAGGTCTTCCTACTACAATCAAAGTACAGCCACATATTCTAGCAGCTTCTAATTTTTCTTGAAAACCTCCACTTTTACCAGACATTTTTGTTACCATATATTTACAGTCTAACTGGCGAATCATAGCCACATTAAGTTCTTTCGAAAACGGTCCTTGCATACAAAGTAAATTTTTTCCCTGAAACCCCAACTGAGAACATTCCTGCACCACATTTGGTAAAGAAAGAACTCTTAAAAAAACACGATTTTCAAAATCGGAAAGCTCCCTATATTTGAAAGCTTCTTTGCTTCCTGTTGTTGCCAGAATATTTCCTTTTGTTTTTTGAAGATACGAAACTGCTGCTTCCACTGTTTCAACATAAACACAATCTTCCAAATCAGAGCTATTCTGATTCTCTCGAAGAACCCTTAAATACTCTGCTCCTGTATTTTCACAGGCAGATCGGATGTTTTTTGTCACCTCTGCCGCATAAGGATGAGTAGCATCAATGACAAGGGGAGTATGTTTTTCTAAAATCAATTTTTCCATCTGCCCCTGATCTAATCGTTCATGAGAAATTTTTAAATTTCTATTTTCCCCTAGAAGCTGTTCCCCATATTCCGTGGCTACACAGATATGAGCAGAAACCCGATTTTTTTCTAAAAACTGCGCAATCTTTCTTCCCTCTATGGTCCCTGCAAAAACAATTACTTTACACATTTTTATAGCCTCTTGGTGTTACCATTTTTCCTTGAATATTCATTGTTTGTGAATTTCCAATAAAAACAGTTGTAAACATATCTACTTTTGTATCACGAAGTTCTTCTAATGTCATCACTTCCATGTGTTCGCCTTCTCTTCCAATATTCCCTACAATACCACATATCGTTTCCGGTGATTGATACTGAAGCATTAAGTTGCAAGCCTTTTTTAGATAGTCATGTCGCTTTTTACTGGAAGGGTTATATAAACAAATGACAAAATCTGCCTTTGCCGCATTTAAAAGCCTTGCTTCAATTTTTTCCCAAGGCGTCAACAAATCACTTAAACTAATGAGGCAGAAATCATGAATAAGAGGTGCACCTAATACAGCAGCTCCACCTGTAGCTGCTGTAACACCTGGAATGATTTCCAACTCTACTTCTGGATATTTTACTCCAATCTCATACATCAACCCAGACATGCCATAGACACCTGCATCACCACTACATATCATGGATACCGTCTTCCCTTTCATAGCTTCTTCAAAAGCCATAACACAGCGATCCACCTCTTTTTTCATAGGTGTTGTCAAAAACTCTTTTCCACTAAAGTGTTCTTTTACTAAATCTACATATACCGTATAACCTATAATTGTATCACTGTTCTTTAAAGCGTTTGCCGCTTCGATTGTCATTTTTTCATAAGCACCTGGACCAATTCCTACAACATATAATTTATTCAAAATTCACACTCCATTTCTTCATAGCTAGGGCCACTGTTACACCATCTTTTGCATGTTTTCTCTGTATTAATCTGCCTTTTCCTTCCTTGCTACTGCCTAAAAGTGCAGCTCTTTCACAGACATTATCCACACCTGTAATATCTGCTACAAACTGAGAGCTGGCATACGTACCTTCTACTTCCTGTAATTCTTCCGCAGTATATGTGATAAAAGGAATTTTTCTTTCTTTACAATATTCCAGAATACCAGCTTCTTCTTTCTTTAAATCAATACTTGCCACTTGTTCCATGGCTACAGAAGGAATTAAAAGCTCATCACACGTTCTGCGCACAATCATCTCTACCGTCTCTTTGTCCGTTCCCTTTTTACATCCCACACCTGTAGTGATGACTCTGGGAATCAGATATAGTGTGTGTACAAATGGATGTTCCCGATATCCACTAGTAACATAAATACCAATTTCTGGTCTTTCTTCTTCTCCATCCTGATAAAGCTTTAATTCATCTGGAATTTCTCCAATCCATGGGAAATCACTAGAAAAGCCCACTTCTTTTCCTGCCAGAAGTGCTGCTGAAATTTCCTTTGCTAATTCCATATCTGAAATAAAGCAACCGTTTTTCTTAGCAAAAACATCCACGGCAAACTTATCATTTAAATCTGTAGCTGTAGTAATAACTGGCTGTGCACGGAGAATTTCTGCAATTTCCTCTGTCAATTCATTGGCACCACCAATATGACCAGAAAGCAGAGAAATAGCAAACTGTCCCTGTTCATCCACAACTACTACTGCAGGATCAATTTTTTTACTTTTTACAAAAGGAGCAATGCTACGCACTGCAATGCCACAGGCTCCCACAAACACAATAGCATCACTATCTTCAAACCGTCTTCCTGTCCATTCCCTAATAGACTCATCCACTGGTTTTGTAAACTGTTTAACATTTCTGAAATCTTGAGAGTTTTCATCTAATTGTGACTCATCTAAAACTTTTTTTGTATACTTACTTTTTGTATAACATGACACCTCATAAGAACGTTCTTTTAACACCCAGTAAAGCATTTCGCTTAACCGGTATCCCGACTGACTGAAACTGATTATTGCTATCTTCATTTTCTACAATCCTTTCTTATAAATCGGTTCCCTTACGAAACTCCGTGGTAAAACCTGGATCATATAACTTAGATCGATCATACTGATGATGGGCTACCACATCACCGATAATCATTAATGCCGTTTTTGTAATATTATTTTCCTTAGCAGTCTGTGCCAATGTATCAATGGTACAAACAAAACTCTTTTCATCCTCCCAGGTTGCACGATATACAATTGCCGCTGGTGTATTCGGTTTATAACCGCCTTCAATTAATCTCTTTGACAGTTCCTCTAACATACCAGTACTTAAAAATACCACCATTGTTGCTTGATGTGCTGCAAATGATTCAATACTTTCCTTTTCTGGAACAGGAGTCCTGCCTGCCATACGTGTAATAATTACACTCTGAGATACATTGGGCAAAGTATATTCCAAATTTAAAGCAGACGCTGCTCCGCAAAAAGAACTAACACCTGGACAATAATCATAAGCAATACCTTTTTCATCTAGAACGTCCATCTGTTCTCTAATAGCTCCGTAAAGACAGGGATCTCCAGTATGCAAGCGAACTGTCATTTTCCCCTCTTTTTCTGCTTGAAACATTACTTTCAAAACTTCTTCCAATGTCATTTTCGCACTATTATAAATTGCACAATTTTCTTTTGCATAATCCAGCAACTGGGGATTAACTAGAGATCCTGCATAAATTATCACATCTGCTTCTTCCAAAAATGCCTTTCCTCGAACTGTAATTAAATCAGCAGCTCCACTTCCTGCACCTACAAAATGTATCATTTTCTTTCACCTCATCTATTTTCTTTCACAATAATCAAAGAATAATATCCCGCCTTCTCCGGAAATTCTTCTGCGGACAAATAAATTTTTTCTTCAGGCATACCACAGTTTTCAATCATCACTGCCTGATATCCGCTATTTAGAATACTTTCTTTTACTTGCTGCATTTTACTTCCTGTTTTCATCAACACCTTGGTTCCCGGCATTGTTAAAATCTCGTCCATTTCTTTTGCACGATAAGTTGCAGGAATTACATGAAGAGGTTCTGCCATTTCCACCAATCCAATATTCAGTCTTGCTGCTACTGCGCAGAAAGATGTAATTCCGCTGACAATCTCTACCTCATAACCTCTGGATAAAATCCTTTTATGTACATATAAATAAGTAGAATAAACTGTAGGATCTCCCAAAGTCAAAAATGCTACCTGCTTTCCTTCTTTCAAGTAGTGTTCAATATCATTGGCTGCTTTTTCATGATTAGCTTCTAAAACAGCCTTGTCTTTTGTCATAGGCATTGCAATAGGAATCAATTCCTTCCCATCTAAATCTTCATACACTCCTTTTACAATCTGATAAGCAACACTTTTTTTAATCTCATTTCCTGGAACTGCAATAATATCACTTTCTTTAATCAATCGAAGTGCCTTCACTGTTAATAACTCCGGGTCTCCTGGTCCTACTCCAAGTCCAAATAATTTTCCTTTCATCCTTTTCATCCTTTCTGATATTGAAGATTCAACAAATCTGTCAATTCCTTTACATGCTCTGTCTCTCCAAGATAGCCAAATTCATTCGAAAACAGTACAGCACCTAGAAGCATTCTATTATAAGTTCTGTGATTTAAATAGAATAAAATTCTATCTGTCAGTTCCTTCATAACAGAATCTAAGATTCCTTCTCTTTGAATAATTTCCAAAGCTTCATCTGTGGTAACTGTATTTAAAATTTCTTTAGCACTTTCTAAAGAAATACCTGCACGAAGCGCATTTGCACTTAAAATCTCTGCCCTGGCATCTGCACATCTGGAATGGGTGTTCATAATTCCTGCTGCAACTTTTACAAATTTTCCAATATGAGAAATAAACAAGATTCCTTCTACGCCCATAGACATAGCCATATCTAAAGTTTCTCCTACATAATTACTGCATTTCATATTTTCCTGAAAAGGCAAAGAAAGATGATTTTTCATATAAGTTGCACCGTAATTTCCTGGAGTCACCAACAAATACTTTGCTCCATTTTCTACCTTCTGGCGCATTTCTACCTCAATACTTTTAATGAGTGCTGCCTCGCTCATAGGTTCCACAATCCCTGACGTTCCCAAAATAGAAATTCCACCTTCAATTCCAAGCCTAGGGTTAAAAGTTCTCACTGCAATTTCTTTTCCTTTTGGTACACTGACAACTACCAAAAGTCCCCCTTCATAATCTGCTTCATTACAGATATCTTCTAGTTCTCTTTGTATCATTTCTTGAGGGACTTTATTAATGGCGGCCTTTCCTACAGGCTGTTCCAGTCCTTTTTTTGTCACTCGTCCCACGCCAATACCACCTTGAATAAAAATACCTCTTTCCTGTATTTTTTCTACTTTTGTAAAAATTTCAATGCCATTGGTAGCATCAGGATCATCTCCTGCATCCTTTTTAATGGCACATGATACCCAATTTTCTCCTCTGGTAATGTGCAAAATTTCAAGATGTAATAAAATTCCCTTTGGCGTCATAAGATCTACATATTTGAGTTTTTTTCCCTCTAAAAGCATTTGAGTCGCTGCCTTTGCTGCTCCTGCTGCGCAGGAACCAGTAGTATACCCAAAACGCATTTTTTTGTTATTGACAATACTATAATAACCTTCTAATCCTGTTTTTTTTTCCATTTTTAATCCTTTACTTTTCTATAAAGCAAAAATTCGCTGTCTCTTAAGACAACGAATTCTCCATTGGATAATTATATACCCTTTCTTATTTAAAGTCATCCGGTTGCCGCAGATGTCCTTCCTTTCTCTAAGCAATCTATGTATCTGGCTTTACAGTAACGGACTTGCCCAGGAATTTCACCTGATTCCATAAAAATGCTTAGCTCTGTTTCTTTTCCGTAATAACCTTATTTATTATATAATTTTCCCCATAAAAAGTCAATGTAAAACCAAGTTTTACTCATAATGCTCAGCGATTCTTATCAACCTCTTTGTACCAGTTTCAGCTAAAACAGGGACGCTTTCCGGATGTGTCCACTGAGTAATCCGATTATCGAAAAGAATATTGGCAGCTGCTGGAAATTCCTCATCTCCATCCCAGAATATATAGGTAAGAGAAATGGTAGGAAAAGCCTGTAATGTAACACTGGCATCTCCAAATTTTTCTTCTATACCGCCCATTTTTATACCTGCTTTTATCAAATTTTCTGCCTTTCCCTGAAAAGCTTCTTTTAAAGGTTCTAAAGCCATTCTATTATAAGCAGCCTCGAAAACAGCAGCTTCCCTGATTTCCCGAAAAGGGACTTTTCTATCACTATCCTGTGCAAATTGCTGATAACAGCATAAATGATGCATAATGGTCAAACGATCCATTACCGAAATTTCTTTCCCATCTTCTTTTATAATTTCTCCCGTATCTTTTGCCACACAGCACAATTCATAAAAAAACGGAATATATAAATACTCATCATCTATTGTTAATCGAAGATCTTTTGCTATTTTTTCTATCTCTCTTTTTAAAAAACACTCTTGAAAATATTTAAATACTTTCTCATAATTTGATTCCTCTGTTGTAAAAACCATCTCTTTTTCTCCTGCTTTTATTATGTCATTTTAACATAAATTTTCTTTTTCTACAACAAAAGAGAGACTGTTGCACAATATCAATCATGCAGCACTCTCTCCCATTTTTATTCTATATAATAATGCACACCATTCCACCCTTGCTGTCATTTACAATTTTCTGCATGGTATCCTGAAGCTTGATCTGACTTTCATCACCGATTTGAACTAATTTTGTATGAATTCCATCTTCTACCAGTTCTCCAATGGATTTTCCGAAAATATTTGTCTGCCAGATACTCTCTTTTCGTTCCTCACTTGTTCTAATGTAAGAAATCAAATCTTTTGCTTGTTCCTCGCTTCCTACAATAGGTGCAATCTCCGTCTCAATATTTGCCCTTATCATATGAATAGAAGGACTGATAGATTTTATTTTTACTCCATATTTATTTCCTTGCTTGATTACTACCGGTTCTTCCAATTTTATTTCATCTTTCTGAGGAGTAACTACACCATATCCTTTTCCCTTTACAGAAGAAATTGCATCCTGCACTTTTACATATTCTGCCTTCATTTTGGCCAACTCCTGCATTGTATGAATAAGTGCATACTCGTCGGAAATCTCCACTCCTGTCATTTCACTTAAAATTTCATAATATCTTGTTTCATCCATATCCACTCTTATCTTTAATTTACCTGTAGATAAATCCGTTTTTTCTAAAAGAAGATTTTCTATATATTCAGAAGAAACATACATATTTTCTTTCGTTGCATCTTTAACATAACGCATTTTTCCCATGAGGTTTTTAATACTTTCTATTAAATCTTTCTTTAAATAATGTTCTGCTGGAAGCATTTCTACCCATTTGGGGACATAAAATTCCATCTGTACAATAGGAAATTCATATAAAATTTTTTCCATTATCCGAGAAATATCTTCCTTTCGAAGCTGTTCACAATTTAAACTCAAAACACCTGTCTGATATTTCTGCTTTAATTCCTCTACTAATTTTAAAGTATCCTCTTTATAAGGTTTTTGAGAGTTTACTAACACCAAAAATGGTTTCCCTGTTTTTTTTAATTCTGCTATTGTTTTTTCTTCACTGGGAATATAATTTTCGCGGGGAATATCACCGAAAGACCCGTCACAGGTTAAAACAAGACCAATATTTGAATGTTCTGTAATCACTTTTTGTGTGCCTGTTTCTGCCGCTTGATGAAAAGGAATTTCATACCCAAACCAAGGGGTTTTTACCATACGTTCTTTACCATTTTCCATATTACCTGAGGCCTCTGGCACCATAAATCCTACACAATCAATTAAACGTATTTTTGCTGATAAATCTTCTCCTATTTGGATTTTTGCTGCTTCTTTAGGTATAAATTTGGGTTCTGCAGTTGTAATCATCTTTCCAGAACCACTTAAAGGAAGCTGATCTCTGACTTCCTTTCTAAGAGGCTCCTCCATATTGGGTAAAGCTGCAATTTCCATAAATCTTCTGACAAAGGTTGACTTCCCTGTACGTACAGGTCCTACTACACCAATATAAATTTCACCACCTGTACGTGCCTGTATATCCTTATAAATATTATATGTATCCATACTATACCCCCTTCATTCTATTACTAAATTATATGCATAAGAAAAATAAAAAATTACCGCCCAAAAACAGAACGTTTGTTCTTGACTTTTATATTCCTCTCTTTTATAATAGAACCAGAACATATATTCGTTTTTATTTAAAGGAGTCCCTTATGAATATTCAAACCTCATTAAATATAAATCAAAAACTAGAAATTTTATCTGATGCTGCAAAATATGATGTTGCCTGTACTTCCAGCGGTATAGACCGCAAAGGCACAAAAGGACATTTAGGGAATTCCTGTGCCACCGGCATCTGCCATAGCTTTTCTGCAGATGGTAGATGTATTTCCCTATTAAAAGTTCTCTTTTCCAATGAATGTATCTACGACTGCAAATACTGTTTAAATCGCCGTTCTAACGATAAAGTCCGTACCACATTTACTCCTGAAGAACTTTGTAGCATTACTATGGAATTCTATAAACGTAATTATATCGAGGGATTATTTCTAAGTTCAGGGATTGTAAATAGTCCAGATTTTACTATGGAACTTATCTACCAAACGTTGTATCTTCTCCGAAATAAATATCATTTTCGTGGCTATATCCATGCAAAAGCTGTTCCTGGTGCCCATCCTGATCTTATTCAAAAAACAGGATATCTTGCAGACAGAATGAGTGTAAACATCGAACTACCTACAAAAGAAAGTCTTCAAGCACTTGCTCCAAACAAAACTCATGATAAAATTTTAAAACCTATGTCACAAATACAACAGAACATTGTAAATTCCCGGCTGGCACTCGGTAAATCTTTTTCCTTTGAACGTCATCACGGAAACCGCTATTTGCCTAATTCTATTTTTACAAACACCAAACACCAACAGATAGAAACTCCTACGTACCCCTTGAAAGTGCAAACTACTTCTCAACTACCTATCGATTCTTCTACTATACCTTCCTTTGTCCCTGCAGGTCAAAGCACACAAATGATTGTTGGTGCTACTCCTGAAAATGATTATGAACTTTTAAAAGTTACTCAAACGCTATATCAGAAATTTGACTTAAAACGTGTATTCTTTTCCGCATACATTCCATTAAATGAAGATAGTCTTCTACCTTCTCTTGATACTACACCACCGCTCTTACGGGAACATCGTCTGTATCAAGCAGACTGGCTACTACGCTACTATGGCTTTCATGCTGAAGACCTCTTAAGCCCTGAAAAACCTAATTTTAACATTCTCCTTGATCCAAAATGTGAATGGGCGCTAAGACATCTGGAGCTATTTCCTGTAGAAATTACCACGGCAAGCTATGCCCAGTTATTAAAAGTTCCAGGAATTGGCAATAAGTCTGCTCTCCGCATTGTTCAGACAAGAAAGAATACAACTCTTGATTTTTCTATTTTAAAACGTCTTGGAGTTGTTTTAAAACGAGCTCAATATTTTCTCACCTGTCATGGAAAAATGCTCTATTCCATGCCCATCGAGGAAAATTTTATTACTCGTCAACTTACTGCAGACCAAAAAGAAACTTCTTGGAAACTGGAACATCCACAAACATATCATCAACTTTCTCTGTTTGATGATCACTTCTTGGATCTTCCGCCTACCATTGAAGACACCCATAAAAGTGTTTTAGGACAGCTTTAAGCAAACAGAAAGGATTGAAAAAATGATTATTTTTACATGTTATGATAACTTTGATGATATGATGACCTGTATCTACGATGCCTGGGCTTCCCGTCTTGGTCATTCTAACATCCGACTTCAAACAGAGCCTCTTGGCAATTTAGAATTATTCTGTGAATACCGACACATTAATGCTGATAAAGAAAAAACAAAAAAAGTCATTCAATCTATTCAAAATAAAATATCCTCACAAGCTTATTACGACATTTATATGGCTTCTCTTTCTTGTGAAAGCAACAAATTGGATATTATTTACCGCTTTTTAATCATAGGATTTCTCTTTCAGAAACAAGCCTCACAAATGCTGGGAAATCCCTCTGTATCCGCTTTATTTGAATTAAAAAGAAAAGTACTCAATGAATCCCATCAATTTCGTAAATTTGTACGATTTTCAAGATGTAATGAAAACGTACTTCTTTCCATTATTCAACCAAAGTCCAATGTTCTTACACTACTTGCTCCTCATTTTGAAGATCGTATGCCTTCTGAAAACTGGATAATTATTGA
>JARIAQ010000013.1 GCA_029257775.1 Blautia sp. | reverse complement strand
CAAGACAAACATCTAGAATCACAAGCGCAATATTTTCCCTATTTAAAACTAACATTGTATCTGCACTGTTTTCTGCCACAGATACCTCATAACCATAGCTTTTTAAAATATCGGACAAGCCATTTGCCACATTATCATCATCTTCTGTAATTAAAATATGAAACTTCATTAAACTACCTCTATAAATTGAATCTGAATAAGATCTCTCCAGCCCCTGTTACTAAAAAATTAATGGTACTCTCTTTCAAGAATATTTTTCGTCGTATTTTTTATTTAACTCTTTTCGTAAATCCTTCATCTTACCGGCTGTCATGCTTTCTTTGTAGTGTATACCCTCGTATGTAGGATGCAAGACAGGATATCTAGGATGATTTGTTTTTAATAGATATTTATTTTTTATCAACCAGTCTATTATACTTATAATGTCTTTCCGATCCATAAAATGCAGTTTCCCATACTCAGGAATGTCATTTAATTCAGCCTTCAAAATTTTTTGTGTCTGGTTTCCTTTAAGTAAATCTGTTAATACCGTTACCCCATAATAATGCTTTTTTCCGATATGCACTACAGACATTAAAATAATGTATACAACTTCATTAAGATCCTTTCCTTCATACTCTACCGGTATTATATTTGCCTTTTCAATTACATTCTCATCTTGTTGCACTGGTTGAGAAGTTTCAAAAGCTTCATTTTCAACTGCATCTGGATCCAAATTGTGCTGTTTATAAAAATTACTTTTCCATATAATTCTCTCACAACCTGTGCCATCTTTTTTATAATTTGTACACCCCAGAAAATATTCCCCATTTTTCTTTGGTTTTACAATTAAATATCCATCTCTACACTGATCACATTTCTGAATTGACAATTTTCCTGCTTTAAGTTCATTCGTCATAAAGCCACATACTTCAGGCTCATTCGTACAAATATGTAATCTTAAACCATATGCATTCTTGTATTTTAATTGTAATGGATATCCGCAAATAGGACATTTTTTTGTAAAAGTGTTTATACGTGACGTATCTTCATTCCATTCTCCATACAATTTAATGCTTTTATAATCTTTTTTAAGTTCCAACAAAAACTCTGATGGATTTTCTTCAGGTGCTACAAAATAGACTCTGTTCTTTGTCCTTGTCATTGCAACATAAAATAATCTTCTTTCCTCAGCATAATCAATAGATCTGTCTTCTTTTACAACAAAAGATAGTACTGGATCATCTTCAATTTTCGAAGGAAAACCATATGTTTCATTTCTTCCATTTATAATAATAACATTATCATATCCTAATCCCTTTGAAGAATGGGCCGTCATAAAGGTAATGTTTAATCCAGGATGCTTAACACTCTTAATCTTACTTCCTTTTTTTATAAATTCAAATAAACCTGATTTCTCCAGTTGATTTCCATCAAAACCAAATCTTCCTAATAATAAAATAGATGAATTATATAGTTTGTTTTCTTTTTTATTATGTGAAATAATGTCCTCTATAGCAGTCTGAACAGCACAAGCCATAGCATAATTAGCCCCGCTCTTATTAGATTCTCCTGCTCTCTTTCGTCTTCCATCATAGGTATAAATTACCACAGGATCATCAATGTGTTTTGGCGACTTTAAAGATTTTTTTATTTGAGAACTGTTTTTCTGAATAAAGTTTCCTGCTATATCAATCACTTCTTGCGAGTTTCGATATGTATTTGTTATCTTTAACAAACTGGCATATCCCATTTTCTCTTCAAATTTTGTAAACAAAGTAATATCTGAACCACTAAACGCATAGATAGACTGCCAATCGTCACCTACTGCAATAATTTTTGCATCTGTTACATCTGAAAGAGCAGTCACTAAATCAAACCTCTGTCTGGAAATATCTTGATATTCATCTACAATAATATATTTAAAATCAAGTTTTTGTTTCATTTCTTTTACTTCACAAAGTATTCTTGCTGATTCATTGATCATATCCTCAAAATCTACTGCATTGTTTTCCTTCAGATACTTTTCATATTGTAAATAACAATCATTGCATATATTTAAGAATAATTTACTTCTTTCGTTGACCGTTGAATGATACATCCTTGTAAATTCTTCTGCGCCATAACCATTTGTCTTATAGTTGTGTATAAAACGACACACTAAAAGCACAAGTCTTTTAATATATCTACTTTCCTCTGATAAAACCAACTTTTCTATTATTTCTTTATTAGAACGTGGACTTAAAGAAAATCCATTTTTTTCCAATTCATTTTGTAAATGTATTAACAAACTTTTACCATCATTGTATCGAGAAAAAGTATAAATCAAATTTGTACCATGCTTTCTATGTAATCGTACTTTGTCATTAATTGCTTTTTTATATGCACTCAATTCTTCTTCATTATAACGATCATTTTCGCCACTTTGTGTTATACCAAAATGTTCAATATATGCTTCTTTATCCCCTTGTCTAATTATAAAATCAGGTGTATATGGTTTTCTTGCGTATAAAATATTATATTTATACAATGGTTCATATTCATAATCAATTTTATTTAAATAAAGAAAATTTGCGATTTCCACTTCTTGGTATGATCGAAGAACCTCATTTTGAATCGTTACTGTCTTTTTAGAACGCACATCTACTATCTTTTTCTTAAATCCATCTAAATCACTTTTCATTGTAGAATAATTTGCTTTTGCTATCTGATTAAAAAATATATTTAAGTCTTTTCCTTCATAAGGTGCATCAAAATATGAACCAAAAAATAAGATTAAATTATTTACCAAAGACTCATTCTTTAAAATTGCTGACTTAAAGTAATCCTGCAAAACAAAATATAATTTTGCCTGAGAGACAATATTTAACTTTTCTGAAGATTGTTTTCTTAATATAGCATTTCCAGTTGAATGAAAAGTAGCAATTGGACAATCTATCTTTAGCTGGTCATTAATTTTATCTTTTAATTCCTGTACTGCTTTATTTGTAAAAGAAATTACTAAAATTTCTTTCGGATCCACCTTCTTTTTTTCAACTAAATATTTTACCTTAGCAGCAACTGTCGTTGTTTTTCCTGCACCTGCTCCGGCTATCACTAAGCAATGATCTTCCTCTGTTAAAATAACCCTTCTTTGGTCATCGTCCAGTAAAATATTTGAATCTACCTCTGCAAGAATATTATCTAAATATTCTTTTTCATTTATCATAGTAGCCTGAATATATTTTTCGTTATGTTTATCTATTATTGTTTCAAACTCATAGTACTGATCAATGATATTCCGTACATCATATACCGACACATGATTGTTTTCACAAAATCTTTCAAGCATACTACTTTTCTGCAACACTTCAAAATATTCAATAGTTTTTAATACACTACCCAAATACTCTTTAAAATCACTTTTTGCCAGAAAACGATTCTCTTCAAGTAACTGATTGAAATACATCTTTATTTTTAATATTTCAAGGCATTCTTTATTCGTTACAATTGTTTTATTCATTTTATTGGTAACTTCTTCTGTTTTTCTTTTAAACAACCTCGAAAATATTCCCATATCCATCCATCCTATTTTCTTTTGTAGAAATAACATATCATGCTTTTAATTATACCATAATTATGCAAGAAACGCATTATATTATACAACTCATATATACTAAAAAGGGCAACAGATGTACAATCTGTTACCCTTCCCAATTAATCTATCTTTATTATAGGAAAATTACAGGAGAATTTTATTTCTTCCTTCTACAACTTCTCCGTTTACCACATAATATGCTGCAGCTTCTTCTGGTTTAACATAAATCTGAATTTCCGTAATATCACTTTCCTGTTTTCCAGTTTCTTCTGTCCATGCTTTTTTCACCGCTGCTTTGATTGTATTTATATCATACTCTTGACCTGCATACTGTACAAATACAGTTTCCATTACTTCTTTTTTCTCTGTACTTTTTTTCGTCACTGTTTTCTTTGTTGTTTTTGTTGTCTTTTCTGTCTTCGCCGGAGTAGTCTTTGTTGTTGCTTCTGTCACACTTTTTGCATTTGATTTTTTCATAAGTGTCAGCCTCCTTTTTCACTCTATCTTATCATAACGTCTTTTATCATATACCTTTTCAACAAATATTTCAACATTTGTTCTAAATAAGGAAAATTCTTTCCATCTATTCATCTGACGTTTCTAGAGATAAATCATTCAACTTACACAAAGTATTGACCACAGCAAAAATAATCACAGCCCCCAACTTTGCAGTAGTATTATCTTGATCAAAACGTGGAGAAATTTCACATATATCGAATCCTCGAATTTTTCGCGTTCTTAAAATGTGCTTGATAATAGGAAGTACCACCTCTGGATCCAGTCCTAACGCTTGCGTAGCACTTACGCCAGGTGCAAACGCAGAAGAAAATACATCTGTGCAAATGGTAATATAAGCAGAATTACATTTGTACAGAAAAGTATCCACTTTTTCCAATACTGTAGAAAAATTAGAATTTTGTATATCCTTTGCTAATATGTAATTCGTTCCTAAAGATTTCGCATATTTAAATAGACTTACTGTATTACTGTGTTCTTGAATACCAAGCGGCAAATACCGATACTCTGCATCTTCTTCCTTATATATATCAGCAATCTGACGAAACATAGATCCCGAAGACGGTCCATTATCATAAGGTCTCAAATCAAAATGTGCATCAAAATTAATAATTCCCATATTAAGAGTACTGCTCTCTTTTTTCAAATCTGCCATTTGTCCTTGAAAATGTCCAAAAGTAGTTTCATGTCCCCCTCCCAACACAATGGGGAATAATTTCAACTCTAAAATTTTCTCTACTGCTATACCTAAAAGTCGCTGTCCCTCTTCCATAGAAATTTCATCACATAAAATATTACCTGCATCGTAAAATTTAACTTCTTGAGAAAAAGTACATGGAAGATTTGACATCTGACCTCTGATAAAATCTGGTGCAAGAGCAGTACCCACACGACCTTTATTTCGCTTTACACCTTGCTCACTGCAAAATCCAATAAAAGCAAAAGCAAGCTTACTTTCTGGTATCTTCTCCTGTCGATTCAAATCCAAAGGTTGTACCCATTGATGCCATCGAAAAGCATCATAATCTAAAGTACTATCTACTCGTCCTTTCCAACATTCCATTGCACTTACATAGTTCGTTAGTAACATTTCTGTTTTCCTTCCTTTTATAAAATTTCTATTGTAATGCCTCCAACATCTGCAGAACCGTCTTCCTGTAAATAGGATGACGCAAATTTGGTGCAATTTCACTCAAAGGTTTTAATACAAAATCCCGTAAATGCATTTCAATATGAGGAATAATCAACTCGTCCGTTTCCATTACCACATCATCATACAATAAAATATCTAAATCCAAAGTACGAGGCCCCCAACGCACAATTCTTTCCCTATGAGCCTCTTTTTCTATTTCATGTAGCACATCTAAAAGTTCTTCTGGAGAAAATAAAGTTTTTATTTGTACACAGGCATTTAAAAAATCATCCTGTTCTACACCACCATAAGGTTTTGTTACTAAATAGTTCGATACTTTTTCTACCTGACAACCCTTTACTTTGTTTAAAGCTTCTATTGCACCATCTAAATAAGCCTTTTTATCACCAAGATTAGATCCCATACCTAAATATGCATTATGCCAAAATCTATTAATTTTTACAGATGCATACTTTAACGGAAGACCAATTGGTGCCCATGGTTTTTTTAATTCTAAGGTAACACCTGCAAGTAAAGGATATTGATACAACAATGCCTCTACCAGATTTTCTGCTGCTGCTTCAATCAGTTTATATGTGTTTTCCTGCATAAATTTTGTGATAAAATGACTTACAGAACCATAATCAATAGAACATTCAAGCTCATCTTTTGTCCCTGCATTTCTAGTATTTGTATATAAACTTACAGACACAATAAAACGCTGTCCCAACTTTGTTTCTTCAGGGAATACACCGTGTCTGGCATAAATTTCCAGATCTTCTATATGGATCTCATCATATTTCATTACGCTTTACACTCCTTTAAAATTGACTGTGTCATTCGAATTGTTCTCAAATTTTCTTTTACATCATGTACACGAACAAAAGCCGCTCCTTTTTCAACACCCATAACAGTAGTCACAAGCGTTCCCTCTATACGTTCATCAGAAGGAAGATCTAAAGTCAGTCCGATTACTGATTTCCTAGAGGTAGCAAGCAAAATAGGATACCCTATTTCTTTCAGTTTTTCTAATTGGTGAATAGCAATTAAGTTCTGTTCGTATGTTTTTCCAAATCCCACTCCAGGATCCAAAATAATATGTTCATCTGGAATATTTGCATCCTTTGCAATGGCTACAGACTCTTTTAAATCCTCGCACATTTCTTTCATAAAATCATTGTAATCTGTGTTGTTTCGATTATGCATCAAACAGCATGGAACATGATACTGTGCAATTAACTGTGCTACTTTTTTATCATACTTTAATCCCCATATATCATTCACCATATCAGCTCCTACTTTTAATGCAGATTCTACAACCTCCCCTTTATAACTGTCAATAGATACAGGAATATCAAAGTTTGCCTTTATCATTTCAATCATAGGAACAACACGTTCAATTTCCTCCTGTATGGTAATTTGCACATGTCCAGGTCGGGTAGATTCTCCACCCACATCAATAATTCCTGCCCCTTCTTCAATCATATCTGCCACATGCTGCTTAGCCTTTTCCAGATTATTCCATCTTCCGCCATCTGAAAAAGAGTCTGGTGTTACATTTAAAATTCCCATAATATTACAATCATTTTTTACATCAAAAAAGCGATTTCCTATTTTCATCATTTCCCAATACCTCTTTACTTTTATATTTCTATTTTCTTGTTTTTCTTCTCCTCAGACCAGTTGCATTCTGAAAAAGCAGGACAAAATATGCACATTCTGGACAACTTGTCTGCTCTATAAATCAATCCTGCAAGATTTTGTTCTTGTTTTGTTTGTACTCTTCTATGAGATGCAATCGCGGATATAATTTCCTTGCTCTCTTCTTGATTAAAACTACAGTCTTTTAATATTTTTTCTGCCAGTTTTACCCCTGCTTCTTCATGAGATATTCCTTGAGAATACTGCAAAAATCTTCCAATATCATGAAGCAGCGCTGCTGCATAAATTATTTCCTTTGAAATACCACAATTCTGTTCCAAATTTTCTATGTATGCAATCCTCGCCACATCTAGCAAATGCTCAATCCCATGTTTGCAAAAAATTCTATTTTTTTCTACTTCCTTTAGCTGTGTAATATGTAATCTCCATAAAGGATGATCAGAAATTTCATTAATACGTTCCATATTATCGCTGCTCCAACATTCTATAGAATTGATTTTGAAGCTTTTCATTTTCGTTAAAGATACCTCGTGTAACTACCGTTACAGTCTTTGCCCCCGGTTTTTTTATTCCACGCATAGTCATACACATATGCTCTGCCTCAATCAAAACCATAACTCCGTGGGGTTTTAATTCTTTCATAAATACATCTGCAATCTGTGCTGTTAAACGTTCCTGAAGTTGAAAACGCTTTGCAAAAACTTCCAAAGTACGAGCAATTTTACTTAATCCTACTACTTCTCCATTGGGAATATACGCAACTGCTGCTTTACCATAAAAAGGAAGCATATGATGTTCGCAGAAAGAATAAAAAGGAATATCCTTTTCTAATACCAAGTCATTGTTATCTACATGAAACCTCTTTTTTAAATGCTCTGCTGCATCATCCGTATAACCCGCTGCTAACTCCTCATACATTCTAGCAATACGATCCGGTGTTTCTAAAAGTCCTTCTCGTTGAATATCCTCCCCAATTCCTTCTAGAATCAGCCTTACACCTTCCTCAATTTTCTTCTTATCCATTTTCTTTTCCTCCATCCTTTATCACCTTGGCTGCTATTCCAAGAAATGATAAGGAGCCAAAAATAACCAACACATCCTCGGCTCCCATATAGCTTAAATTCTTCTTAATCGCTGTTTCTATGTTCTCTCCTATTTCCACAGAAACATTTACTTTTTCTACCTCGTTTTTTAAGACCTCTTTTGATAACGCTCGAGGATTGTCTGGTGTCTCCACAGTAATAATATGCTCTGCAAGAGGTGCTGTAATTTCAATTACTTTTTTATAATCTTTGTCCTTGAAAACCCCAAAAACATAATAAAGCTTTTTCCCTTTAAAATATAGTTCCAAAGATTTTTTCAAAGCTTTTGCCGCCTGAGGATTATGCGCACCATCCAAAATAATCGTTGGATTTTGTGAAATCACCGTAAATCTTCCAGCCCATTTTGCCTCTTTCATTCCCTCGTATACAGCTTCATCTGATAACGAAACTCCATCTTTACGAAGCTGATTCACAGCTTCTAAAGCCAATGCTCCGTTTTGTATCTGAAATTCTCCCGCCAAAGAAATTTCTACATCCTTCCAGTTTTTATAAGAAAAACTCTGTTGAATACATCCATAATGTATATCTTTAATTTCTTTTGTCTCAACTTCACAAAATTGACTTTCTTTTTCTTTACAAACCTTTTGAAGTACTTCTCGTGCTTCTTCTTTCTGGACAGCCGTGACCATTGTTGTATGAGGTTTAATAATACCTGCTTTCTGAACAGCAATTTCTCCTAATGTATCCCCTAACACATCTGTATGATCCATACTAATTGGGGTAATGACCTCCAACTGCGTGGTCTGAATAATATTTGTGGCATCCAAAGCTCCACCAAGCCCTGTTTCCAAGACTACAATATCACACTTTTTTTCCTTAAAATATAAAAAAGCCAAGGCCGTTTCGACTTCAAAAGCAGTAGGTACCCCTATTTGCTTTTTCTTCATATCATCTACTGCAACTGCAATTGCTGTTACATGTCGTGCCAAAGCCTCTTTTTCAATCATTTCTTCATTCACTTGAATTCTCTCTCGATAAGAAAAAAGTGTGGGAGAAATATATCTACCTGTCCGATATCCTGCTTTGCGCAGAATCGTAGACAAATATGCCAGCACTGTTCCCTTACCGTTTGTTCCGGAAATGTGAATAAATTTCAAACTTTTCTGGGGATTATCAAGTCTGTCTAACAGCGCTTTCATATTCTCCAAGCCAAGTACACTTCCGTATTTGGAAATTGCATCCAAATATACTCTTGCTTCTCTATAGTTCATATCTGCTCCTATCTGGATCTTCTCTTTTTTATGACTCATTATAGACCTATTTCACAATAATCTCAATATTTTTTTGAAATTTATAGACTTTTTGACGTAAAAATTAATGGACATTCTAAAAAATCCATGATACAATGAAAAAAATAAATATTAGGTGTGCCCAATCTATGGAAGACTGCCAAAAAAGGTTCTATTAAGAATGAACCTTTTTTGGTTGTCTTTTTTTATTGTATAGGAGGAAACAATGTACTTAATGATTGATAACTATGACTCTTTTGTCTACAATCTAGCATGCTATCTGAAAGAATGTGGCGAAAAAGTTCTGTTAATACGCAATGATAAAATTACAATATCTGAAATTGAAAGATTCTTAACCAACAAAAGCCTAGAAGGTCTAATTTTATCTCCTGGTCCTAAAAGTCCTAAAGACTGCGGAAACTGCAAAGAGATTTTAGAAAAAACAGCCGGAAAAATCCCTGTCTTAGGAGTTTGTCTGGGACATCAAATTATTGGAGAAGCATTTGGTGCTTCCATAGAAAAAGGAATAAAACCAATGCACGGAAAAGTCACACAAATACAGAACAATCAAACAGGACTATTCCAAAATCTCCCAAAAACCTATTCTGTAACTAGATATCACTCTCTCATTGTTTCTAACTATTCTTTCCCAGAATGTCTAGAAATCGATGCTTTCTCTGAAGATGGTGTTATCATGGCATTACACCACAAGACATTTCCAATTTACGGAGTACAATTTCATCCAGAAGCTGTTCTAACAGAATATGGTCATGAATTGCTTCATAACTTCACGAAAATATGTAAAAAATGGAGAGAACACAATGCATACTAAAATTCAAAAACTAAATTTTTATAAAAAAGCTGAAGATATTTTTGAAAAATATAAAGAGAAAAATATGGCAATTTTTTTAGATTCTTCTTTGGAAAATACCATGGGACAATATTCCATTATCGGTCTTAATCCTTACCTTATTTTAAAAGAATATGATGGTGTTTTCTACAAAAATAATGTCCCTCAGGAAACAACTTTTGAAGAAGGTATGCGAAAATATCTTCAAAAATATCAAGAAGAAAATCCCACCTCACTTCCTCTTATTGCTGGCGCTCTGGGATATTTTTCCTACGATTATGGTCGAAAATTCGAACATATTTCCAGTCGTCATCCAAAAAAACTTCCTATTCCTGATGCACTATTTGTCTTCTATGACATCTTAATTATTGATGATAAAGTAGAAAAATCTCTTTATATTACTGCAAGAGGAGAAACAAAAAATCCAGATGTTGCCATCGAAGATTTGGCAAAAGAAATACATGAATGTCATTCCTATAATAAACCTGAAAAACAATTTTCTCTTGCTGAATTTACTCCAAATTTTACCAAAGATGAATACAAAAAAACGATTGATAAAATGATTTCCTATATTATTGAAGGAGATATTTACATTGCCAATATGACACAGCAACTTACTATAGAAAGTAAAAAAGCACCTTACGATGTATACCGCTATCTGCGTACCCACAATCCCTCACCATTTGGTGGTTTTTTTCAATGTAATACCTTTCAGGTAGTATGCGCTTCTCCAGAACGCTTTCTAAAAGTAAAAGATCATCTCATTGAAACACGCCCGATTAAAGGCACCAGAAAGCGTGGCGAAACTCCCGCTGAAGATATAATGCTAAAAGAAGAACTAAAAAATTCCTCTAAAGACCGCAGTGAACTCCTAATGATTGTAGATTTGGAAAGAAATGATTTAAACCATGTATGTGAACCGGGAAGCGTAAAAGTAACAGAACATTTTGCAGTAGAGGCTTATTCTACTGTCTTCCATTTAGTTACTACCATTATAGGAAAATTAGAACAAGAACTCCATACTTTTGATTTAATTGAAGCTGCTTTTCCAGGAGGCTCTATTACAGGTGCACCTAAAATACGCGCTATGGAAATTATTGATGAACTAGAACATGATAGACGTAATTTGTATACCGGATCTATGGGATATTTTTCTTTTGACGGTAATTGTGATTTCAATATTATTATTCGCACTGCTGTACATCGCAACAAGAAATATTTTCTCGGTGTGGGAGGGGGAATTACCTGTGAATCCGATTTAGAATTCGAATACGAAGAGACTCTGCAAAAAGCAAAAGCTCTTTTAGAAGCTTTATGGGAGGAAAAATAATGTTTATACCAGATGAGGGATACTATTTTGGATTAGGCGCTTTTGAAACTATTTCTGTAGAAAATGGCACTGCACATTTTTTGCATCAGCACTATAAACGACTATTCTCAGCTTTGAAATTTTTAAACCTATCTGTTGATTTTTCAAAGCTAGAAGAAAAAGTAAATTCGACTCTTGCTCAAAAAGAAATGCAAGAAGGAAGAAATGTATTAAAAATTACTGTTTCTGAAAAAAATATTCTCATTACGACACGAAAAAACAATTATCAAAAAGAAGATTATGAAAAAGGATTTTCCACTGACTTTTCCAGTGTAAGAAGAAATGAAACATCTCCTTTTACTTACCACAAAACTTTAAATTATGGTGATTGTATTATAGAAAAACGTCATGCAAAGGAATTAGGTATTCAAGAACCCATTTTTTTAAATACAAAGGGAGAAATTGCAGAAGGTGCTACCACTAACATATTTTTTATAAAAAATGACCAAATAACAGCGCCTCCTCTATCCTGCGGAATGCTTCCCGGCATTATACGGGAATACCTTTATTCTACCTATTTTATAAAAGAAGAAGTCATCTTGCCAAAAGATATTGAAGAATTTGATGAAATGTTTCTAACAAATTCCCTCCTTGGTATTATGCCTGTTTGTAAGCTTGGTACTCATACTTTCCCAAGCATGAGTACCAGCAAAAAATTATCAAAAAAACTATACGATTCCCAACGCAGCCTTTGCTAACTGGTCTACTGCCTCATTTAGCTCCACTCCGCTGTGACCTTTTACTTTATGAAAAACAACTTGTACATTTTGTAAGCTATCATAAAAAGTTTTATAACGAATGGTTCCCAGTTTATTCCGCTTCCATTCACCTGTTGCCCAAGACTCAATTCCCTGATAATCATAATACAAGTGCAGTTTGGAAATGCCATTTTTTTCACAGTATTCCATGGCAGCCATTGCTCCCTCCAACTCTCCTGCCACATTTCGCATACTTACATCTTCTGTGTTAAAAAAAGCTTTACTCATTTCCTTTCTCTGCCCTTGGTAAAGTAAGATACATCCATAGGAATATGCTTTTTGCGTTATATCAAAACTTCCATCTACATAAGCAATACAAGCATCTTCCTCTATGTCTGCTGACCCATTTCCTATAGAATTATTGTCTAAGTATGCTTCAGCCTCTGCTTTTGTGGTAAAACTTTTAAACTGTGCGCCAGGATACCCATGCACATTTGCTTTACATTCATCCCATGTAGCAAAAATACCTGTTTTCTTCCCTTTTTTTACTGCATACACTTTTTTTGCCATAATTTCTCCAAGCCCTTCTAAGGTCTAAAACCTTCAAATATAAAGTGATCAAAATATTTTTCTGCTGTTTTTAACTGTTCTCTACTCTTAATGGTCCATGCATAAGCCGGACATTGAAAAAGGTTTCTACATATCCACAAAGAAATTCCCTTTCTTCCCTTCCAATCATACGCAATAAAATCCGGTTTTGTCAAAAAATTCAACAATAAATGTCGCATAATATAATATTGTGGGTGATGCCAGCCTTCCTCCTTTTGATAATTCATAGAAAGCTGTCCTCTGCATATCCACGGTCTGTTTTTCTTATACCACAATAAAACCTGTGGATGAAACGATTCAATACAATATTCACCCCTATAATTCTGCAAAATTGCATCTGTCTTCTCACAAATTTTGCTTCCTTTTTTATATTTTAGTTCAATAATCAGTGGCACTTTACCATCTACCAATTTTAATACATCCGTAAACAAAGGAATTCTCTCCTTTGAGAAAAATACGGGATACTGGCAAAGCTCCTCATAAGTACATTCATCCACCTCTCTATCAATCCCGCAGTTTCTTCTCAAATGAAAATCATGGGTAACTACTACCTTTCCATCTTTTGTAACTTGTACATCCAATTCAATTCCATATCCTGCTTTTACTGCTCTTTCAAAGGCTGCCATAGTATTTTCTGGAGCATTTCCTGCATTATAATGCAGTCCTCTATGAGCATAATACACTTTTTTCTCCTGCTTAGCTCTTCGAAATACCCTTGGCATTACAAGTCCTAAATAAGAAACACCGGTAATCGCTGCTACTGTTTTCATTTTCATACCTTAATCCTCCACATCAAAATGTTCCCATACCTTTTTCTTTCCCTGTGGCTTACTATCTCCATGTTGTACCATGCACATGGTAATCATTGCTAAAATTGTAAAAACACAAGCATAAGGAAATAGTACACGATAAGAAATATGTTGCATCAAAAATCCAGAAAAAATAGGTGTAAAAATCTGTGCCGCCATAGAAAAAGTATAATACACTCCTGTATATTTTCCTACATCTCCCAAAGAACAGATTTCTACTACCATAGGTAAGGAATTGACACTAATCGATGCCCATCCAACTCCAATTAATACAAATCCAATGTTAATTGCGGGATGATATACTGGGAAAAATGTAGCAGATAAATAGCTTATAAACAAAAGTACAAGCCCTCCCTGAATACATTTCTTTCTCCCAAATTTCTCAGAAATCATTCCAATTGGAATATAACTGAAAATTGCTGCTACTGTAGCTACCATCAAACAATCAGCAAATCCTCCACCTTCCAATCCCCATACTTTTACTGCATATCTGGAAAAGGCTGTAGTAACTGCATTATACGCCGCAAACCAGAAGAAAATAGAGAGTAAAATCATATATAGACTTTTCTTTACTGATTTAGGCAACTTTTTCGTATTTATGACTACTTCTTCTCCTATAAACTTTTCTTCTTCCATCTCCTCTTTTGCAATTTCAGCCGCAATTTTCTTTTCTTTTACAGTAAAAACCAATAAAATTACAGAAACTGTCATCAGAAAAGCAACCCCTGCAAAAACTGCTGTATAATCTGGTCTTATACCGTCTTTTACTAATAAACGAATAAGAAGAAGTGTGTATACACCTCCAATAGCTCCCATTAAATTAATAACTGCATTTGCTTTACTCCTCAAAGACTTTGGTGTCAAATCCGGCATCAATGCCACTGCTGGAGAACGATAAAATCCCATTGCCACAAGTAAAACAGCTAAACATGTCACAAATACTAGAAAATTTTTATTTTTATCTGCAAAAGGAATCATCATTAAAAATAAGACGGCAACAAAAGTTCCAATCAGAATAAACGGCATTCTTTTACCTAGACGAGTATTGGCTTTATCCGATAATGTTCCAAAAAATGGAAGTAAAAAAACTGCTAATATATTATCTGCAGCCATAATAGCCCCTGTAAAAGTTTCATTTAAATGAAACGTATTTTGCAAAATCAACGGAATAACATTGTCATACATCTGCCAAAATGCACAAATAGACAAAAATGCAAGCCCAATAAAAAAAGTTCTCTTATAATTTAGCTTCTCCATTTTCACCCTCCCCAATCAAGTATCGAACACTTTATAAAAATATTTTATCATAAACAGAAATAATACTCAAACGAAATAAGAGCTATTAAATGAAATAAGATACGATTTCATTTAATAGCTCTTTCTTTTTATATTTAGGTTGAAATTTAAATTCTTGCTACACCAGTTTTTCTTGCTGCTTCTGCTACTGCTTTTGCTACTGCTGGTGCTACACGTTCATCAAATGGATTTGGAATGATATAGTCTGCACTTAATTTATCTTCTTCAATTAAGTTTGCAATTGCGTAAGCTGCTGCAACTTTCATTTCGTCATTGATATCTTTTGCACGAACATCTAAAGCTCCACGGAAAATTCCAGGGAAAGCTAAAACATTGTTAATCTGATTTGGGAAATCGCTTCTTCCAGTACCGACTACTGCTGCTCCTGCATTCTTCGCTAATTCTGGCATAATTTCAGGAATTGGGTTTGCCATTGGGAAAAGAATTGGATTTTCAGCCATGTTTTTAACCATTTCTTCTGTAACCGTACCTGGTGCTGATACACCAATAAATACGTCTGCACCTTTTAACACTTCTTCTAAAGTGCCTTTTTCCATATTCTGGTTACAGATTTCAGCCATTTCCATCTTTTCTGTATTTAAGTTTTCTCTTCCTTTATAGATAGCGCCCTGGCGATCACACATTACTACATTCTTCAGTCCCAAACTTACTAAAAGTTTAATAATTGCAATACCTGCTGCTCCTGCCCCAGAAGTAACTACTTTAATATCTTCTAGATTTTTTCCTACTAATTTTAACGCATTAATTAAAGCTGCTGCTGTTACAACTGCTGTTCCATGCTGATCGTCATGAAAAATTGGAATATCACAGCATTCTTTTAATTTTCTTTCAATTTCGAAGCATCTAGGAGCTGAAATATCTTCTAAATTTACTCCGCCAAAGCTTCCTGCTAATAAGCTTACTGTTTTTACAATATCATCTACATCTTTGGAACGTACACATAATGGAAATGCATCTACATCTGCAAAAGTTTTGAATAATGCACATTTTCCTTCCATTACTGGCATACCTGCTTCTGGTCCAATATCTCCAAGACCAAGAACCGCTGTTCCATCTGTTACTACAGCTACCATATTTCCGCGGCGTGTATATTTATAAGACAAATCTACATCTTCTGAAATTTTAAGACATGGTTCCGCTACTCCCGGTGTGTAAGCAACCGCTAATTCTTCCGGTGTCTGGATTTTTGCTCTGCTGATAACCTCAATTTTTCCTTTCCAGTCTTCATGCTGTTTTAACGCAAATTCTTTTTTGTCCATTGTCATAATCTCCTTTTATTGTTCTTTTACCTGTGCCCAGAAATCTTTTAAAATTGCTACAGATTTATTCATGGCTGTCTGTTCTTCTTCATCCATTGGTATTCTCAAACACGCTTCAACACCTTCCCAACCAATACGGCATGGTAAGGAAACTGCAACTCCTGCCCATTCACCAAAGCTTTCATCTAAAACATGTGCAGCTGGGAGAATCGCACTATCATCTTTCATAATTGCTTCTACAATATTTGAAACGGACATAGCAATTCCATAAAATGTTGCCCCTTTTAATCCAATAACCTCTGCGCCGCCATTCTTAGTATGTTCCGCAATTTCTTTTTTGTCAAGTGTAACTCCTACCTGTTCTGCATAATCTTCCAATGGAAATCCACCTACCATAGCAGAGCTCCATACTGCAACCTGACTATCTCCATGTTCACCTACAATGTAAGCCTGAATATCTTCTACATTTACATGAAGTTTTGTACTTATATTATAACGAAATCTTGCTGTGTCTAAGGAAGTACCTGTACCAATTACACGTTTTGCTGGAAGTCCGGATGTTTCTTGAACGGCTTTTGTAATAATATCTGCTGGATTAGATACCACCAAAAGAAGTGGGTTTTCTGCATATTTCATAATATTTTCTGTAATACTGCGAACAATGGACACATTTGTCTTTGCAAGTTCCAGACGAGTCTGCCCTGGTTTTCTTGCAATTCCTGCTGTGATAATAATCATTTGCGCATCCTTGCATTCTTCATAACCGCCCTGTCTTACCCATACCTGCCTATGGAAGCTGGTACCATGGGCAATATCAATCGCAGCACCTTTTGCCCTATCTTCATTTACATCAATCAAGACAATGTCATTTGCCTGTTTTCTAACCATCAATGTATAAGCAATAGCTTCTCCTACATTTCCGGCACCAATAACTACAATTTTATCTCTGTGTGTGTTCTTCATTTTACGCATCACTCCTATTGTTTTTCGTAGTATAGAAATATCACTTTAAATCAGCAATGAAATTCGTTAAAAATTTCACTTTTCCACTGAATTCTACCACAATACCTATTTCCTGTCAACGTTTTTGTACTAATAAAAAAACAAAAGAACAGTCACATACAATATATAATTTCTTTTCGTATATATATCTCCTATATAACAAAATCCCCCTTAAGTAGATTTTAGTTGTTTACCTTGTCTACTTAAGAGGAATCATATCATTTCATTTAGCTACTCTTTATCTTTGTTGTAAATCTTTTTGTATTCCTTCCAAAAAAGGAACTAAAATATTCCCTGTTTTTTTTAAAAACCATTGGGGTGAAAGTTCTGTGTATTTAAAATGTTTTATTCCACCTTGCTTTCCTCTTTCCCAAAATTTCAACATCTCTACAAAGGGCATATAATAGACTTCATCTCTATGAGAAAAATATAAAATCAGAAATGCAATCCCCTGTTGCTTTTCGAAATCTTTCATAAATTCTACCTGATGGGTATGAATGTTCTGCAACGGAAAATTATCACTATTACATTCTTTTGCATCAAAGCAAACAGGTATTCCTTGCACTGCTCCAATATAATCTACGGTACTTTTCTGGTCAAAATATGCCAATGTAATATGCCTGCTTTGTTGATCAATACGTACCGGTGTAATAGGAGTTGGCACTTTTTGAATGAGCGCCAGTCCCTTTTCTCTATATTGCTCACAGGTTCGATTAATAAATTCCTCCAAAGTAGAACCTCGAAGTCCTCTGGAATTCCAAGTTGCCATGGCTCTCTCCCCTATTTTAGTATTTTAATCCCCGGAAAGTACCGGAATATAGCTTTGCCTATAATTTTATCTTTTTTGACATAAGGTTGTTTCCAAAAACGAGAATCTCCAGAATGGTTACGGTTATCTCCTAGCATAAAATAACACTCATCCGGCACCACATAAGGACCATAATCCCCAATAGGTGTCTCCGGTGTAAAACTATCATCTAAAGGTTTTTCAGAACCGTTGATATAAACTTTTCCATCTTTAATTTCTACAGTTTCTCCCGGCAGTCCAATGACTCTTTTTACAAACAACTGACTCTCATCGTCTGGATATTTGAAAACTACAATATCATAACGTTCTGGATTTTCAAATAAGTATGCCAAACGGTTTCCAAAAAACTGATCCCCTGTCATAATCGTTTTTTCCATAGATTCTGACGGAACTCTGGCATTGATCAACAAAAAATTATTGATAATTAACACGACTACAACCACAAAAATAATCATCTTAATATATTCCCACAATTCCTTCCATATCGAATCTTTTACAACTGGTTTATTCATGTTTTTTAACATCTCCCTTATTTTTCTCTACTACATATTTTGCAAGCCCTTCTCCTTCTAAAACTCTTTGGAATTTTTCAGGTATATCAGCTATGATAGTCTTTAGCGACAGTTCTTCTAAAATTCCCTCTGTTTCTGGAAAACTCAATATCCATGCATGAAGTAATTGATATTCAACTCCATATTTTTTTCGAAAACACTCATTTTTCTCTTTCTCCCCATATTTCCAATCTCCAATAACCGGATGGCCAATTCCTGCAAGATGGCTTCGAATTTGATGGGAACGTCCAGTTAAAAGTTCCACTTTTAGAAGAGTGTCTCCATTTTTAGAAATTCCCAAAGGCTCATACTTGGTTTCAATAGGAAGACTTCCCTCCCTTTGTTTTTGGCAAATCATCACCATATTCTTCTTCTCATCTTTCCAAAGATATCCTTTAATGTGAGCAGGCTTTTCAATTTTTCCTCTTACCAGTGTCAGATAATATTTATGTAAATTTCTTTCCTTGAACCATTTTGACATTTCCTGCAGGCCCTGAACGGTTTTTCCTGCTGCCACCAAACCACTAGTATTTCTATCTAGACGATTACACACCCCTGGTCGAAAAGTTCTTAAATCTTCTTTCGTTAAAAATTTATTTTTTAATAAATATCCTGTAATATATTCCACTAAAGATGTATCCTGTTTTTCAGCTTTCTGAGATAACATTCCCGCCGGTTTATTTACAAAGAGAATCTGACTATCTTCATAAACAATGTCCAAATCAATTTCACTACTACTTTTCTCTTCCCCGCAAAATTTTTGGATTGTATCATCTGATAAAAATAATTTAATTTCATCATTTAACTGCAATTTTTCATTTCCTGTGGCTTTTTTCCCATTTAATGTAATATTTTTCTTTCGAAGCATTTTATAAATAAAGCTCTTAGGCGCTTCTTTTAAATATTTCCCCAGAAATTTATCAAATCTTTGACCACATTCCAATTCTTTTACCAATAACTGTTTCATCATTTCTCCTAAAGGGAAATTGCACAAATTACCCTTTTTATTTTTTCGTTTCTTGTAAGTTTAGGTTCGTCTGAATCTGGCTTAAATTTAATATCCTTTTCCAGCACATCTCGATGTTCCCACATAGTTTCCAGACGCTTCGTATAATCTCCTAATTTTCTAAAAATCTTTACACTGACATAAAATCCATTCTGTCTTAAAATATCTTGAATATGTTTTTCTACAAATAGCGTATCTGTTTTTTCCCTGCTAGTGTAACCTACTACTGTATTTCCACAAATTGCAATGGAATCTAAAAACGATTGCTTTTCATAAGCAGAAACAACAAACTCATAACCGCATACCAATTCATGCTTATGTTTTTCAATCTCCTGATAATCCCTTTCTTTCATAGGCTTTTGCATAAGCATCATAATCATACCAACTGCAAATTTACATGCAGGCAAACATGCAACTACGGCAAATACTGTAAACACGTTTTTTCTTTCTCCATATATAAGAAGTCCTGTCAAAAACATCACCAACGGTGGTATAAAAGCAAGCAAGGTATAAAAGATGCGCTTTTTCTGCTGGCTTTTAATGTAACCAAAATCTCCTTTTTGTATTTTCCTTTTTATATTTTTCATTTCATCGCTCCTTAGAGATTTCTTTTTCACATAAAATACATCATAAGTTTTCTGGGTAGAATTTTGCATAATACCCGTAGAACTTTCATAGAAAAACCATATACAGAAATATCTCTTCCTTTTTCGCTGTCTTTTAATGCCTTTCTCACAACATCATCTGCACAAGCAATAAAAGGTTTCTTGTAAAAAGGCATATTTTCCTTTCCTCCCATTTTTTCTAAAAAAGGAGTATCAACAGGTCCAGGACATACTGCGGTGACGGTAATTCTACCTCTTTGCTCTACTCTTAATGCTCTTGCAAAATGTAATACATAAGCCTTAGAAGCCGCATATACTGCAAAACCAGGTTGTGGCATAAAAGCTGCACCACTAGAAAGGCATAAAATGCGACTACCTTTTTTACAATAGGGAAGACAAAGTCCTAAAAAAGCCGTCATTGATGTACAATTTAATTCTGTCATTTGACACAGCTCCTCCACTGTCGTATCCTCTACCTTTCTTTGGATTCCCATTCCTGCACTTTCTACCAAAATTTGAATACATGGTTTTTCTCTTTCCAAAAGACATCGGAATTTTTCTAACGCTTTCCTGTCAGTTAAATCCATGGGAAAGATTCGAAGTCTAGAAGCATCTTTCTTCAAATAATCTAAATTATCTTTTTTTCTGGCAATTACCCATATTTCCTCAATTTCCTTATATTTCTCTGAAATCTGCCTTGTAAATGTTTTTCCCATACCAGAAGAAGCCCCTGTAACTATTGCAATTTCCATAGATTATCCCTTTCTTTTATGTACATTTCGAATGGATTTCTTTTTCTTTGCTAAAGGTTTCTTTCTATTTTGCTCTTTATTTGCCATGCTTCTTGGCCGTATCAGACATTTCTTATCAAAACCAATTAAATCCTTTCTGCCTGCCAAGAGTAATGCTTCTTTAACTAATTCATAATTTTCTGGATTTTTATATTGAAGCAAAGCTCTCTGCATAGATTTTTCTTTTGTAGTTTTAGGTACATAAACTTTCTTGCCTGTTCGTGGATCAATACCCGTGTAATACATACAGGTAGACATGGTAGATGGAGTTGGATAAAAATCTTGTACTTGCTCTGGTATAAAACCCATATCTCGTACATATTCGGCCAACTTTACAGCCTCTCTTAACGTGCATCCAGGATGAGAGGACATTAAATAAGGAACTACATATTGCTTTTTCCCTGATTTTTCATTTGCTTTTTCAAATTTTTTTAAGAATTGCTGGTAGATATAATGTTCCGGTTTACCCATATAATACAGCACTTCATCAGATACATGCTCTGGGGCTACACGAAGTTGTCCACTAACATGATATTTCGCTAATTCATCTAAAAATTCCGAGGAAGAATCTGCATAAACATAATCAAAACGAATACCCGATCGTATAAAAACTTTTTTCACTCCTGGCACTTCCCGTAATTTCCGAAGAAGTTCCAGGTAATCTTTATGATCTGCCACTAAATTTTTACAGGGTTTTGGAAATAAACATTGCTTATTTGTGCATACACCTTTTGTTTCTTGCTTTTTACAGGCTGGATGACGAAAATCTGCTGTAGGTCCTCCTACATCATGAATATAACCTTTAAAATCTTTTTCTTTTACATAAGCTTTTGCTTCTTCTATCATGGAGTGATGGCTTCTAGTTTGCACAATTCGTCCCTGATGAAATGCAAGTGCACAGAAATTACAACCTCCAAAACACCCTCTATTGCTGGTAATACTAAACTTAATCTCTTCGATTGCTGGGATTTTTCCTCTCTTTTCATACATAGGGTGGTAAGTTCTTGTATAAGGCAAGTCATAAATTTCGTCCATCTCTTTCTGATTTAAAGGTTTAGACGGCGGATTTTGTACTGCAAATCCTCTATTCCCATAGGACTCTATAAGAACTTTTCCAGAAAAAGCATCTGTATTCTCATATTGTATACGAAAACTATCAGCATACGCCTTTCTATCTTCATTTAATTTCTCATAAGAAGGAAGAATCACTCCTTCTTTGGGTATTGTTTTGGTCTTATAAACTGTCCCTGGGATAAAAGTAATTGAACTTACAGGAAATCCTTGATCCAATGCTTCTGCAATTTTAAGAATACTTCTTTCTCCCATTCCATAGGAAATCAAATCTGCTCCAGAATCCATTAAAACCGAACGTTTCATACTGTCAGACCAGTAATCATAATGTGCTAATCTTCGCAAAGAAGCCTCAATTCCGCCCAGAATAATTGGTGTATGCTTATACGTTTGGCGAATCAAATTACTATATACTGTCACTGCTCTGTCTGGACGCAATCCCATTTCTCCTCCAGGAGAATACGCATCTTGCTTTCGATGTTTTCTGGCTACAGTATAATGATTAACCATAGAATCCATATTTCCAGCAGAAACTAAAAAACCTAATCGAGGTTCTCCAAAAATTGCAATACTTTCCTTTTTTCGCCAATCAGGCTGTGCAATTATCCCTACAGAATAACCACGGCTTTCTAACAGTCTTGTGATAATGGCAGCTCCAAAGGAAGGGTGATCCACGTAAGCATCACCACAAACATAGACAAAATCTGGTTGCCAAATTCCTCTAGCTTCCATTTCTTCTTTAGTTACAGGCAAAAATTTTGTACTCATAAATTCCATACCTCATAATAATCCTCTATGTAATAATCTGCAAGTCTGCGCTTTTCCATTTCCTGTCTTTTACTATAATCATCGTCAACAGCACATACTTGCATTCCCGCATTTTTTCCAGCCATAATACCCATAGGAACATCTTCAAAAACAAGACACTCTTCAGGTGCAATTTGTAGTCCTTCCGCTGTTTTTAAATATACATCTGGTGCAGGCTTACTGTTAGGCACTTCGCAACAAGTCGTAATACAATCAAAATACTTCTCAATATGATGTGCTTTTAAAACTGTTTCAATTAATTTTCGACTGTTGCTGGAACTAATCCCAATACGAATATGTCTTTTTTCCAGTTCTTCTAAAAATTCTTTCACACCCGGTTTTAATGGAACTTCATTACAATATTTTTCTTCTGACATAGAAACCCATGTCTTTTTAATTTCTTCCAAAGAATCTTCAATTTGAAATCTCTTCTTAAAAAACATTGCTGTTTCCGTAAATCCCATACCTTCTAGTTCTTCTTGAAATGCCTGGATATCCGTAGGTACATCAATTCCCTTTCTTTCCAAATACTCTACATCAATAGCTTTCCACATCCACATAGAATTTACCAATGTTCCATCTAAATCAAATATCACTGCTTTTATATTCTCAAGCATTTTTCTTTAACCTCTCAATCTCTTCTGATGTCAACAAACGATACTCCCCTGGCTGAAGTGTTTTATCTAAAACCAAACTTCCCATGGATAATCGTTTTAAAAATATTACTTCATTTCCTACTGCCTGAAACATCCTTTTTACCTGATGAAATTTCCCTTCGCAGATAATAATCTCTACCTCGTTTTTCTCTTCATTCAGAAAGAATACCTGAGAAGGCATAGTAAGTTTATCTTCCCCGATATCAACACCTTCTTCTAAATGATTTCTACTCTCTTCTGACAAAGGAGTTTTTAATCGAACAAAATATTTTTTATCTACATGTTTTTTCGGGGTAAGTAACTGATGAGCCAATTCTCCATCATTGGTAATCAACAATAAGCCTTCTGTATCTTTATCTAATCGTCCTACCGGAAACAAATCTTTTCTTTTCTTATCTTCAATCAAATCCAAAACTGTTTTTGCTCTTCTATCCTCTGTTGCAGATATGACTCCTTGGGGTTTGTTTAACATATAATACACCATATCTTCATAAACAATTCTTTTCCCCTCTATCAAAACAATATCTGCCTGCACATCAATTTTATATTCAGGACTTTTGATTATTTCTTGATTAACCAAAATTTTACCTTTCTTTATCGCCTTTTTCACTTCTGTTCTGGTACCTTGTCCCATATCAGCTAAATACTTATCTAATCTCATTTTTCCCATTACTGCATTCTCCAGCCTGCATAATATTTATTTTTCAAAATTCCTCGGTTTAACTTTCCAAATCCCAAAGAAAAACCATCTACACAAACCAATTGCCAACCTTTTTCCTGATCTGATTTTAAGTCTGAAATATCAATGGTTTCTCCTTTTAAATATTTCACCGTACGAATATCATTTGAAGAAAGCATAACACAAGAATGAAAAGTATTTGGTGACAATGCCATTGCAAAAGCTTGACTAGGTTCAAAACGATTTTTTTTGATTTCTCCCAGATAAAGTCCTGTACGTAAATAGCGAAGCTTCGGCATTTCCACATTTTCTGGTAAAAAATAAAGTTTATCTTTCTCTTTTTTCATCCTACCATGAGAAAAATCAAAAGATACCAATTTTAAAAATTCTTCTACACAAGCATCTAGTTTTTCTCCTTTTTGTGCAGCAGTCTCCTTGATTTCTTTCTTTTCATCGCTAATTTCTTTTTTCTGAATTAATGCCATAAAATGTCCTTCTCCGCCCATTTTATGTGGAAAAATACGAACACATTGTTTTAATTGTTTGCATATCTCCTGACTCTTTCCCTCAATACAAATTCCTTCGGAAAAGCCCTCATATCCTAATGGGGTAATAACTTCCATATCATCCCTTTGCTCTAACAAATAAGCAATGGTCTCCTCATTTTCCTTTGTGGAAAAAGTACAAGTGGAGTAAAGCATTTTTCCTCCTGGTTTTAACATCTGAGCCCCTTGTATAATCAATTCTTTTTGAATTTCAGAATAATAATCAGGAGATTTTTCCAACCAATATTCTGCCATTTTAGGCTCCTTATGAAACATTCCTTCTCCTGAACAAGGAGCATCAATTAAAATTTTATCAAAAAATTCTGAGAAATGTTTTACCAGCTTAGCTGGTTCCTCACTGGTTACATAAAAATTTGGTGCCCCAGTAAGTTCAAGATTTTTTAAAAGAGCTTTTGCTCTACTATTACTTAAATCATTGGCCAGCAAAATCCCCTTCCCATGTAACCTGCCAACTAACTCCGTAGCTTTTCCGCCAGGTGCGGCACATAAATCCAACACCTTATCATAAGGTTCTATCTCCAAACGACTAGCAGGAGTCATAGCACTTGGTTCCTGGAGATAATAAAGTCCTGCAAAATAATACGAATGTCTTGCAGGATTTTTCTCCATTTCTCCAGTATGAATATAATATCCATTTTCCACCCAAGGAATCTGTTCTTTCTTAAAAGGCATGATCGCTTCCCATGAAGACTTTGTCAACTTATAAGGATTAAATCGCAAGCCCTGGCGAACAGGGTTCTCATATGTTTTCCTATATTCTTCAAACTCTATTCCTAATAAACTACGCATTTCTTGTTCGAATTCTTTTGGTAAATTTATCATTTTTCTCTTTCCTTTATTCTATATATCTTCATATGTCAATGCCTGCGCATGATAACTTTCCGCAAGAGAATCCAGTTCCCTGTAAAAATATTCTAACTTTTTACAATTTTTTTCTTGATACAACTGATAAAATTCTTGCAATATTTCACCTGCCACACTTCGATTTGCATAATAATAGAGATTTTCTATATTATTTAAAATATCTGCCACCAAATTAGATTGATGAAGCATTGTCTTTTGTGCATCCATAACCTCACTACGTACAAGAGACATTTCTTCATCTAGTTCCAATACTGAATCTGCTGCTTTTGCTAATCTATTTGCAAGATCTACAGGCACATTTCCTTTATATTTATATTGTAAAGAGTGTTCTATCGTTGCCCAAAAATTCATTGCCAACGTCCGTATCTGAATTTCTGCATGAATTTCTTTTTTCCCTGCCAAAGTTTCTGCACAATAAGACACAATCATATGATAGCTTCGATAACCGCTATTCTTTCCATGTGTCACATAATCCTTTTCTTCCAGCACTTTCATATCACTGCGGTTTCGGATTAATTCTGCTACTTTTTCAATATCTTCACAAAATTGACAAATAATCCGCACACCTGCAATATCTTCAATTCTATCTTCTAATTCATTCCAAGAAATCTGCTTATCCTGCATCTTTTCTAAAATACTGTTAATAGATTTCACACGACCAATTACCTGTTCAATAGGAGAATAAAGATTTTTCTCTCTATGTTCTTTTTTTAGCAGATTAAATTTCATAACCAAATCTTTCACTGCAAGTTCATAAGGAATGAGCAATTCACGCCACAAACGTATTTCCATAAAACATTACTCCTTAACTATCATTAAAGTATAGCATACTTTTTTTCTTTTTAATAGAAAAAATTTTTCTGCCTCTCCTGTAAGAACTGTAGCACCGGATAAGGATTTAAAGAATATTCCTCCTCTTCTTTTGTAGATATATATATTCCCAAATGAAGATGAGGAGGGAATTTTCCCCTTGTTCCTTCTTCTCCATACCCTGTATCTCCTAAAAATCCTAAAACTTCTCCCGCTTTCACCTTATTACCTTCGCAAAAATCTTGAGAATAAGATGATAAATGTGCATAATAAAAATACCCGCCTCCAGGACTTCGAATACCCACACGATAACCTCCCATAGGAAGCCATCCAATTTTTTCCACTGTACCATCTGTTATACTTAAAACCGGATAATAATCTATCTTTGCATTTTCCGGAAAAATGTCACATCCTTCGTGAAGACGTTCTCCTCCATAATGTCTTTTTTCATGCCAGCTATTTTCATAAGAAAAGTTTTCCGTCTGTGCATGAACCGACCCTGCAACAGGAAAACATTTTAAATCATTCCAAAAAATCAGATAGTTTTCCATATCCTCTTTGGATATTCCCATCCCTTTCATCTTTTCCACAGGAAGTCCCCTTAGCCTTAGTTCATCCAAAGATACCCTTTCCTTTAATTCTCCTGTAATCCCTATATTCAAAAATAATAGCACACATAACAACAGCAGTCTTTTTAGCACAAAAACCTCCGTCTATACATAAGATATTTTGGCAACTACAGTCTTACCATTACATATCATCTTATGCACAAACGGAGGCAATTATGACATTATTCTTTTATTCTTTTTAAAACCTCTAAAAGATATTCCCATACACGTTCTACAGAAGAAATTGAAAGTCTTTCTTCCGAAGTATGAATATCTTGCATATCAGGTCCGATTGATACACAATCCAATCCTTCAATTTTTTCGTAAAACAAACCACATTCCAAACCTGCATGAATAACATTAACAATAGGATCTTTTTTATATAATTCTTGATATACATCTACCAAAACCTGACGAAGTTTAGAATCTTGTTTAAATTCCCAAGCAGGATATTCCCCTTCTATAGTAAATGTACCACCTAAAAACTCAGTAAGATATGCAATCTTATCTGCTAGAGCTTTCTTCGCTGTACCAACAGAACTTCTTACACTGGCAGAACAGCTCAAAGCGACAGGTGTAAGTTTTGTAATTCCTACATTACAGGAAGTTTCTACTAAGCCATCGATAAAACCACACATCTTCTGAATTCCATTTGGATAATTTAATAAGAAAAACAAAATTTTTTCTTCACTTACAGGATGAAGCACTGGCTCTGTACCCTGTTCTTCGCTTTCTACTGTAATTACAATTCCTTCATCGCTTCCCGCATATTCTTTTCTCAGTGCTTCTGTGTAAGCTGTTGCATAAGCTATAAGTTTCTCTCCATCTTCCTTAGAAGCCAATACCAAAGCTTCAGCTTCTCTTGGAATGGCATTATCTTTCTGGCCTCCAAATAATTCTGCAATAGAATACTCTGCAATTTCTTTTCCTTCATGGAGAAAACGTGCCAAAAGCAAGGTAGCATTTGCTCGATTTTTATCAATTTCCGCACCAGAATGTCCACCCAAAAGCCCAGATACCTTTATTCTCCATCTATAATCTGTATACTCCTGATACCGAACAGGGATTTCTGAAACTGCTGTCATACCACCTGCACATCCCGCACAAATATATCCTTCTTCTTCAGAGTCCAGATTAATTAAATATTTTGCGTTTAAAGGAGTCGTATCAATAGACGTTGCTCCCAAAAGGCCAATTTCTTCATCTACTGTAATTACTAACTCTAGTGCAGGATGTAAGAGTGTGGTGTCTTCCATAATTGCCAATCCATAAGCAACTGCAATTCCATTATCACCACCTAAAGTTGTATTCGTTGCAGAAAGAAAATCACCCTCTACGCGAAGCTGCAAAGGATCTTTTGTAAAGTCATGACTACTATCTGCGGTTTTTTCACAAACCATATCCATATGTCCTTGAAGCATAACAGTAGGTGCGTTTTCATACCCTTTAGAAGCTTCTTTAAAAATAATTACATTATTGTCACTATCCTGTATACAACGTAAGTTATGAGAATGAGCAAAATTCACCAGATAATCACTAATTCCCTTTGTATTACCAGATCCACGAGGAATTTTACTGATTTCCTCAAAATAATAAAATACCCTTTCAGGCTGTAAATGTTCTAATACTGCCATGTCTATTTCCTCCTGTTATTTTCTTTCTCCATTTTTACATACATCTTTAAAAATAGCAAGCTTTCAAAAAAAATTGAATATTCATTTTTTTTCCACATATATTTTAGATAAAAACTCTGGGATTTTACAATGATAAAAAAATTTTTTCCTTTTATTTTATTTGTATTCATATTTTTCCTTTTACTTTTTCCATCCCAAACACTTTCCTATGCAAAGGCAGGATTAATGTTATGGTTTTATACTCTTTTGCCTTCTCTTTTGCCTTTTATGATTTTATCCAATATTTGCATTCAGACAGGAGTACTGGACAAACTTTTCGAAACACCAAAAAAATTTTGGGAAAAAGCTTTTGCCCTATCACCTTCAGGAGCGTATGCTCTATTTATAGGGATTTTTTGCGGTTATCCTATGGGAGCAAAAATAACGGCAGATTTATATCAAAAGCAGCGTATTTCAAAGCAAGAAGCTTCTTATCTATTAACCTTCGCCTGCTTCCCTGGGCCATCCTTCTTATCTTCCTATTTATGTGTAGGCCTTTTTAATAATACAAATTTAATTCTACCTACGTATTTTACCCTTTATAGTTCTGGATTTTTATGTTCTTTACTATTTCGCCCCAAAAAGTACAACAAATTTATAACCACAGAAAAAAAGAAAAAAGAGATATCCAATTCTGACTTTCTCGGCAAAATTCTGGATACCTCTATTATGAACGGTTTTGAAACAATTACAAAACTAGGAGGGTATATTCTGATCTTTTCTATTCTTCAAGGATTTTTAAACATTATTTTCCACTCTTTCCCTACAATCAACTATCTCTTGCAAGGTATTACGGAAATCTCCACGGGAAATGCCGCTTTATCAAAAGCTCCTTGGAACTTTGACTTTCTTTACCCTCTTATTCTTGCCTTTACTTCCTTTGGCGGATTAAGTGTAGCTGCACAAACAAAGTCTATGCTTGCTAATACAGATTTGCCATTTCTTTCCTACTTGAAAGGAAAAGTTTGCAGTTTTGTCTGCACTTTTTCTCTGGCATTTTTTTTAATCAAAATCGTCAAAATCATCATCTAAGTCGTCATCATCAGCTAAATCAGTTGATTGATAAGAAGACACAGATTCTTCTTCCTGCGCAGGTGTTTCATTATTCTGAACAAGCTGAGGAGATAACTCAGCTCTGTTCTGATTAATTACCTCCAAAGAGTTACGCAAAGCCTGAACAAAGTCATTGTATTTTGCTGCGGCGTCTTCTAACATGTTACTAGCAAGCTGTCCCATATTTGCCATCATTTCATCTGTATAGGATACCGCACTTAAACGCAATGTATTTGCATCATTAGTAGCCGCATCAATAATTGCCTGTGCCTGCTGATTAGCCGTATTAATTGTTTCGTTTGCCTGTGCATAAGCTTGCTGCATAACTTCAGACTCTTTCACCATCTCCTGCACTTGCTTTTTGGTATCTTCAATAATATTATCTGCTTTTGCCTGTGCATCTGCTAAAATAGCATCTTTGTTACTGATAATTTTCTGATATCTTTTAATTTCATCTGGAGTTTTTAAACGAAGTTCTCTTAATAACTCTTCAATTTCCTCTTTATTTACAATAATCTTTGTCGTAGATAATGCCTGATATTTACAACTTTCCACATATTCTTCAATTTCTTCAATAATCTGTTCAATTCTGCTGCTCATCTTTTATTTCTCCTTATTGTATTCTTTTCCCATACGCCTCTGCCTGTATTTTTTCTCCACTTGTTGTACTACAAAATCCGGCGCAAAATTTGAAATATCTGCACCGAAAGACGCTGCTTCCTTTAATGTAGTAGAACTTAAATACGCATACTGAAGGCTGGTAGTCAAAAACATAGTATCCACATCCGTTGCCAACACGCGGTTTGTCTGCGCCATCTGTAATTCCGATTCAAAATCTGTAAAAGCTCTTAAACCACGGATAATTACCTTTGCCTCGCAGCTTCGTGCAAAATTAACAGATAACCCATCGAAAGCCTGAACTCTTACGTTGGGAATATCTTCTGTTACATTCTTTAATATATTAACACGTTCTTCCACAGAAAACAACGGACTTTTTGCAGAATTATTCAAAACTCCTACAATAACTTCATCAAATAAGCTTGCCGCCCTTTTTATAATATCCAAATGACCATAAGTTGCCGGGTCAAAGCTTCCCGGATAAATTGCTCGTACCATTTTTATGCCTTTCTAAGAAAAATATGTTGGTTTGTCTTGTATTTTTTTATTTTATCAATGGAAAATCCCAATTCCTGCAAATAAGTAAAATCTGTTTCTAAAGACGCTTCCACAATGATTATGGTATCTTCATTTACAAACTTAGCATCTTTTAAAAGTTCTAAAACTCGCTTTTCCAATTCCTGATTATATGGCGGATCCATAAAAATACAATCAAAGGGAACTTCTTCTTCTAATAAAACGATTGACTGCAACACATCCCTGCACCATACATCCGCTTTCTCTATTAGTTTAGTAAACTTCAGATTATCCTCTATCACCGCTGCTGCCTTTTTATTTTTTTCAATAAAAACACACCACTGTGCACCTCTACTTAAAGCTTCTATTCCAATTGCGCCACTCCCTGCAAAAATATCTAAAAAGCGGCATTGACACAAATATGGTTGAAGCATATTAAATAAGGTCTCTTTTACTCTATCTGTAGTAGGCCTTGTTTCCAAACCTGGAATAGTTTTCAAAGGCATACTTTTGGCACTTCCTGCAATAACTCTCATAAGCTGTTTTTCCTTTTTTAGTATCTTCTATCGATTTAGACGGTAATCCAAATCCCCCTGTTCCAATCCTAATATCAGCGACTCTGCTGTTGCAATATTAGTCGCAATAGGAATATTGTACTGATCACAACAACCAGATATCTGATAAACATCCGGTTCAGTCCCATCAATCATTGCTGGATTGTAAAAAAAGATTACCATATCAATATCTCCACGCTCAATCATTTCTGTAAACTGTTTGTCTCCCCCCATCCCTCCGGGAAGAAATTTGTGGACACGTAAATTTGTCACCTCTTCAATTCTACGTCCTGTAGTCCCTGTTGCATAAATTTCATGTTTTGCTAAAATATTTTTATAAGCAATACAAAAATCTTCAATCAGAGCTTTTTTACTGTTATGCGCTATAATTCCAACGTTCATTCACATCAATCCTTATTTATTTTAATTTAATTAAACCATCTGGCTCTCTTGTATCCTAGAGTCCATTATAGCAAAAGCACCAACTTTTTGCAATTATTTTTTATCATTCTATACATTTTTTACAAATTTTGTATATTTTCACAAAAAAAAGTGACTCTGAATTTTAAACCTGAGCATTTATTGTAATACAATTCACATAATTTGTCAAAACTTGAAAGAACTTCTAGTGTAAAATTTTTTTTAAATCACATAATAGCATTGTAACAAAAATTAAACTTCAAAGGAGGAAATAAAAATGTCTAACAATAATTCTTCAAACAAAGCTGTTGTACCAGAAGCCAAAGGAGCATTAAATCGTTTTAAATACGAAGTTGCTAACGAATTAGGTGTTCCTCTTACAGATGGTTATAATGGTAATTTAACATCAAAACAGAATGGTTCCGTTGGTGGTTATATGGTCAAAAAAATGATCGAATCTCAGGAACGTCAGATGTCTGGTAACGGAACTCCACAGCAGTTCTAGTATCTAAAAATCATTTGTAAAATATAAACACGAAGGGATTTCTTCTGCTTATTTATAAAATAAAAAGAAGAAATCTCTTTTTTATTATTATAAAATTTTTATATTCCCGGCATTTCCATTTTTTCTTTACTATAGGATAACAATCTATCCTTTAATCTTGCATGCTGAGGTAGCGATAAATCCATATCTAACGATAAAATAGTTCCTGCTACTTCGCCGGCTTCTTTTAAAATATCTGCATCTTGATATATATCCGCAATTTTAAATTCCATTAATCCGCTTTGACGAATACCAAAAAAATCTCCTGGACCTCGTAACCTTAGATCTTCACTCGCAATTTGAAATCCATCATTGGATTTTACCAAAATTTCCAAGCGTTCCTTTGTCTGTACATCCTTCCCACCTTGTACAAAAATACAATATGACTGAGCATCTCCTCGCCCTACTCGTCCTCTTAACTGATGAAGCTGAGCAAGACCAAAACGTTCTGCATTCTCTACCATCATAACTGTGGCATTTGGTACATTTACACCGACTTCAATGACTGTTGTAGACACTAATACCTGTATTTTATTTTCAGCAAAATCCTCCATAATTTTATTTTTTTCTACTGCCTTCATCCTTCCATGAAGATATGCAACAACAATGTTCGGTGGTAATGCCTCCTTTAAAATCTGTGTATAGTCTATTACATTTTCTGCCTCTAGCCCCTCGCTTTCCTCTACCATTGGACATATTACATAAACCTGATGACCTTCCTCCACCTGCTTTTGAATAAAGTGGTATGCCTTGGGACGATAAGAATTATCTACCACACAATTTTTAATCGGTAATCTCTTAGCAGGTAATTCATCCATTACAGAAATATCTAAATCTCCATAGAGAATAATTGCCAATGTCCTTGGAATTGGTGTAGCGCTCATAACTAACACATGCGGTTTAGTTCCTTTTTTCGATAAATCCTCCCTTTGATGAACGCCAAAGCGATGCTGTTCATCTGTGATTACCAAAGCTAGATTGTCATACTCTACCTTTTCCTGTATTAAAGCGTGGGTTCCAATAATAAGTTTGACATCCCCAGAAGCAATTTGTGCATACCGTTCTCTCTTTTCTTTGGCTGTATTAGAACCAGTTAAAAGAGTTACTTTTAAAGGAAGTTTGTGTTGCTCTAACAGTTTTTCCATTTCTTTGTAATGCTGTTTTGCCAAAACTTCTGTAGGCACCATAAGAGCTGCCTGATACCCATTAAAGGCCGCAAGAAGCATAGCCAAAAATGCAATAATGGTTTTTCCACTACCCACATCTCCTTGTACTAGCCTAGACATCAATGTATGTCCCGTCATATCCTTTTCAATTTCATTCCATACTCTCTTTTGTGCATTTGTCAAAGGAAAAGGTAATGCATCAATAATATTTTCTGTATCCCATACAGGTTTAATCTGAAAAGAATTCCGTGTGTCCTGTGTTTTTTCTTTCATCATTCGAATAGCAAGGATAAAAAGTAAAAATTCATCAAATACTAATCTGCGATGACCTAAAAGTAAATCTTTTCTGTCTTTTGGAAAATGAATCTGTGAAATTGCATAGTTATATTCTGCCAATTTATAATTATTTCTATACTCTTCAGGTAAATAATCCTGAATAATTTCTTTATTTTCCAAAATCCGATGCATAGTTTTTACCATAAATTTATTCGTAAGCCCTTTTGTAAGACCATAAATAGGATATAGACTATGAAGTAATTCTTTATAATCTTCTCTCCCAAAGATTTCTGGTTGTTCCATTATGCTGCGACCATTTTTATTCACTACCATCCCTCTAAAAACATAAACCCCACCAGATTGTAATGTATTTCGTAAAAATGGCATATTATACCACGTAAGCTGTAAAACAGAATTTTCCTCTTTCAAACTAGCAGTAACTATAACGAATCTTCCTGTACTGTTCACTCCTACTTTTCCAACAATTCTCCCAATCACTGCACACTTTTTCCCCACTGTCACTTGAGAAACTCCTATGGGTTCTGTGTATTCATCATATTCTCTGGGATAATATCTTAGAAAATCTCCCACAGTAGTAATTCCTAATTTTGCCAAAAGTTTTTCTGTTTTTTCTCCAATCCCTTTTATACTTCGGATGCTTTCCTGTTCTCTCATTTTAAAAATCCTCATAAAGAAAAAACTGTTAAGGCTATCGCATGAAGTGCAACAACCTCAACAGCTTCTCTGTTAATCCCTTATTCTACTGAAACTACATAGTAATAAATTGGCTGTCCGCCTTGATTAATCTCCACATCAAAGTCAGGATATAATTCTTCCAAGCGCTCACATAACTGCTCTGCATCTTCTTCTGTAACATCAGAACCGTAATAAATACTGATAATTTCTGTATCTTCATCTACCATCTCTTTTAGAGTTTCAACTGTAATATCTTCGATACCCTGTCCTACTGCTAAAATCCCTTTATCACCAATACCCATAATATCGCCTTGGCGAATTTCCTTATCGTCAATTTTTGTATCACGCACCGCATAAGTTATCTGACCTGTTTTTACATGTGTCATAGCTTCTAACATTTCCTCTGCATTTTGCTCTACCGTCTTATCCGGTACATAGGAAATCAATGCGGTAATACCCTGTGGAATGGTCTTAGTAGGAATAACAATAATATTTTTATCTTCTGTCAAATCTCTTGCTTGATTTGCAGCCAAGATAATATTTTTATTATTAGGGAAAATAAATATATTTTTAGCATTTACATGAGATATTGCCTGAAGTACATCCTCTGTACTTGGGTTCATGGTCTGTCCGCCTTCAATAAGATAATCTGCTCCCAATTCACGGAAAATGTCTCCCATACCTTCTCCTACTGATACAGAAATAAAACCAACCTCTTTTTTCGGCTCTGCTTTTGCCTGTTGTGCAGCCACTTTCTCCGCATCTTTTATTAAACGCTCATGGTGCTCCAAACGCATATTATCAATCTTCATATTGGAAAGCTGCCCATAAGTCAATGCTCTTTGAATCGCATCACCAGGTGCATTTGTATGTACATGCACCTTTACAATTTCATCATCTGCTACTACTACCAAAGAATCACCAATGGATAACAGATAGTCTTTAAATCTTTCTTCATCTTTTTCTGAAAATTCTTTTTCCAACATAATAATGAATTCTGTACAATAACCAAATTTAATATCACTTTCTTCTGCAGTCACTGGTTTCCCGACTACTGCATGGGCTGGTCTTTCAAAATTCATATCAATCTCTTTACCCATATATCCGTCAAAAGCACCTTTTAACACTTCTAACAGACCCTGTCCACCAGAATCTACTACACCTGCTTCTTTTAAGACAGGAAGCATTTCTGGAGTTCTTGATAAAACTGTCTCTGCTTCTGCAATTACATCTGAAAAAAATGTTTCTAAAGTTTCACTATGCTCTGCAATCTCCAAAGCTTTAACAGCTGCTCCCTTTGCCACAGTTAAGATTGTACCTTCTTTTGGCTTCATGACTGCTTTATAAGCAGTTTCCACACCTTTTTCAAAAGCTTTTGCAAATCCCATGGCATCTACGTATTCATGATGTTCAATTGCTTTTGTAAATCCCCTTAAAAGCTGTGAAAGAATAACACCGGAGTTTCCTCTTGCTCCTCTTAAAGAACCAGAAGATATTGCTTTTGCCAGAGTTTTCATAGTAGGATCTGATAATGTGCTTACCTCAGACGCTGCCGCCATAATGGTCAGTGTCATGTTGGTTCCTGTGTCACCATCTGGCACAGGAAAAACATTCAATTCATTTATCCACTCTTTCTTTGCTTCCAGATTTTTTGCTCCGGAAAGGAACATCCGGCTAAGCATTTTCGCATCAACGGTATTGGTATTCAAAACAAGTTTCCTCCTTATTAATCAATTACTCTTACGCCTTCTACAAGGATATTTATCTTCTCGATAGTCAGGCCTGTAAATTCTTCTACTTTGTATTTTACATTACTAATTAAATTGTCTGCCATAGCAGAAATGCTCACACCATAAGCTACAATAACATGAAACTCCAGTGTAATCTTATTATCTGCAATCATGACATTAATGCCGTGTTTAAGGCTGTCCTTTTTTAACAGCTTTACAAGGCCGTCTTTCATGCTTACAGCAGCCATACCCACAATTCCAAAACATTCCACTGCAACACTACCTGCATAAGTTGCAATTACATCAGTATCAATTGTAATTTTTCCTAATCCTGTATCAACAAATCCATTCATGCACGGATACCTCCATACTTTTTTATATATGCTATTCTAACATATCTTTTCCAAAAACGAAATAATAATTTAATTTTTTTATAATTTTACTTGCAAAAACAAATATCATCTGCTAAAATAAGCTATGTTGTGAGTTTGTTATACAGACTTATTATATTTCTAAGGAGGTGCTACCATGGCAAAGTGCGCAATTTGTGAAAAAGGTGCTCATTTTGGAAACAACGTGAGCCATTCTCATAGAAGATCAAACAAAATGTGGAAATCCAACATTAAATCTGTAAAAGTTAAAGCAGAAGGCGGAAACGCAAAAAAAATGTATGTTTGTACTTCCTGCTTACGAAGCGGTAAAGTTGAAAGAGCTTAATTACTGATTGACACATCAACAGACCTTGTCCTATTGACAAGGTCTGTTTTATTTTTATGAACATCCGCAAAATAAATTATATCCTATCAGTAAACACAATATTGCTATCATTACCATAAAAAGAGATTTTGGAAAAATAAGCGCTAAAAATACCCCAATCCCTATTCCGAATAAAAACAGCCCGCATACACGACCCATACCTTTTCCCTTCTCTTTTCTCTTTTTATAGTATATGCAAGAAGCTGCCACAGATTACCTGTAGCAGCTTCTTCTTATTCCTGCGTAGAAGATTCTTTTTCTACTTCCTGATCTTTTTTCCCTTCCGAAAATTTATTCAAAAAATCCGGAACCATATCTAAAATTTTTGTAAGACCATCTTGATTTTTAATATTTACCAATTTCGTTACACCGTTAGAAATCACTAAAACTGCACTAGGTGAAACTTTTCCACCCATTCCTCCTCCACCATTATTCTTTTTATCACCAGAAAAAGCACCGGCTCCTACTGCAAAAGATACATCTACCAAGGGAAGTATAATAGTCTCTCCTACTGTAATTGCGTCTCCTACTACAGTCTTTGTTGTAATAAAACTATCCATACCCTTAAACAGCGATTCCACTGTTGTCTGAAAATTGTTTTCTGAAGCCATATTCTGTTTCCTCCTTAAAGATACTTAATTTTTTTAATAATAAAACGAAGATCTCTATTTTGAAATACACGCCATGCTAAAAGTGCAAAATAGATACCATAAATCCGCCCTCGAAAAGTTATGTTTCCTTCTAATTTTTTTTCTCCAAAAAAAGGTTCTATTGTAAAGTGCTCCCCGTACAACGGATAAAATACACCCAGCATAGCCAAAATTTCACCTGTTAAACAAGGATCTTCCATCCCAAATTGAACAGTTCCTTTTAACTTCTTAGGCTTTATATGGAAAATGAAAGCCTTCGTTTCCTTTACTAGCCACTTTTTTATTCTCCCTACCTGATCAGATTTTAAAAATTCTTTTATGTTTTTTATTTTATCATATATTCTTTTTAATGTTAATCGAAAATCCTGAAATGAATGCTTTCTTCTTTTTTCCAAAACTTTCTTTTTTTTCAAGGGCTGTTTTTCATTTTCTTTTACTTCCCTTTTCATATCTATCTTTTCTACTGTAGTAAACTCTTTTGATTGTTTTATCTCAGATTGTTTTTCTGTCCGCTTTTTAAAAATAGCACTTATCCGCTCTATTGGAATCCCAATAATGCGTAAAGAATAGTGTAAATCATCTTCATACCATATTTTTAACGAAATTCCGTGAAACAACCAAGAAATTTTTATCCTTCCTTTCATATCGTTCTGGTTTTTCTCCCCACAGCCACGATATACAACAGGACAAAAAAATAAACAGATTAAGACCAATAACAAAATACCTAAAAGAATTATACCAAAAATTCCTGCTATTTTTAAAATGCTCAATAGAATATGTAGCGCCACTGCCATACTCTCACCTGCTGCCTTCCTCTTTCATTTTATTTTCCAGCCATTTTCTCACATCAGGAATACCCGTTTCTTTGTAAGCTTCTTCTACTAGCATTCTTGTCATCTCTAATGCCTCCTCATAACCGCAACATATTCCAATAATCATCGGACAATATTTTCTTCTTGCTTTTTGCTTTAGCTCATTGGCAGAAAAAATTTCTAGCTGATTTTGTGAATTAGAAGCAAATGTTATTAAATACACATCAAAAACACCTACCCCAACATTAATCTTATATATCAACTGTCTTTTCTTCTTTTTTGCATTATGGCCAACATAGAGTTTTTTATACCAGTTTAACATATTTTACACTCCTATATTTTAAAAAGAGGCTGTCGCAAAAGCATAATGTTGCTTCCTACGACAGTCCTCTTTTCCCATGCTCACTTAGAAATATTTTCTATTCCCCCAAAGATTCGCCTTTTTCAAATCAAGGTATTCACTATACGCCTTTTCCAAAATTTGCTTTTCATTTGAAAAACGCAACAGATGGTAAGCTTCATGGAATTTGTAAAAACCGGAATCCACAAAATATTCTTCTCTCTGCGGTTTACTATAATAACTATTAGACGACATTAAATACCAATGCACGTCTTTTTCTACTACATCTTCCGGCACACAAAAACTATATTGACTCTTCCCTATATACTTAATAATATTGGCTGATACTCCCGCCTCTTCTTTCACTTCTCGAAGAGCCGTATCCTTATAGTCTTCGCCTTTTTCTACCGTTCCTTTGGGCAACACCCACCCTTCATATTTATGCTTATAAGATTTATACAAGGTTAGTATTTTGCCCCGATATATTACCACCCCGCCACAGCTCGTTGCTTCGATCATATTGCACTTCCTCCTGTTTAAGACATATCATCATGCCTGCGTTGTGTTTCTTTATTGGTAGTATACATCTTTTTTTTTATAGGTGCAAGAAATTTACATCCACTAATTATAATAAAAAGCATTAAACACTTGATGGGCTACAGGAACTGCTACTTTACTTCCTGTTCCTGCTCCCTCTGCAATTACAGCAATAGCCAAATCTGCATCTTCTACATTAGAAAATCCAATAAACCAAGAATGTGTCTTTATCTTACCATCATTCCCCGTATATTCTGCAGAGCCAGTTTTTCCCGCTACAGAATAGCTTTCTCCAGAAAGCTTTGTTGCCGTACCACTCTTTACTACTTCTTCCATTAGTGTTTTTAATACTCCAGCTTCTTCCGAAGTCATCAACTCTTTATAAACAGAAGGTTTGGTTGTTTCTATAGTCTGCCCATTTACTGCCTCAACTTTTTCAATATAGTAAGGCTTCATAAGCTTTCCATCATTAGCAATTGCACTCGTAATCATTGCCATATGCATAGGAGATACCAACGTATTTCCCTGCCCAATAGCTGTCTGCATCAACAATGGATTTCCAGGTGTATTTCCTAGTTCAAATTTACTTTTATTATATTCTAGAGGGATAGGAAGCTTACTGTTAAAGAGCAGGCTTTCTGCCGTCTCTTTCAAATTTTTAGCTCCTAAATCAAGACCAATTTGCGTAAATGCTGTATTGCAGGACTTTGCAAATGCTTTAGAAAAATCCTCTGTACCGTGAACTTCTCCTCCAAAACAAGGTATTTTATGATTGTCTACAGTAATACTTCCTTTACAGTCATAAGAAAACCCTTCAACTGTCCCATGCTCACGAAGATATGCCAAAGCATCTACCACTTTAAAAATAGAACCTGGTGGATAAGCCCCCTGGGTTACTCTATTTAAAAGACTACTATTGGCAGAATCATTTACTAAAGTATCCCAATCTTCTTCTACCGTATTAGGATTAAAGTCTGGTTTACTAACAGAAACCAGAACAGCTCCGGTTTTTGGATTTAATACCACAACGGCACCATTGTGAGAACCAAGAGCATCATAAGCGACTTCTTGTAGCTTTGTATTTAACGTAGTTACTACACTATCTCCAGGATTTTTATTCTCCAAAATTTCATTTTTTACCTGTTCAATATAATTGTTATGTGAGGACATTAAAGAAAAATTAGCAAGCGCCTCAATTCCATTTTTCCCATTACAATCATACCCCACCACATGGGCAAATTTATTTCCATAAGGATAAACTCTTGTCTCATTTCCTTGTGCATCAGTCTCTGTATACGCAAGTGTCTGTCCATCAGAGGAAAGAATTTTTCCCCTTTCAATTCTGTCAGCCAGCTGATTTTGACGAGTATTATAAGGACTACTAATTATATCCTCTCTCTCTACTACATTAAAATATACCATATATCCAATTAAAGATATAAAAATAGCCACAAAAAAATAACTGATAATCGTATACTCTTTATTTTTAGAACGTTTTCTTTTTTTGCGCTTTTTCTTCATAGTCTCTTCTTCTCTTTGAAGCTTTTTTGCGCTTGTTTTATTTTTATCTTTCAATTTCCTCGTCCTCATCTTCTCTTAAAATATACAATCCCTGAATAATTGCCAACATAATAATAGTACTCAGCACAGAACTGCCTCCGTAACTAACCAAAGGCAGTGTAATTCCTGTCATAGGTATAAATTTACTCACACCACCAATTGTAAGAAATACCTGAAACGCATATTCTGTACCAAGTCCTAATGCAATTAGTTTATAAAATCTCTTTTTAATCCGCAGAGAGATATTAACAACTAAAAGAAACATACTCATACAGATTAAAATTAAACAAATTGCAAACAATCCTCCCAGTTCTTCACAAATTGCCGCAAACATATAATCCTGTTTCACAAAAGGAATCATTTCTGGAGATCCTTGGCAAAGTCCCATACCAAACCAGCCACCTGCACCAATAGCAAACAATCCTTGTACAATCTGAAATCCCGGTCCTTCATAAACACTAAAAGGTGATTTCCATGCTACTACTCTTTGCCTAACATGAGAAAAAAGGAAGTAAGCAATAACAGCTGCTCCACCTCCACTGCCCAGCCCGGCAAATAGGTAAAGTGGCTTTTTCGTAGCAACATAAAGCATAACAACATAAGTAATAAAAAATACAGCTGCACTACCTAAATCTCTGGAAAGCACCAAGGTCAGTACGTAAACGGCTGCAACGCTTGTCGTAATCACATGATCTTTAAAGGTAGCACTTTTTCGATACAAACGACTGGCTACAAAAAATACAAAAATAATCTTTACAAATTCTGATGGCTGAAATACAAAAAATCCCAAATCAATATTAATTTTTGCACCATTCACATTTTTGCCCAAAATCAAAACAACAAGCAAAAGACCTAATCCTAGTACAACATAAAACCAAGTCCAATTTTTTAGGAAATACATTTTTTTAATCATAATCGGTATAATCATAGCAATCACAGTGGCAACTGCTACAATAACAAACTGCCGTATAGCAGACTCTGGAGAAAGTCTAGAAAGCATAATAAATCCAATAGACAGCAACATACACATATGATTAAGAAGCAAAATAGACGCCTTTTTATAGAAAATGCGATATAATGCCTGTACTACAATTAAATAGAGCAACAATGCACTAAAAAGATAGATAATCTCTACCTTCTCCGTTTTCAGAAAAATAACCAAAAAAGCGGCAAAATCCAAAAACACAATTAACAAAAGCTGCTTCCTTAAAATATAACGTTTGTCATAATCGTCTTCATACTTAAATACAGTAAAGCTTTCAAATGTATAAAGAACAATAAGAATTAATAAAAAATATTTTGAAAGTTCAATAATTAAATTTAACACTTATTCACCTACTCTACCCCTCTTTTAAAATGACCTTTTGTAAATTCTGGTATTTCTTTTGAATCTTTCTTTTTTATATCTCTGTTTTCTGTTCTATATGCTCCTATAAAAGTATCCAATAGACTTTTCACTTCTTCGTTTGTCTCATTGGTAAAATTCAATCTCAGTGACTCAAATTCTTCTTCCAAAATCTGCGATGCTTCCTCTAAAATTCCTGTAGGAACACTGTTATAAATCACATTATAACAAAAATCACAAAAAGTTTTTGTCGGAAAATATTTTCCATAACGATCTTTTAGCTGCACAAAACTGCTTTTTTTATCACATTTTCCACATGTTTTTTTAATACACTGAGCGGATATCATCATAGGATAATAACCGTATAAAATCATCTCACTTTTTTTATTATCTCTTGCATGAATTTCTTTTCCATTAAGTTCTAAAGGAACAGTAGTTCGCATCACACCCCATTCATCTATAATTTCTTTTGCATAATCATTAAAAACATATATAGAATAATCTGTAACTACCTTCTTTAACAATCCCAGCCTTGATAAATACCCTAATTCCTCTAGATTTCTCACTAAAAATCCTTCACATTGTTCTGCTATTTTCAAGAACTCTTGCTCCATGCCCAAAAACCGTTGCTCTCTTAACATATAAGGCAATGCCAAGTAAAACTCTTTTCCTTTTCCATGAACCTGCCCCATCGTTTCAGAAACTTCTTTCCATAATTGTTTTTTATTAAACATCGATATATGACAATATACACCTTGAATTTCTTTTTCATTCAGCACGATTTCCAACTGCTCTCTTGTCTCTACAGAAGCATAAAAAGTTGGATTTTTTCTTGGTATTTCCCTGTTCTTTTCTGATTTTTTTTCTGTTTTTTCAGGCAAAACCCTACGATACTTCATTAGGATCTCTTTCTCCAGTTCTTCCATTCCCTTTCTTCGCAATTCATTAATACTTTGCATAGGAAGAAATCCCCCTTCGTCCGTCATAATTTCCAAACTATCAAACACAAACGGAGTTTGCCCTGTTTTACGCATCTGTTTTTCTACTCTATCTGCTGATAACGGCTGCTTAACCGCTTCTTCTACTATATCTCCCATAACCTGAACATGAATATCTTGAAAATCCAAGTCCAAGATAGCAGGAGAATTCGCAAATAGAATACAATTTCCATTAATTTTTTCTTGCTTTTTTGTGTCCAAATACTCTTTTTTCAGCTGTTCAAAAAGGACTTCATTTCTTTTCCCTACAATTTTCTGTTTTTTATTCTGTTCTTTCTGATTTACTACAGCCATCATTTCTTTTCCATTATGCACATGATAATACCCCTGATTAAATCCATCTCTTTGATATAAATCAAGCAAAATCTGTCTGTCCTCAGATGTCACTTCATACTTTTGGGAATTTTCCTCATATAAATTTAGATATTTTCTGTAAATAGAAGTCACCCCTGCTGCATATTCTGGTCGCTTCATACGACCTTCTATTTTCAAAGAATATACACCAGCCTGCAAAATTTCCGGCAACAAATCAATGGTGCACATATCTTTGGGACTCAACAAATATGGCTGATTTTCTCTGCTAATCTGTTGATCATCTTTATAAGCTGTATAAGGCAAACGACATGGCTGCGCACATCTCCCTCTATTCCCACTTCTACCTCCAAGTATACTGCTGAACAAACACATCCCTGAATAGCAATAACATAGTGCTCCATGAACGAAACTTTCAATTTCCATTCCGGTTTCTTGATATATATCATGAATTTCTTTTAAAGATAATTCTCTAGCCGTTACAATTCTAGACATACCTGCATCTTTTAAAAATTTTGCTCCATCTACTCCTGTGACAGCCATCTGTGTACTAGCATGTATTGAAAGATTTGGAAATTCTTTTTTCAAAAAAGAAAACACGCCCAAGTCTTGTACAATCACTGCATCTATTCCCTGCTGATAATAGGGTGCAAGAAAATCGTAAAGTTGTCCATAAAGTTCTTTGTTTTTTAAAAGAGTATTTACTGTTAAATATATTTGTTTCCCGTGTAGATGAGCGTAATCGATTGCCTCTAACATTTCATCTTGCTGTGGATTATTAGCATATGCTCTGGCGCCAAACATACTTCCTCCAATATATACAGCATCAGCTCCT